>JAVCDB010000033.1 GCA_030765205.1 Candidatus Aadella gelida | reverse complement strand
CGACCATATACCAAGTCTTCCAGGATATTGTCGCCCAATTTCTTGAACGTCTCATATCCCCTGTCATATGCACCCGGCATACCCTCCGCACCGGCCGACCCTAGTCCCGTTGGAATACTACTTTCATCTATAAAACTTTGGCCTCTGTCTTTATCTCCCGCTTGCAGCATATTACCGGAATCATTAGTTACCCTCATCTCTCCGGCACCTTTTATCCCGTCTTCTACAGCAGACAAGATAACAACTGCCTGACCTATTATATTCTGAAAATACCATAATGCCTCAGGATCTGTTATAACTTCTCTAATCTCTTGCTTTATCCCCTTAGAAAACTCTCTGATCCTACCAATGACTCCTTTATCCTTGTCAGCCGCGCTTATCAACATGTTGAACATCTTGACAGTAAAGTCATTTCCCTCTTCATTGGAACTCAAATACTTAATACAAAATTCTCTGACCGCATCGTCAATATTATCCTTGCCAATAAGACCGGCTACCTTATACGCTGTATATTTTACGGGTTCTTTTTCCATATCCGGTTCAAGCAATTGTTCCAGCAAGGTCCTCTCCTTTTTTCTGACACTATCTATGCCTCTTCTTTCGGCAATAGCGTTACGATATACCAGACTAGCATATCTTTCCTCCATAGCATATGCGGTAACCGCTTTTTTGTCCAGCCCGAAAGTGCTGTCCATAAAAGCATTGAGCATAAGCCCTTTCCATTTAAGTTTGCTTCTTCTCCTGAAAAGTCCCGAAGCTTTTTCGGCTTTCAGGAGAACATCAACGGGTGCATTATTGTAAAAACTTTTGAGATCGGCCTCTGCACCGTCCCCGGTCTCACGTAGATACGGCCCGATGAAGAATCCGCTACCATTGCCGGTCTTTTCATTATATTCCCTCATCCACTCGACCGGACCCGCCCCCATTAAAGCGATATTAACGCCGCCGTTGCGGGCACTGCGCTGGTCGGAGGTTCCGCAAGCTTCTTCGAACGGTCTGGGCATATTGATGCATATATCCGAAGCTATGGCCTGCGTATACAGAAGACTTGGTTCATGATTTTCCAAAAACACCACGTTCCCGTTGATCTCCGGGATATCCCTCATCCATTTACGGAATTGTCTTCCCCAATCTTTCTCATATTCTGGCCCTCCTATAACTAATTGCATATCAAGACCGTTTATAGTATCCCTGCCGGCGAAAAGCCTATCCAGTATGTGTTCCGCGGTCCTCTCTATATCTTTATTATAGACCTTTCCGGCATATTTTCCTGATAGAGCTGGCATATCCCGCCGCCACAGTTCCATAAGTCTCTCGCGGGTAAAGGATTCTTCCTTGCTTGAACACAGAATATACACAATGAACCGAAGGACCGGATACTGGCTCTTATATTCAACTATCCTACGCACCGCCCACATAGTAAGTTTTTTCGGATCCAACTTTATGCCAGTACGTTCCTCTATTTCCTCATACACCTCGCCTTTATTGGCTTCGTGATTTTCCCATATCTCGTCAGCTGTAGGCAGGCTCCCTTTTTCCATCAAGTCTTTCAGACCGGCACTGACCCATTCCTCTCCGGAACCGTTAAGGACCCCGATTACTTTACCCTCAAGATCTACCCCATATTCGTCCCTAAATAGTTTTACGGTTCGTTCAGCATGCTCATCGCTTACCGCGTTTATGACATCCGCTATTTTCATTGCCGCGTGACAGAAATCCACCGTATTACCATTCCTCATAAAAAATTTCCTAAAATTATCGACTTTATTTTCTGGAAGTCCCATAAGATATTCCATACGCCCCACATCCAGTCCTATTCGCCTACGGCTGAACCTCTGATCATGAAAGCCAGCAGGGACAAGAGTATGGTTAGTATAGACTATAGCGGTATCGTTAAAATTTTCATCGGCCCTTATTAACATGGCGGCGACAACTGGAGGGGTCTCGTTTAGATGAATGATATCCGGCCTTACATTATGCTTTTTCATGAACACATATACCGCTTTACCGAATACCACCTGTTGCATGAACCTGTGCAGGAATCCGTCCGCGTATAACCTGTCAAAAACATCGGAAACAAAGATATATTTCCAGGTCCCTCCGCGGTTCACCCTGTATACCTCTACCCTGGTCTTGACATTATTATCGTAGTGTTCCCCAGTTACCAGGTTGTCTTCCGCACCGGCCCAAACCTCGAGAGCTTCATCACCGGTATCCACGGCTTCTATTATTCCTTCTTCAGCAAGTTTTTTATAATCGACCTTCGTGATCTCTCCGTCTATAGATCCTAACGCGTATCCGGGTTGAAAACCCATACCAGCAGCTCCGATCCGGGCTAGCCCTTCCTGTTTATCCCCGTCATACGCACCCAAGCCCCCTCTAGTGTTTGCCTCTATCGCTTCTTTTTCTTTCAGTTCGGGAATAAAGCCTTCCAGAGAAAGAGAAGCAACTGACATCCGCGATATATCAAAACGCCTATCCTTATCCTGACCTTCTCCGATACCGGAAGCGTTCACTTCATCGGGTCTTATCATGATAACAAATTTTTGGTCTTCATTTTCCGGAGCTCTCCATATTTCGGCTACGCCCCTTTTACCGTCCTTTTTGAAAAGTATCCTTACCTTATCTCTCGCGACCGTGACCTCATCAATAAAAACATACATATCCCTTATTTCTTTCTCTCTTCCCGATAATGCTTCTTTTAAGAAACTTTTCAATTCTTCTGTTTCTCCGCGTTTTTCCAAGAGAAATTTAGATATGGTTAGAAACACATAATTGTATGTCCAATGAGACAGAACTTGCCGCTGAAAAGCTTCTCTCCCGGGTGAAGGAGACGCGGCCATTATCCATGGAGGAGAAATATTTTGATAAGATAGCTCGGTACCGTTAGCTATGGTGAGATTTGAAGACAAGAACGTAAATAAAACGAGTATTGATAGGATATTGCTGAAAATATTGTTTTTTATACGATTCACATATCCTCCAGTTTATCTTGGTTTTAAAACTACTAACACCACTATTATAATACCCTTGTGCATAATATGTAAACTCTTTTTGCTAACTATTTCATGTTTAACCCGTTTAATTGGGGACGTCCCTAATTACAAATATGATTTGAAAAATTATTATCTAATGGTAGAATATGTTTGAAAATACTATGCTGTCTAATCTTATTATTAAAAATTTCGGGCTAGTAGACCAATTAACCGTGGATTTTGATAAAGGTCTCAATATTCTCACCGGCGAGACCGGTGCGGGTAAATCCATATTAATTGACGCCCTTCAGGTGGCCCTCGGAGGTAAACTCAGTTCGTCTCACATACATGACGTTAATAGTTCATGCATGATCGAAGCGGTACTGGATCTTTCTTCTCAATTTTTATCCATAAATCCTTTATTTTCAGAATATATCGATGACGATGAAAACATCTTGATAATTAGTCGCACTTTTCTACCTGACGGACGCAGTAAGAATAAGCTAAACGGTCGTACCGTGACTGTCGGACAGTTAAAATCTATAGGGAACCGATTGGTTGACCTACATGGCCCCCATGATCATCAAATGCTCTTATCAGAAAGTAATCATCTCTCAATGCTGGATGCGCTCTCCAATATAAAAAATAAAATGGGAATATATTCCAAAACATTTGACTCTTATCTTACCCTCAAAAAAGAATCTATAAGATTGGAAGAACTGTCCGCAAACAGCGAAAGAGAGCTAGATACATTATCACATCAGATCAAAGAACTTGAGCAGGTCCCGCTAGACATCACCGAACATGAAAAACTTATAAAAGAAAGTTCCCGGGTAAATAACGCAGAAAAGCTTCACGCGTCTGCCTCAAGCATTCTAGAACTTTTTGATAACGAAGAAAATGGGGCAAACAAAATTGCCTCTCAAGCTTTTACTTTTATGAATATTTTGAATTCTACTGACGAGTCTACTTCACCCCTATCTGAGATATTATCACGAATACAAGAAGACGCCTCGGATCTATCTTCTCTTATCACAGATTATCTTGAGGAACTTTCTTTCCACCCTCAACGAGCTGATGAAGTAAACAAACGTCTTGATATTTACCATGAACTCACACGTAAATACGGACCCACACTTGAAGATGTTATGGTTTTCTACCAAAAGGCTAAAGAAAAATACGACCTTCTCATAAATCTTGAGCACAATGATGCCGATATCAAGAAGCAGCTCAAATCCTCACTGATCAAGGCCGAAAAAGCCGCTTCGGCGCTTACTGAAAAGCGATCTGAAACCGCGATAGCTCTAAGATCCACAATTGAAAAGGGACTCAAGGAACTTGGGATAAAAAATGTAAAGTTTAAGTGTCAGATAGACAAAACAGAACTATCCTCTACGGGAACCGATAAGGCAGTTTTTTATATAAGCCCTAATAAAGGTGAAGATCTCAAGCCGTTGGCCGAGATCGTCTCCTCAGGAGAGGCTGCGCGCGTCATGCTTGCACTTAAAGAGGCCTTGACCAAGGTCGACCCTATCCCCGTACTTATCTTTGACGAAATAGACGCGCAGATCGGCGGACGTCTGGGTACAGTAATAGGAGAAAAACTTAAGCAGCTTTCAGGGAATCGTCAGATAATCTTGATCACACATCTTCCTCAAATAGCTTCTTTCGGAGACAAACATCAAAAGGTCATGAAAACCGTAAAAAATGGACGGACCTTCACTGAAGTCGAAACTCTTGATCATAAAGCCCGGCTAAAAGAGATAGCTGAAATGATGGCCGGTGACACTGAAAGTGACATTGCGGTAGAACATGCTTCCAGTATGCTCTCAAGGGGCGGGGCTAAAAAGTGATAAGACTGTTCTTTTGATAAATTTTAATTCTTATTTACACAAAAAAAATAGGGGCGCCATACGGCATCCCTATTTTTTTCTCTCTTCTCTAGCACCTTCCTGCGCTAATACACTTATGTTGTTTCCGCAAATCTATTTATTTCATCCTTTGTCACAAAATCTATCTCGGTAAAAACCGAAGCGATACGCACCCGTGAAGAATTAGGTTCCTTTATCGCACACACTACCTTTCCTACACATCCGACAGGTTTGTCAATCGTAGGAATATTAAGTTTGAACTCCAGCTTAGAATCCTCGGCTATCCTGTCGTCATAATTAAATAATATCCCGCCAGCACTCAAATCCTGTACATTTACGATATCCCAACCCGGAAAAAGTCCTCCGTCACCATCTTCAGTCAATATGCGAAACCTTGCTACAAATGGCCTAGTGATTCTCTTGTATTTTCTTCTTTCCGCACCTTCATACATATCTATCCCTCTTGTAACTTTTTCTTATTCTAACTCTTTTATGCTTAATTGTCAAGAAAAATATTG
Organism: Candidatus Aadella gelida; assembly: GCA_030765205.1. Taxonomy (GTDB): domain Bacteria; phylum Omnitrophota; class Gorgyraeia; order Tantalellales; family Tantalellaceae; genus Aadella; species Aadella gelida. The sequence goes on along the minus strand of JAVCDB010000033.1, from coordinate 40,337 downwards.
TTTTCCTATCAGTTTGAGTCTAAAAATAGTTTTTTTAGATATTCGTTCCAGATACTCTCAAATCCTTCACGTGAAATGTAGAACTCCTCATCCATCGCATTAGCATAATGCATTCCCCGTCCCATATTGTGCATTAGACCCCTCAAACCGTCCCATCCCCATTTATCAAGTATAACCAGGACCGCCGTATATGCGGCTTCATAACTCAAAGCTATCTTTTGACTATCCGTCTTTTCGGAAAAACCCTCATTTACTTCTTCCAAAGTTAACGTTTTGCCCTTCTTGATCTCCCCCATTAAATATAGCAATGAAAGTTTTGTATATCTTGCCTGTTCAAATACAGCTACGCCTTCATGCAACCATATTGGGCATTCATTATTGGTCATCATCGATATAACGGCATGCGTGTACTCATGAGCGACAATGCTTGGAAAGACCGGATCATCAATATCCACATTGATCGATATCCGTATTCCGGATCCATCATAAAAAGCTCTTACAATACCGGGTTGTTTGAATATATTTCTAAAATCTTTTTCTTTGTAAAAAACGATAGGCGTATTTTTCGGAGGATAAAACCCAAGGTCGTTTCCAACCTCGTCATAGACTTGTTCCAATGTTTTCGATAATTTCTCGGCATCAAGATTATGATCACCGTAAAACTGAACATTAAAGTATTCAGTTTCCAGTGCACTCTTACTACCGGAGAATGCTATCTCCCGGCGCACCTTCTCTATCTTTTCGTTTATTCCTTCCCTCTCCGGATCTATCTTTACGGCCTTCTCCCAGTAAAAAAGAGCTCTTTCTAAATCGTTTTTCTGGTAATAATACAGACCTAAAAGATCAAGCACTTCAAAGCTTGTTCTCAAAACATATGAAGCATTAAGGCACAAAAGAACTGTTCTATCATCGTTCTTTTGCAGGGCCTCTATTGCTCTATTATGAAAATATATTGCTGTGTTTTTTCGGACTTTTTTAGATCGCATTGCCGTATCTACGGCTTTCAGTGAAAGTTCTAGAGCTTCTCCTGTTTTTTGGTCCGAGGATTCTTCGACGGATTTCTTGGCATAAAGATACGATAACTCCTGCATTGCAGCTTTGTTTTTCTCATCCATCTCACGAGCTGTTTCCATTTTCTTTATAGCCTCGTCGATCTCGCCTTTTCCGTCAAGAAAACGCGCGTAACGTATATATCCAGAAGTAAGTTTCTCAAGCATTTTCTCGCTTTCAGGATAAGTCTCGTACCCCTCATGCAATATATAGATCGCTTGGTCATACCTATTTTCTTCTATATGTTTATCGGCTTTTCTTTCATACTGATAAACACCTGTTTTTTTATTATCGGAACAGCCTGTGAAGAACATGATAAGTATTGATATACCTACACTCCAGGCCACCATACTCTGATATCGATTTTTAGACGTTATCACTTATTTTCCTCTCTGGACCTATAATCTTTCAAATAATGTCTGTTCTTGATCTGAAGAATATTGAAGAACATGCTTAAAGAAGTAGAAATTACATTTATTTTTGAACCATCAACATGATGCCATGATACGGCCCCTTCCTTGACCCTATACCCCATTTTAAACGCAAGATACAACACTTCCATATCAAACCCAAAACCTCTCAAGTAAACCCTTTTAAATAAAGGTCTTACGACTTCGCTTCTAAACATTTTGAACCCGCATTGTGTGTCTTTTATGTTTTTGAAAAGAAATATTTTTATGCACAGGTTGAATATTCTGCCCATAAGTTTTCTGTACCATTTCGCTTCGAAGACCTGTTCTTTATTCTTCAAAACTCTTGAACCGATAAAGACATCATATCCGCCTTCTGTAATATAATGCAGATTCTTATCTATCTCATCCGGCGTCACGGATCCGTCAGCATCGAGGAATACACAGATATCACCCTGAGCTTTCAAGAAACCTCTCTTGATCGCATAACCTTTACCCCTGTTCTTTCTTATCTTTACAGCATAGAGGTCCTGAAACCGATCCTTAAAATCCTCGACCACTTCTAGAGTACTATCCGTACTCCCATCGTCTACAATAATGATCTCATATCTTTTATTTTGGGATGCACAATAAGAGATCAGCTTATCAAGAAAAACAGGCAGTCTCTTGGCCTCATTAAAAGCCGGAACAACTATAGAAATGAATATATTATTCACATTACGAGTATCCCTTACCGACTATTTTGTCGTTATATAACCACAGACCACATACCATCTCGTCCAGAGTTATCCACAATTGTAGCTGGGGTTTAAACCCCAGCTACTTGTCTAATGATAATTATTGTTATTAGTATAGCCGATGATAGTAAACATGTCAAAATATCAACTTTATTACCGGGCAGGTCTTTTTTTTATTTTTGATATTTTAAGTTTGGAAGGATATTTTTCTTTCTCATTTCTTATAGTACGTGCTATATCTTTTTGCCGTTTTGAAACGGCCCTTTTAGTCATTTTTTATCCGCCTTACGCGTAGCGATAATATCTATTCCTAGTCCCAAAAGATCTTCCGATACTTTTTCGCCTATCTTCAAATCTTTAGTAACCTTTATTTTTCTTATTTCTTCCATGACATCCATAATGCGACCCTTAGGTACTGCTCCACGAGTTCTTACAGGCACAAGTTTAAGAGACAAACCTTCGCCTCTTACAGTTGAAGTAACTTCTCTTACAGGATTCTCTATCTCGCTTATAGCATATTTTTCACCTTTGGGACATTTCTCGCCGCTTATTTTGGCTATTTTTGAGTCCTCGATATCCACTAAAATGGAACACCCAACAGGACATTCTATACATGTTATCTTCTTTTTCATCCCTTATCCTTCATTTACTCACGTCTGGCTCGCACTTGTATAGCTGTCTTGTTATAGTTACGTCAAGCGTTTTGGTCTCGTTTTCCTGTTAAGTTATCCGTTCTGCCCTATCGTATATCTGTGCCTTAAAGTTACATATTCCTCTACTTAAAACGCTTGCAGCATAGTATCTGTTTTTTCCATTAGTTCGTTCTTTTTGTTTCATGTTTAGATTTGGTTGTTTTTTCACTATAGTACCTGACGCTCTAACTCCTTCATCCTTAATCCTTCATCCTTTACCCTTATCCTTCATCCTTTATCCCCAGATGCTTCGCCGCCATACGTCCCGCTTCTACACTATCTTTGGAAACAGTATCGACAATATCGTATACCTTGAACGCATTCCCGCATACAAAGAGTCCCGGGATAGATGTTTTATTGGTCTCATCTGATATTGGAGAATTAGTATTTTTATCAAGTCTAACTCCCGCCATCTCTATAAGTTCATTCTCGGGGATAAGGCCTACCGACATAAGTACGGTATCGCATTCAATAACTTTCTTTGATATTATTTTCCCGCCGGGACCGCCATCTAATTCCGCTATCTCGACCTTTTCCACCCTATCCCGACCGATAATCTTTGAGACTTTATGCCTAAAATATATGGGCACTTCAAAATCTTCTATACATTGTATCATGTTCCTTAAAAGACCCCGGCTTTCATTCTGCACTTCAATAACAGCTTTTACTTTCGCGCCTTCCAATATAAATCTGCGTGCCATAATAAGACCAATATCACCGGATCCCACGATCACAATTTCTTTCCCGGGCAATAATCCTTCAATATTGATCAATTTCTGTGCAAGTCCCGCAGAAAATATACCTGCCGGCCTTGTACCCGCGATATGTACCATTTCACGTGTTTTTTCTCTGCATCCCGTAGCCATAATAAGCGCCCTGGCTTTAACCGTCTCTATTTTCCCGGGCATAAGATAGGTAATTACCTTATTTTCAGTTAAGTCGACAACAAAGGATCTCAACCTAATTTCTATACCGGATATTCCTCTGATCTTTTTCTCGAATCGGTCAGCATATTCCGGCCCCGTAAGCACTTCATCAAAATACTCCAATCCAAAACCGGTATGTATACACTGATTGAGTATTCCTCCTAAAAATTGATCTCTCTCAAGTACAAGTATATCTCTAATACCATTCTCATATGCCGATATAGCGGCTGCCATCCCGGCAGGTCCTCCCCCGACTATAACAAGATCGCGTTCATTCACCTTTTACCCCTTTGACTATTTCAGATCCCGGTCCACGTTTCGTTATATCAGTAGCACTTTTTTTTGTCTCTTCCTTGAGTATTTCTAAAAGCCGGCACGTGCAAAAACTTCCGTGACATCTCCCGGCTTGAGCTCGTGTACGAAATTTTATTCCGTCCATGGTGGAAGCTCCGCGTTTTATAGCATCCCGGATCTCTTTAGCTGATACCATTTCACATCTGCACACTATATCTCCGTATTCCGAATCCTTTTCAATAAGCCTTTTTGTCTCTTTAAAAGTAACATCAAAAAGATGTATGGTCCTCTTTCGATGTTTATGAAAGAACAGTTTTCTCATCGGACGGAAACCTTTAGTTTTAAGTATATTCAAAACCATTTCGGCAACAGCCGGAGCCGCAGTAAGACCCGGTGACTGTATCCCCGCAACATTAATGAATCCCGGAAGATCATCTTCATACCTTATAATGAAATCATCACCGCATGCGGGCCGGAGCCCCGCGAAATAAGATATAATATCACCTTCATTTATCGATGGCATTAATCTCTGCGCTGATCTAATGACTTCCTCAAAGCCTTCATCCGAAGTCGATATATCATATTTATCGTCAATATCGACCGCCGTAGGTCCGATCATTGGATTCCCATCAGAAGTCCTCGTAACAAGTATCCCTTTAGACTTCTTTGATGGCAGAGGAAAAAGTAGATGTTCGGTAAGATGTTCTTTTTTCTTGTCCAGAATAAATTCTTCACCTTTGCGAGGTGATATCTTAATATCTTCTATCCCTACCATACTAGCGATCTCATCCGCAAAAAGACCGGCAGCATTTATTATATAGTTTGCCCTGAAAGTCCCTTTCGAAGTCACTATCTCAAACCTATACTTATCCCTCTTTTTCGAGTTCCGGACGATATCCAATACTTCTGTATCTACATTTATTTCCACTCCGTTACATGCGGCATTTTCTGCAAGATCGTAAACATATCTGTACGGGCTAATTATCCCAGCAGTAGGGGCATACAATGCCGCTACTGCTGCTTCATTAAGATTTGGTTCATTTTTTTTAAGCCAGACATTATCGACTATACTTGTTCCTGGTACTCCTAAAATATCAGCGTCTTTTTTAAGTGCTAATAATCTTGTCTTTTCTTCTTCAGAAAACGCAATTATAAGCTCGCCCACCTCTTTAAGATCTATGCCCAGTTCTTTGGAGATTTCACGAACCATCGCGTTTCCGCGTACGCATAATTTTCCCTTAAGCGAACTCGGATCATTCTGCGTTCCCGGGTGAATTATTCCGCTATTGGATTTCGACACACCGAACGCCAGCTCTTCTTCTTTTTCCATAAGAGCAATTTTTATCCTATACCGAGACATCTCACGTGCTATAGATGTACCGATAATCCCGCCGCCAATGATCACAACATCATGTATTTTCATATTATTTCTCGGAAAGTGCCTTACTTACGGCATTTTTCCATCCTTTGTACAGATTATCTGCTTCTTTTCGTGATATTCGGGGTTTAAACACTTTATCTTTTTTCCAATATTTTTTAATGGAAGATGTATTCTTCCAGTATCCGGTAGCAAGACCAGCAAGATATGCCGCCCCTAAAGAAGTAAGCTCAATTATTTTTGGTCTTATAACATCAGCTCCAAGTATATTAGCCTGGAACTGACATAAAAGATCATTCCCTGCCGCTCCACCGTCAACCCTAAGATCTTTTATCTTAAGTCCCGTATCCTTTTGCATAGCTTCTATAACATCTTTTGTCTGATAACACATAGCTTCGAGTGCAGCACGTACAATATGCTCCTTTTTCGTGCCTCTTGTTATACCAGTTATAACTCCCCTTGCGTCGGGATCCCAATACGGAGCGCCCATACCTACAAGCGCGGGAACAAAATATACGCCTTCATTATTATCAAGTGCACGTGCCATCTTATCTGAATCCGATGCTCTTTTGATCAGCCCTAAACCATCCCTAAGCCACTGCACTGCAGCCCCGGAAACAAACACCGCTCCTTCAAGAACATACACGGGCTCACCATCAGCACCGCATCCCAAAGTAATAATAAGTCCATTTTTAGATACAGGTCTTTTCTTCCCAGCATTTATCAGAACAAAAGATCCTGTACCATAAGTATTTTTCATCATGCCCGGTTCAAAACACGTTTGACCGAAAAGTGCGGCCTGCTGATCTCCTGCAATACCCGATATGGGAATACCTGCGGGAAGATTACCTATTTTGACAGTTTTTCCGAAAATACTTGAAGAGGGTTTCACTTCAGGCATTATTTTTTTAGATATATTGAATCTTTTTAGAAGAGAACTGTCCCATTTAAGTTTATTGATATCGTAAAGCATAGTACGTGACGCATTAGTAGGGTCAGTTGCATGCACCGCCCCTCCGGTGAGTTTCCATAATATCCACGTGTCCGTCGTCCCGAATCGCAACTTACCTTTCTTTGCTTTAGCCATAGTCCCGGGCACATTTTTAAATATCCATTCTATTTTAGTAGCCGAAAAATATGCATCTATTGGTAATCCTGTTTTTTTCTTAAAGAACTCGGACTCACCTTTCTTCTTTTTCAGTTTTGCGCATCTATCTCCGGTCCTCCTGCATTGCCAGACTATAGCATTGTAAACGGGTTTACCGGTCTCTGCATCCCATATAACTGTAGTCTCTCTCTGATTCGTTATACCTATAGCGCTTATGGATCCGGTCGGAACTTTTTTGCAAACTCTATGTACGGTATCTCTTACGCTTTTCCATATCTCGACCGGATCATGTTCGACCCAGCCGGGTTTAGGGAACTTTTGAGGGAACTCCTGATACGAGCTGACGACCTTAGTCCCCCTTTTATCATAAATAATAGCCCTGCTACCTGTTGTGCCTTGATCTATAGCTAAAATATATTTCACTAAATTTCTCCTTACTTATATCCTCTTTTTCAGCCATACATACATATCTTCAAAAACTTTTTCTCTATCCTTTTCAATGGAAAGCGCGTGATACATCTCCGGATACTCGATTATACCTTTATCTTCCGCTTTAATGCGCTTGAATATTTTTTTACTCGCCTCAGGATCAACAAGTTTATCTTGCCCGGCTATCAGGAATAATACCGGCATATTTATCCGATCCTTGATATTTCCCATGCGCATCTGAACACACGCCAACCGACTCAAGAGACCTGATGTAGCGAATCTATGCTCCCTTTCATCAGCATCCATGACCCTTTGATACTCCTCGTCACGTGTACACATACTTGAAGTGAACGGCAGACTAAACTGTTTACGAGGAAAGCAAATTGCCGAAGAAAATATCCTTATATAATCCATAACTGACATTTTCATTTTACTCACAAATGCGGGTGATATACATATTAGTCCGCTGCAAATATCTTTTTCTTTTTGTATCAAGACTAAAGAAAGAAGCGCGCCCATACTTTCCCCTATGATATACACCTTTTTACCGGGATTTTCCGTACGGGCTATATTATAGAGAGCAATAATATCCTCATAATATATGTCCAAGGAATCTATATGCCCTTTAAGGGTTTTTGTCTCACCGAAACCCTTAAGCTCTATGGCATATGAAGATATCTCTTTACTCATCAAGAAATTACCCAGAAAATTCCATCTTGCCGAATGCGCGCCCATACCATGTACTAACAGCACTATCGCTTCGGGAGATCTGGCTTTCCAGGTTCTATATATTATTCCGCTTTTATCTTCTTTTTGGAGAACTTGCATGTTAAGAAGTATATCATATTCGCAGTGCGGGGACAAAAAGCAGAGGTTAGTTAAATTGGGGGCGTCTACCTGTTAATGAGAGACTAGAAGTCAGAGGTTAGAAATCAGAAGGTAGAGAAACGAAGGACGAGAGACTATGTTGGACTATTGACAATAGACAGAGAATGACCGATTTCCTCTTTCTGTCATCTCGAGCGACTTCTGCGAAGCTTTAGCGAAGCAGAGAAGCCGAGAGATCTGGATAAGAAGATGAGTCTAGAAAAATCTAAAAAAAGACAATAGTCAATAGTCAACATATCACTGTTCACAAATTACCAGATGATATCTATGGGTTTTCTTTGTGGGATTCTTTTGTAGTTATATTTTGGATAGCCTACCATCATCGAACCGTATGACTGATGGTCTTTGGGAAGTTTCAATGCTTTTTGTAGTTTGGGATAGCTCATTATCGCTCTATCAAGAAAACCAGCCCAACATCCTCCGAGCTGATGTCCATGTATTGCCAGTTCTAGATTTGAAAGAGCTATTATTGACGATATTCCGGCAATGGGATCACTCTTATGTCCGTATGCTATTATAACGTGCGGAGCATCCCGGAGTATCACGTCATTACCTCTTTCACATGCCGCGACCATGGCCGGAAAGCTATACATCTGTGCCATGCGATCTCTTTTTTTTACGAGACTCTTCATCCATTCAACTGTAAGATTTTTCAATTTTACAACTTCACTCTTATCATATACAACCTTCCACTTAACGTTTTCTCTATTCATACCCGTAGGAGCGTAGCATGCGGCACCTATAATTTTCTCTATAAGGCTTCTGGGGACTTTCTTTCCTTTATATATACGTATGGACCTTCGTGTTTTAAGAAACTGTACAATTTCTTTAGGAGTTATATTGAGAGTTTCTTTCACTGGAACACATTTAGAAGCCGGCATTTTTTGTAACGAAAAGGCTCCTTGAGGACATACGCTCACGCAATGACCGCATTTCATGCATAAAAGTTCGGCCTTTTCAGCCGCTTGAGACACCCAGCCCTTTCCCATCCTCAAAATACTTCTCGGACACACTTCTACACATGCTCCGCATTTAATACACTTTTTCTTATTAATCTTAATGAAACTCATTTTTTCCCTTTCATTTCTTTTTAAAATAAATGAGGGGTCGGGATATTTTCGGCCCCTCATCCTGAGCAAAGCGAAGGATCTCTAATTAAGTCTTTATACAGATCCTTCGTCGCTTCGCTCCTCAGGATGAGAAAGCGTAGCATTCAAAAAACTTTTCACTTTCTCAAATAAATAAACAACCTACCCCAGTTTTTACTGTCCTTATCCATCCGGTGATACATCTTGCGTATATGTTTCTGTTCAAGAAATCTCAGTACACGTTTTTTGAGTTGGCCGCTGCCTTTTCCAGGAATGATCTCAATAGTAGTTATACCTTTATCAACGGCTTCATTAACTACCCGATTGAGTTCAGATTCGATAGCCTTTCCTTTATTATATATATCATGAAGATCGAGCTTTATTTTAGACATGCCTTTTTACCTGTTATTAAATTTAATCGAATGTAAACTTTTTTTCTCTGAAAAGGGATATACATGCATCAACTACATCGACATCATATAGGTTGCCTTTTTTCTCGAATATCTCTCTTAAAGCGTAATCTATCCCCAGGGCTTCTCGGTAAGGTCTTGGAAAAGATATGGCTTCCACAACATCGGCAACGGCCAATATCCTGGCTTCCAGCAATATATTTTTACCGGACAGGCCCAGAGGATACCCTGACCCATCCATCTTTTCGTGATGCTGCTGCACAATACGCGCTACCGGCCAAGGAAACTCTATTGTCTTCAATATATCATACCCGCACTGTGCATGCGTATATATTATCTCATACTCTTCCCTTAGCAAAGGTCCCTCTTTGCTAAGCAATGCGGCGGGCACGCGGATCTTACCGATATCATGCACTACAGACGCCATATACAAACCGTTTATCTGTTCTTCCGGAAGACCCATTTTTCTGCCGATCGCACAAGCCAGTTTTGCAACTCTTTCCTGATGTCCTGCCGTATACCTGTCCCTAGCTTCAACCGCCGAAGACAAAGCGTCAATTGCCCCCTTTAATAATTTTTCTACCTTTTCAACGCTGTGCTGCAATTCCTCATTCGTTCTATTTATCTCTTCTGTCCGCTCTTCCACCTTTTTCTCAAGATCATGTTTAGCATTCTCTATAGCCTCTTCCATTTCCCTGCGCTCGGTAACATTTCTCAATATTATAAGTTCCGCGACTTTTCCTTGATACTTTATTTTTCTTCCTAATGTTTCCACCCAGAAAGGGTCGCCGTCTTTTGTCAGAACTTTATAAACCGCGACAAAACCCCAGTTTCCGCTAAAAACACGAACAAGATCTTTGATTACTCTCCACCTGTATTCTGGCGCTAAGAATTTAAAAACGTTGAGTCCTATACCATCATCAGCCTTTTCATAACCGAACATACGAACTGCAGATTCATTGGAATATATTATCACGCCTTTAAAATCTATGATTAGAATACCGTCTAAAATAGTCTCGCCCAAGGTCTTATACTGCTCGGCTTCTTCAAATAAAGAACCCTTACTTAGCTCCTCGACACGCTCCCTCAGCTGCTTTATCTCTAAGATCAGTTCATCTTTGCTTTTTGTATTGTCTTTCATGATAAGTATTATAGCATGTAATTCTGTTTTTTAAAAATCTGCAGACAAGATTCCCATCATCTCATAAAACAGCTCAAGACCCCCAAGCGAAACGATCTACCTTCATAAAGTATTGTTTTTTGTGAGGAATATGCTATATTATATTAATCAGAGCGTATTATAATAATACACATTATGGTAGGAGTGGGGTTTTGAAAATTATTGTATCATTTTTTATAGTGTTATCCCTTATTTTCTCCGGGACAGTGTTATCTTATTCCGAGGATTTTAAGCAGGTCGAACAATTCTTCGCTTTAAGAAACTCTATAACGGAACAAGGTAATGTCATACCTAATAAGATCAGAAACACAAGGGGTGCCGATCTTAGAACTTTAGAACGTATCTTTGAAATGGAAACATCCACCCTTACCACTATTGAAGCTTATTTCCGTATACTCATGATAGCCATATCCACCAAGAGCGAGACAAAACCCGAAACTGTGAAGATACTTAATGGCTGGCTAGAGTTCATGGACAATCAATGTAAATACGATATAGAATATCTTGAAGAAGCATTAAAAGAGATCGCTAATCCCGATGTCATTGAAGAAATAATACTAGCCAAGACCAATACTGAAAAACTCTCCGAAATCGCAAAAAAAAGCATAGCAGAAAATTCCGCTATGCTCACTAATTAATTCCCGGTATAATATACTTTCTTTATATTTGTTTTTCTTCCGTTCGTTCCAACTTATCTTCAGATTCCGGTGTTACTGTCCCCATTAGCGCAGGATTAGGCATCAGCATACTCAGGCTGTCCGCACTATTTATTGAATCTTTAATTATAGCCGTTAGTTTCTGTTCTAATCTTTCGGTATACTTTGAATCGGACATTAAGGCCGCATTTTCCATAACCCTAGATACCTCTTCCGACATATCTTGTTCCTTCATATGATTACCAAAAGCTTTTCTCATGTCATCATAGTTCTGCCCCATCTCTACCAGAGAAGCCTGCTTTCTGGCTATACGGCTTAGGAACTTGGCATCAGCAGAAGCAGATTGTTCTGAAAAGGCTGTAGAACAATATACCGCTATTACCAAGATCACCGTTATTTTCTTTTTAATTGTTTTCTTCATTTTGCACCACTTTGTACTGCTCTTCTAGGACTAAACTGTTTTTAAAAGTTATTAGAGACTCCCGCCTTTTTAACCTTTTTCCAGACATCACAAGTATACCATAGCAATTAAGAAATAAGAAAGGAAGAATTCTTACTTTTTTATCTTTAACTTTTATTGAGGCCATTCATGTGGAAACGAGACCGAACAGAACAGGAAATAGGCCTAAAAAGGCTTATTTTGCTGTTAGAGGGGACTTTCTCAACCTTCGAAGAGAGTGTCTATATCTTCCAAATTATGTATAGGAGTGACTGTAAGCGTACTATCGATCTTTTTCAATAAACCCTTAAGAACTTTTCCCGGGCCTATCTCAAGATAATCTGTTATTCCTAATGAAATAGCTTTCTTCACGGACTTTTCCCATAGGGTCCTGCTGTCAAGCTGATCAGCAAGATTGCTCTTTATCTTCTCGGGATCCTTAGTTACTTCAGCATCGACATTACTTATAAACTCTATACTAGGCTCATTCATAACTACTGTTTCCAACATGGCCTTAAGTTTCTCTTTTGCATCCGACATAAGTTCCGAATGAAATGCTCCGCTAACCTTCAGCATTATCGCTCTTTTAGCGCCTTCGTTCTTGACAAGTTCTGAGGCAAGTTCCACTCTGCTTGCATGACCCGAAATAACCACTTGTCCGGGACAGTTCAGGTTTGCCACCTGACAACCTACACCCTTACATACTTCTTCTACTTTGTCTAATTCCAGACCTATTATGGAAGCCATTTTCCCAGGATTTTTCTGAGACGCTTCCTCCATATATTGTCCCCTACTAGCTACAAATCTTAACCCCTCTTCAAAGCTCATAGCTCCAGACGCCACAAGAGCCGTAGGTTCACCAAGGCTCAGCCCCATACTAATGCTGCCTATTCGGACAATATCTTCGGATGAAAATATCTCTCTATCTTCATCCCCCACCGGAGCACCTTTGATCTTTTCCGCTAAAACGTTAAGTGTGGCAATACTTGTAGTAAATATCGCAGGTTGGCTATTAGCTGTCGAGGCAAGATCTTCTTCGGGGCCCTCAAAACAAAGCTTCTTTATATCTCTTCCCAGAACCTCATTCGCCTTGTCAAAAACCCATCTAGCCGCTGGCTCAGTTTCATACAAAGCCTTCCCCATACCAACCGTCTGAGACCCCTGCCCCGGAAATAATAATCCATATTTTTTCATAAACATCCTATTTTTGGTTCGCGATTGTGTAATTATTTTGTTAATAACAGTCCACGTTTGATTCGCGATTGTGTAGTGATTTTGTTAATGTAACATCAAGCGTTTTGTCTCTATTGCTTGTTAATATCCGGCGGTTATACCATTTTATATAAAAAGTGATGTTTAGTTCTGGGTTCTTATCCTTAAAACGCTTGCAGCATAAGTCCCGTATTCTTGCATCTGTTGTATTCTTTTTTACATGGTATTATGTAACCTGACGGAGAGAATTCGCACATCGGTCAATCTCTGTCAATAGTCTATGGTCAATAGTCTATTGTCTATACTCACCATTCTATAACCAACGCGCCCCACGTTAATCCGCCGCCGAACGCATCCATGAGTATTATGTCGCCTTTTTTAATCCTGCCCACTTCAACGGCTTCGGTCAATGCTACCGCACTCGAAGCTGCCGACATGTTTCCGTATCTCTCTATATTCAGGTACACTTTCTTCTCAGGATCGACTCCCATACGTTTTGCAAGGGCATTAAGTATACGCAGATTAGCCTGATGAGGAATTATAATGTCTATATCATCACCCTTAAGTCCTAAAGGTTCCGTGACGCTCTTCGCTGCATCCGCCATTATCTTTACCGCATGTTTAAAAAGAACGTTCCCTTCCATCTTTATCGTATGTAATTTGTTCTCTACTGTCATTATAGAAGCCGGCATACGTGATCCACCCGCGGGAAGCTGCAAAAGATCTCCTTTGCTTCCGTCCGCACCAAGCGAAACTCCCAGTATTCCGCCTTTTTCAACTTCACCGAGAACGGCCGCTCCGGCACCATCACCGAAAAGCACACAAGTAGAACGGTCTTCCCAATCAGTAACTGAGGATAATTTTTCAGCAGCTACTACCAGCGCTTTTTTATACATCCCGCTTTTTATGAAGTTATCGGCTATCGCCAAACCATAAATGAAACCTGAACATGCAACAGCTATATCAAAAGCCGGCACCATACCGGCACCCAATTTATCCTGAAGAACACATGCAGTCGACGGAAAGAACATATCGGGTGTTATTGTAGCAACTATAATGAGATCTATATCCTGGGCGGTGAGCCCTGCATCCTTTAAGGCGGCTTTTGCTGCTTTTGCGGCCATATCACTTGTGGCTTCGTTCTCTGCAGCTATCCGGCGCTCTTTAATACCTGTACGTGTAACTATCCATTCATCATTAGTATCCACCATCTTCTCAAGATCAGCGTTCGTAAGAACATTTCCCGGAAGATATTTTCCTACACCCAATATACCGGTCTTTTTCATATTATTATCCTCTTCGTTAGTCTCAGCCGAAGGCTGACCAGCCTATGGCTGGTGTTGTCTGAACTAATAACTTTGTAGTTCTTCGACTACATGAACACTCACCTTGTGATCGACATTTTCCGCGGCAGCACGAATAGCATTCTTTATAGCTTTGGCATTAGATGATCCATGCGCTATTATAACACTCCCATCCACTCCCATAAGAGGCGCTCCGCCGTATTCCGCTGCATCTATCTTTCTTTTAAGCCCTCTGAACGCGGGTAATGTAAGAAACGCCCCGAGTTTTGTTATCAAGCTGCTCATTCTAAGTTCTTTTTTCAAAAGTTCCTGTGCCGCATCAGCGAACCCTTCGGTTACCTTAAGAAACACATTGCCCATAAACCCGTCGCATACAACCACATCTGCTTTCCCCTTGTATACCTCTTTAGGTTCGACATTTCCTACAAAGTTGAGTTTACTTTCACTAAGCATAAGATGAACTTCTTTAATAAAATCTGTACCTTTAGTTTCTTCCTCTCCTATGTTGAGAAGAGCTACTGTCGGATTTTTTTTGTTCAAGATATGTTTTGAATAAGCGTCTCCCATAATGCCGTATTGCAAAAGATGCAGCGGTTTAGGGTCTATATTCGCTCCTACATCTATAACCATACAGGGTTTATCTAAAGTCGGAAATATCACGGCTATTCCGGGTCTATCAACTCCCGGGAGAAGTCTCAAGCTTAAGGTCGCCGCGCAAACCACCGCACCTGTATTCCCTGCACTTACAAAAGCGTCAAGTTTTCCGTTTTTCAGAAGGTCCGCGCCTATGACTACGGAAGAATCACGCTTCTTCCTGACCGAAAGAGCTGCCGGTTCGTACATTTCTATGGTTTCTGAAGCATGCACGATCTCTATTTTATCTGCAGGATAATTAAGTCCTTTAAGGTTCGCTTTTATTATATCCTTGTCCCCTATAAGGGTCAGATCGTAACCATATTCGTGCACAGCTTCCACCGCACCCAAAACAGGGTCCCGTGGAGCATTATCGCCCCCCATTGCATCCAGCCCGATCTTCATCATATCCTCCGTCAGGAGATCTCTTCTCTAATTCCCGTTACCGGTCCAAAGATACTGGTCTCCTCTTTTCGACATTTAATTAAGTCACCAAATTACGAGATCATTTATGCTTTTTTATTTTTAGCTTCTTTTCTGGCCTTACGTTCCTCGGCGGTCTCTATGTGCTTGACCTTTACCTTACCGTAATATCCGCAATGCGGACATATCGAATGTGCCATTTTTGTTTTACCGCACTGTGAACACTTGAACGGAGCGGGTGCTTCTGCTTTATCATGCGTTCTTCTTTTCCGTCCGCGTTCTTTCGAATGTCTGTGTTTTACTTTTGACATCTCTATCTCCTTCTTGTTCAGTTTAAAAGTCTAAGGTCTAAAAGTCGAAAAGTCTGGCAATTTTAAAAACTTATAGTATCGGGCAAATAACTGATCACGAATTACGCTATACCCTGATGGGTAATCAGTCAATACTCAGACCTTTTGACCTTTTGACTTTTTAACTTTTAAACCTTTAAACTACTTTCTATTCACTATCTGATTTATACCATTACGTTTAATTTGCACATCGGTCAATCTCTGTCAATAGTCAATGGTCTATAGTCTATGGTCTTTTATTAACTATTTCATACGTATCTTTAGCTATTAAAAGATCCTCATTAGTCCCTATGGTCAGAAATTTAGTTCCATTACCTGAAAGGAACCCGAGCTCTTCTTTCAATCTATCCTTAATTTGCGGGACATTTTCACCTATACCCGCAGTGAATACAACTGCGTCCACATGTCCTAGCACCGCAGTGTATGCTCCAATGTATTTTTTTATCCTGTAATAAAAAACGTCATATGCAAGGTGCGCTCGTTTGTTACCTTCTTCAGCGGCCTTTAAAATATCCCTCATATCATTACTTATCCCGGAGATTCCCAGGAGTCCGCTTTTTTTATTAAGAATATCCGTTACTTCATCTACTCCTATCCCTTCTCTACTCATGATGAAAGGAATAATAGCGGGATCCATATCCCCGGACCGTGTACCCATCAAAAGACCTTCAAGCGGAGTAAGCCCCATCGAAGTATCAACGCTTTTTCCGTTTCTTATTGCCGCAATGCTGCAGCCGTTACCCAAATGTACGGTTATAAGATTGATCTCCTCAAGTGGCTTGCCAATCTCTTCGGCGGCTCTTGAGGACACATACCTGTGACTTGTACCATGAAAACCATAACGCCTTATTCCGTATTTCTCATACATCTCATATGGTATTCCGTACGAAAAAACATGCTCCTCCATCGATTGATGAAACGCAGTATCGAACACTGCTACTTGAGGAACTTCGTTAAATATCTTCATGCATCCACGTATTCCCTCGAGTGAAGGAGGGTTATGTAGAGGCGCGAGTTCAGAGAATTTTTCTATACTTTTAATTACCTCATCATTGATAAGTGTGCTTTGATTAAATTCTTCTCCGCCGTGCACTACTCTATGCCCTACACCAAGAACTTCTTTTACGTCTGAAAGAACTCCTATTTCTTTATCCGTAATAACATCTCTAATCTTTTCTATAGCGCTATGATGATCCGGACAATTTATCTCCTCGCTAATCTCTTTGCCTTCAGAATGATGATTAATAACAGACACTTCTTCACCAATACGTTCAATAGTGCCTCTGGCAATATCCGAGGACCCTTTTGTAATATCAAAAAGATCGTATTTAACCGAAGATGACCCACAATTTATAACTAGTATTAACATTTATCCCTTTCTATTTTACTATTCAACTCTCACTAATTATTTCCGAGACCCGGATCACGAGTCCCGACCTATCCTTGAGCTCTTATCGCAGTAACAGCAGCAGTATCGACAACATCTTCCCAGCTGCATCCTCTTGAAAGATCACTGCAAGGTTTATCTAATCCCTGGATTATTGGTCCAACGGCCCTTGAATTACTCAAGCGTTGCGTAAGTTTATAAGAGATATTTCCCGCATCAAGATTTGGAAATATCAGTACATTGGCTTTTCCTTCAACTACACTACCCGGACATTTACGTGCAGCAACTTCCGGAACTATTGCAGCATCTAGCTGCAGTTCTCCGTCAATTATGATATCCGGCCTTTTAGCCCTTATCTTAACCAAAGCTTCTCTAACGTTATTTACAGAATCTGATTTTGCGCTCCCTTTAGTCGAATAGCTAAGCAAAGCAACCCGAGGTTTAACATTAAATAATTTTTCAAACAGATCACTTGTCGCGATAGCTATTCCCGCTAACTGCCTGGATTTAGGATAAGGAATAATAGCACAGTCCCCATAAGAAAACAGCCCGTTCTCTCCGAACGGGCTGTTTATCATTTCCATTAAAAATGAACTTGAAACTGTACCGATATTTTTATCTATTTTAAGACATTGAATAGCCGCTCGGGCTACAGTTGAAGTTGTATGGCATGCTCCTGCAACAAATCCGTCGGCAAGACCCATGTTTGTCATCACCGCCCCGTAGTATACCAGGTTTTCTAAAACCGTTTTCTCCGCCTCTTCCGGGGTAATACCTTTATGCTTTCGCAGTTCATAGTACCTATTGAATATATCTTTTTTATTCTCGCAAAGAGAAGGATCGATGATCTCGACTTTATCTAAAGATACCTTTTCTTTTTCGGCAAGGGACTTAATCTCTTCCGTATTACCCAAAAGAAGAATATCCGCTATACCTTCATCTGCGATAAACCCAGCCGCTTTCACAACACGTGCGTCTTCACCTTCAGGCAGTACTACACGTTTTTTTTGTTTTCCCGCTTTTTTTCTAAGTTCTAATATTCTGCTCATATTTTTGTTTTCTTTCTAAGTTTTTCTTCCACATTTTTAGGGACAAATGGCGAAATATCGGCGCCTAACCTGGCGACCTCTTTTATTAATTTACTCGACAGATATGAGTATGACTCTTTTGGCATCATAAAAACAGTTTCAATTTCAGGTTTAAGTTTTCTATTGGTCAGGGCCATCTGAAATTCGTATTCGAAATCGGATATCATTCTGATGCCTCTAATTACGACTTTCGATGCCTTTTTTTCAGCATAATCTACGACTAATCCGTCGAAGGCTTCTACCGTTACGTTCTTATACCCCGATATCGCTTCTTTTATCATTTCCACTCTTTCATCAACCGAAAAAAGCGGTCCTTTTTCGTCACTTTTAGCAACGGCGATATAGACAGTATCATACAATTTCGACATCCTGTCTATAATATCAAGATGTCCGTATGTAACCGGATCAAATGTTCCTGGATAAATTGCTGTTCTAGTCATTATGTTTAAAAACAGATATAACCGTTTTTCCGTAAGTCTTTTGTTTACAAAGAGAAACATTCCCAGATACCTCGGGAATGTCTTCATTGACATGATGCTCCACAATACAAAAACCAATGGCACTTAATATATCATATTGATTTATTATAAGCAAGACATTTTTAGCCAAATCCTTGTTATACGGAGGATCCGCAAAGATAAGACTAAACTGTTTTTTTTGGGCTCCTATAAGTTCGATTGCCTGCTTAACATCCTTTTCTACGATCTCGGCAGATTCATATAGTTTTAGTTTGTTCAAATTCTCTTCAATTATATCCGTACATCTACGGTTATTGTCAACAAAAACAGCTTCATTTGCACCTCGAGATAAGGCTTCAAGCCCATAAGCGCCACTTCCCGCAAAAATATCAAGAACAGTTGACCCCGGGACATTAGGAGCGACAATGTTGAATACGGATTCTCTTACCCTATCCTTTGTAGGTCGCGCCTCGGTAAGCTCGGGCTGTTCTATTTTTCTACCTCTATGTATTCCAGCAATTATTCTCATGCTTTGTACCGTTTGCAAATTTAGCTTTGCAACTGTCCCCTTACCCACGTTTGGTTCGCGATTGTTTAGTAGTTTTTATTTAGAAATTACCCCTGTCTGGTTCACGCTCGGTACAAATTCATGTTTAGCATCGTCAAGCGTTTTGGTCTCGTTTGCCTGTTAAGATCGGCTATATTGCCCTTCCGTATATCTGTACTGTTAAGTTACTGGTTCTTCTACTTAAAACGCTTGCAACATAGGTACTATTTCTTGTTTAGTACCTTCTTTCTTGCTCCATGTTTAGGTTCAGTTGTTTTTTCACTATAGAACCTTTATTTTATTACTTTAATCCCAAATCTTTCTTCAATAGCTTTTTTGAATTCTATATTTCCGGGTCTTTCCAAGCCCGGATCTTCTTCCACAAGACTGAACGCTTCCTCTCTGGCTTCTTCCATTATGGAAAAGTCTTTCGCAATGTTCCCGAATCTGAGTTCGGGAAGACCGCTCTGTTTAGTCCCTAAAAATTCTCCCGGACCCCGTATCTCCAGATCTTTGCGAGAGATTTCAAACCCGTCACTGGTCTTTTCCATCGTAACCAAACGTTCATATGAAGCATCTGTTTTGACTTCTCCAAGAAGTATGCAATATGACGCGTATTTACCCCTTCCAATCCGGCCTCTAAGCTGATGGAGCTGCGCTAGTCCGTACCTTTCGGCATGCTCCACCACCATAACGGTCACATTGGGTATGTCTACCCCTACCTCAATAACCGTTGTCGCGACAAGTACATCATATTTTTTATTTCGGAAGTCTTCCATAACTTTTTCTTTTTCATCGGATTTCAGTCTTCCGTGAACAAGCGCTACATTGAGTTCCGGGAAGATTTCTTCTTTAAGGTGCTGAGCCATATGTTCCGCGGATCTCAACTCGGAGTTTTGTGTTTGTTTTATTCTAGGATACACAATAAAGGCCTGCCGCCCTTCTTTTACTTCTCCTCGAATGAAAGAATATACAGAATCTCTTTTCCCTTCATCTACCCAGTATGTGGAGACTTGGTCCCTGCCAGCGGGTTTTTCCTTCATAGAAGATATATCCATGTCCCCAAAAACAGTAAGCACAAGGCTTCTCGGAATAGGCGTAGCTGTCATAACAAGCATGTCGGGATCCTTGCCCTTCTTCCTCAAAGCTTGTCTTTGATCCACTCCGAATTTATGTTGTTCGTCCACGATCACTAGTCCAAGCTTTCCATATTTTATGTTGTCCTGTATCAAAGCATGCGTCCCTACAACAATATCGGCCTCCCCCAATGATATCTCCTTTTCAATCGTATCCCGCAAGGTCTGATCCATACCGTTGACCAAAAGTCTTACATTCATACCTAACGGCATGAAAATCTTACTGAACGTTATGTAATGTTGTCTTGCGAGTATTTCTGTAGGCACCATAACAGTTGTCTGATATCCCCCTTTTGAAGCTATAAGTGCCGCATACATCGCAACAACGGTTTTTCCGCTTCCTACATCACCTTGAAGCAATCTATACATAGGCCGTTCGCTTGACATATCTTTCTCAATATCTTTTATACATTTTTTCTGCGCATTAGTCAGCTCAAAATCAAATAAATTACCGAAACTATGTAACAACCCTTCATGCGCCTCATGTTTGATCCCCTTTTTTCTTATCTGACGTCGCCTGAAAGCCATTATTGTCTGCAGCATGAAAAATTCCTCGAATACCAATCTGTTATAAGCTTTTTCAAGACTTTTGTCTGAACATGGGAAATGTATATTTCTGACCGCAAATTCGGAATCTACAAGTTTTTTCCTGCCCCTGAGCTGTACTGGCAAGATATCGTTAACCTCCTTGGAATAGGTTTTAGTGGCATGAAAAATAAGTTTCCTGATATACTTCTGCGTTAGAGATTCGGTTAAGGGGTATACAGGGACGATCCTTCCTATCTCTAAAGGGATCTCATCCTGACCTTCTTCTAATATTTCAAATGCCGGATGAGTAATGTTAAGGCGTCCCGCTTTTTCCACCTTGCCGTATAACATTACTTTTTGTCCTTTGGAGAACATCTTGCTCATAAACGGCTGGTTATACCATATAGCGCACACTTTTTTAGTCCCCTCACCCACAAATAACTCGAAGATCACAGTCCCAGTCCTAGCCCTAAAGCTATTCATCTTAAGAACTTCACCTATAAAGGCTTGCGACTCTCCGGGGCTTATATCTTTCATTGCCACTATATTGCTGCGATCTTCATATCTTCGGGGAAGATAATACATCAGGTCCAAAACATTATCTATACCAACTTTTGTTAGTATAGAGGCCATTTTAGGACCCACTCCTTTCATATATCTTATGGGTATATCTGTCAGATGTTTTTTCACTTGCATAATAGACCTCGTTATGATATTATCTGCACTGCTTTAAAATTATAGAAGAAAGGTGCTGATATGGCAAGAGAATGTTAATGAGACCACAACTTATGGAATGAAATGAACATAAGTTGTTTGGTCGAATTAATCCGGAGCGAGCGAAAGCGAAGCGAAGGATCTCTTATAAAGGAAGGGCTTACAATGGCAAGAGAATGTTATATATGTGGGAAAAAACCCGTTAGCGGTAGGACAATAAGTCGTCGTGGTATGGCTAAGAGCAAAGGTGGTGTCGGCCAAAGAGTGACCGGCAAGACCTTACGACGTTTTTGTCCTAATATACAGTCGGTTAATGCTTTAATAGATGGTAAGAAGAAAAAGATCAAAGCATGCGCCAAATGTATAAAAGCCGGTAACGTTAAAAAATCTGCATAAAAAAATATCTATCATAAAAAAAACAGGAAGATTACTTGAGCTTAGGTAGTCTTCCTGTTTTTTTCACTTTTATTACTACGAACTCTTTAATTAACTATCCTTAAATCTTTGATATTTAGCTGTATGGTATCTATTCCGGCCCAACGATTTATTGATGGGGCATATGCCAGATCAATGACATCCCCTTTGGCGGGTTTTGTTATCTGGTTTTTTCTAAAAGTTATAGCTTCACAAGTCTGAGTGCCGCATGTCGCTAAAAATTTAAATCCGCTTGTCCCAATATATCTTGGCTGCGTCTTCACCCTTATCCCGCTTGTGCAGAACAGCGGTTCCTCGTTACCTTGTCCATAAGGCATTAAGAGGTCTAATTCGTTTATAAGTTTTACTCCGATATAGGCCAACGGAATACGAAGATCTATCTTAAGTGCTTCACCATCAGCATCTTTATCCTCTCTACTAGGACTTACATACTTATTTAGACTTTCTCTAAAAAGCCCTACGTTATCCCTTTTAATATTTATTCCACAAGCCTGTTTGTGCCCGCCATACCCTACAAGATGGTTTTCGGCACTGCCTATCGCATCAAAAAGATTAAATCCTTTTACACTTCTTCCTGAACCCCTTCCGTTCTCCCCGTCAAATGCTATAAGAATGGCGGGCCGTGAATATTCTTCAGTGATCTTTGACGCAACTATACCTATGATCCCGGGATGCCATGCATCATCAGAAAGAACTATAACCTTATCTTCATCGAGATCTATCTCTTTTTCTACTTTATCCAAAGCCTGACGCAATATGTTTTTCTGTATCCCTTGCCTGTTCTTGTTCTCTGTATCAAGTCTGCACGCAAGTTGCCATGCGGTCTGCCTATCTTTGCAAATAAGGAGATCCAAGGCTACATCTGCCGAGCCTATCCTTCCCATAGCATTTATCCTCGGCCCGAGAGCAAACCCTATGTTCCGGCAGGTTATCTTTTCCTGTTCTACCCCGGAAACTTCTACCAAAGCCTTTATGCCAGGTTTCTCTGTTCCCCTTAACTTTTTCAATCCGTTTTTTACTAATATACGATTTTCTTCCACAAGCGGCATTATATCCGCTATGGTCCCCAATGCCACAAGATCAAGATGTTCCTCCGCATTGCTATCCGTCAGCGCACATACAAGTTTATATGCCACACCAACACCGGCAAGATTTTTAAATGGATACATACATCCGGTTTGATGCGGATCCACGATCGCACAAGCGGCAGGACGTTGCTCGGTTCTTTCTACATGATGATCGGTAATTATTACATCGATGCCGCACTCACCGGCATATTCTACCTCTTCATACGAATTTATTCCGCAATCGACTGTAATCAGGAGACTGACTTTATCTTCCTTCGCAACTTTGACCGCTTGTATATTGAGACCATACCCGTCATCCATGCGGTTAGGTATGAATGTTTCATATTCCGCGCCCATCACTCTCAGCGTTTCCGAAAGAAGCGCCACGGAAGTCACTCCGTCCACATCATAATCTCCGTAAACAAGTATCTTTTCTTTTTTTTCTATGGCCTCTTTTATCCTGGCAACGGCTTTATCCATATCCTTCATAAGAAAAGGATCGTGACATGAAGAAAGATCGCCGAAAAGAAAAGTCTTAGCGTCTCGAGGAGTTGTTATCCCCCTGTTTACCAAAAGCTGCGCAAAAAGAGGTGTAACCCCCAAAGCTTCGCTTAAGACACCTTGAAGTCTTTGATTAATCCCGTTAGATTTCCATTTCATTTTTTTAGATTTTATTGGGTTTGTTGTGTTTGTCGGGCTATGTTGTTCTCTGCACTATCTGTATAATGTTTTACGACCGCATTCTAAATAACTAGTAGCTGGGGTTTAAACCCCAGCTACTGTTGTGGATAACTCTACACTATGCACTACGAACTATATCATCTTCTCGCCCTCTTACTCGGCCAATCTACAAGAAGCGGACTGGCGATAAAGATCGAAGAGTATGTACCTACAATGACACCTACTAGCAGAACAAATGAAAAATCATGAATAACTTTTCCACCGAAAACAAAAAGCGCCAGTACAACCAAGAGAGTGGTAATTGATGTAAGTACCGTACGTGAAAGAGTCTGATTAATACTAGTATTGATTATCTCTTCCTGCCCGGCTTTCCTCATAATTTTACGGTCTTCTCTTATCCTATCAAAGAGAACTATGGTATCGTTTATAGAATAACCTACTATTGTTAAAAGAGCCGCAATGACAGGCAACGATATCTCCCGTCCTGTTAATGCTAGCAAACCTAAAGATATTGCAACATCATGTATTAATGCAATTATAGCGGTTATGGCAAACCTAAACTCAAACCTAAAAGAGATGTAAACACATATCCCGATTATAGCAAAGATAAGAGCTTTTACAGCCGCTCTCCGCAGGTCTTCCCCTACAGCCGGTCCCACACTCTCGACCCTCATAACATCTAATTTATTCTTGCCGAATTTATCTTTTAGACTCGCAACTATTTCATCTGTTTTCCCGCCGAAAGATCTGATGATGATCTCTTTTCCCTCTCCAAACTTTTGTATCGATGAGTCTCCTAGCCCTATATCTTCGAGCACTCCTCTTACCTTCTCAATGGATACATTTTCGGTAAACTTGAGCTGCTGAAGCGTTCCGCCCGTGAAATCTATACCATAATTTTTTGCGCCTCTTTGAATAAAAAGCGACATTCCTAGAATTATAACTATAGCTGAAAAAGTATAAGCTATTTTACGTATTTTGATAAACTGAATATTGGGCTGCTTGAAGAATTGCATCATCTTAAGGCTCTGCATACGCGGATTGTTCATAGTTATAAGGTCAAGCACCAGGCGTGTCACTACAAGCGACGTGAACATACTCGCGAGTATACCTATGCTAAGAGTTGTAGCAAATCCTCTTACCGGTCCGGTACCGAACTGGAATAATATAAGCGCTGTAATAAGTGTCGTAACATTAGCATCAAGTATGGTCCAGAACGCCTTGTCATATCCCGCATGGATAGCGGCCCTTAGAGCTTTACCTAATCTGGCTTCCTCGCGTATCCTCTCGAATATAAGTACATTGGCATCAACCGCTATACCTATGGTAAGTACTAAACCAGCAATACCCGGCAAAGTAAGTGTAGCTCCAAAATAAGACAATGCACCGGTTATTATGAAGATGTTAAGAACAAGCGCTAGATCCGCTATTATCCCCGCAAGAAGATAATATATCCCCATAAACGCAAGTACCACAAGGCCTCCCATCAATATAGCTCTAATACCTTTTTCTACAGAGTCTTTACCCAAAGCAGGACCCACGCTACGTTCCTCTATGATCTCAACAGGAGCAGGAAGAGCACCGGCTCTTAGAATAAGTGATATATCCTTAGCTTCTTGAAGTGAAAAGTTCCCGGTTATCTGTGCCCTGCCTGAAGGGATCCGTTCGCGGATAACAGGAGCTGTATAGATCTCTCCGTCCAGAACAACAGCCAGACGACTGCCGATATTTTTCCCTGTAATATCTGCGAATATGTCACCACCTTCACTATTCAGTTCCAAAGAAACATAAGGCATCCCAAAACCCTGTTGACTGAACTCAGTAACTGCGTCAACGAGCATGTCACCCGTAAGAACAGCATCTTCTTCTAGAAGAAGAGATTCCGTTTCTCCGTCACGCCTTTTCATCACTTTAAGTTCATAACCTTCAACATCTTCCCCTCCGGAAGCCTTTTTGACCAGTTCTGGATCGGTCTCTACGAGTTTGAATTCAAGGTGAGCAGTCTTACCTATTATCTGTTTAGCTCTTTCCCTATCTGTTATCCCGGGAAGCTGCACAAGAAGACGGTCCTTACCCTGAAGCTGTATAACGGGTTCCAGAACACCAAACTGATCTATTCTGTTCCTAATAACTTCTAGAGCTCTTTGCGGAGCATCTTTCGCTTCATCCTCTGACAATTTAGACGTGTCTACCTTCAGGATTAGATGCATCCCTCCTTGCAGATCAAGTCCTAGATTTAATTTCCCTTCTTGGACAACATTACCCTCATTATCCTGAATGTCCAAAGGAGGGTGAGAAAGCCATATAGCCAGAGCGGCTATACCAATTACTAATATACTTTTCCATTTTAGTTTTTTTCCCATACCTTCTATTCCTTTCTTGATTAGCTCGTAGTTCATTGTTCATAGTTGGTAGTTTAAAGGAATATCATATCGGTCAATACAAACTATAAACTACTCACTACTCACTACAAACTTACTTTTTTAGCCTAGATATAGAACCCTTCTGCATCTTAATCCTAGTATTATCGTCTATACGCAAAGTTATAATATCATCCTGAATATTTACAATGGTCCCATAAATACCGCCGCCAGTCACAACTTCATCGTTCTTTTTAAGCATATTCAGCATCTCGGCGTGGACCTTTTGTTGTTTTTTCTGAGGTTTTATAAGCAGAAAATAAAATACGACAAAAATAAGCAATATCGGCATCAAACTCATTATAGGGTTTGCCGCTACTTGTCCTTCTCCAGCTCCGGAAGCTGTTTGTGCAAATGCTAATGACAACATATCTTCTCCTTGTTTAGTTTCTATATTTTTTAATAAATTCTTTCTTAAACTCCGAAAACCGGTTCTCCTTAATGGCTTCTCTTGAATTTCGTATAAGTTTAACATAAAAAGAGATATTATGCAAAGTAACAAGTCTGGAAGCAAGCATCTCTTTAGCGTTCAGCAAATGCCTTATATAACCCTTGGTATAGTTCTTGCACGCAAAACAATCACAACCTTCCTCTATCGGCATGAAATCCTCTTTAAAAACAGCGTTTCTTATCTGTTTCTCTCCCGTGAAGGTAAATGCCTGACCATTACGTCCGTTACGCGTAGGAATGACGCAATCAAACATATCCACACCGCATGATATAGCTTCAAGCATGTCTCCTGGAACCCCCACTCCCATGAGATACCTTACCTTATTACGCGGAAGGAACGAAGTCGTAAGCTCCGTCATTTCGTTTATAAGTTCTGTAGGTTCACCGACCCCTATTCCCCCTATCGAATACCCGTCAAAATCCATAGCAGAAAGTTCTTCAGCACATTTCTTCCTTTGATCTTTATATGTACTTCCCTGCACTATCCCGAATAAGGCGCTTTTTGCTTTCTTTTCTATCATCCTCTTCTTTGATCGAGCGGCCCATTTAAGTGTGAGATCGACAGAGTCTTCCACATATTCCCGAGTCGCGGGATAATGCACGCACTCATCTAACGGCATAATTATATCGCTACCCAGAACCAACTGAAAATCCACAATGTTTTCCGGAGTGAAAAAGTGAAGAGAACCGTCTATATGTGACCTAAACTCGACCCCTTCTTCTTTTATCTTTCGAAGATCCGCCAGACTGAACACCTGAAACCCTCCACTATCGGTAGTTATAGGCTTATTCCACCCCATGAATTTATGAAGACCCTCAGCTTTATTCATAATATCTTCACCAGGCCTCATATATAGATGGTACGCATTAGAAATTACCATCTCCACGCCGCAGGAATCTAGTTCCATACCGGATATCCCTTTAACTGATCCCTGCGTAGCTACCGGCATAAAAACAGGCGTTTCCACTTCCCCGTGCAATGTACTCATTTTTCCATAACGAGCCTTCGACCCTGTATCTTCATGTATGACCTTAAAATCCATATTTTCCTTTTCTGTTTTTCTGTTAAAGTCTCTATTCAAACCAAATAAAAAAATAGAGAGATTATATCTCTCTATTTTCTGTTTTTTCTTCCAGTTCTTTTACCTTCACAGGCACTGTTCTACAGCAGAGACTAGGTCTTGGATACTTCCGCCTTTAAGCACAAAATTATCCGCTGCCCTAGAATAAACACTGTCCTCATATTCCTTGTATCCGCTATATATAACTATCCTTGAGTACGGAGACATTTCTTTAATAGTAGAAATTACGGACAATCCGTCCTTACCCGGCATCATAAGATCCAAAATTATAACGGCAGGATTGTTTTTTTCCATATAAGCTATAAGCTCATATCCGTTATATACAGAATCAACTTCATGCCCCATGCGTTCCATGATATCATTCACGAGATCGCATAACTCGACATTATCATCAGCTATAACTATTTTTTTTCTTTTTTTATTCATTCCCATTCCAAATATAACTTATATTTTCATAACTATCTACAAACAATAAAGTTCCGTTATTTTACCATTTTTTTTCTTTTTTTTCAAAATGTTATTATGCCCGCTGGGCTTTTCGCCTCATTTCCCCGTACAGTTTCGTTACGCAGTCCGGGCACAGGCCATGAGTGAAATTAGCTTCTGTCCTGTCGGATATATACTTCTCAATGGGGATCCAAGAAGACCTATCCTTAGGATTGTCTTCATCTTTTCTCATCTTTTTACAGTTTGCGCATATAGGAACAAGTCCTTCAAGCCTCTTAATATGACTCAATGCCTTCTCAAGCTCTTTTATCTTTTGATTAAGTTCCTTATTTGTCTGATTCAAAAGAGCTGTCTTTTTTTCTAATGCAGCCTGGTCTTGTTTCCTTGTGCTAACATCTCGTACCGTGGCCTGCAAAACATCTTCACCCTGCACATCCGCCCTTGTCAAAAGTACCGTTGCAAAGAATTCCGCCCCATCCCTTCTTTTGTGTTTCCATTCAAAGAAATAAGACCCCTCTTTAAGTGCTTTTGACATCATCTTTTGAGATTTTACTGTGGATAGTTTACCATCCGGCTGATACTCGGGCGATACTTGTCCCGGCGACATGGATATAAACTCCTTCTCGTCCGCACATCCGAACATCTCTAAAGTTGCCTTATTCCCGCTAAGGAATCCTTTCTCCGGGTTAACTATCATTATAGTGTCGCGTGAAGTTTCATAAAGCATCTTGTATTTCTCTTCGGTATTCCTTAATGCTTCTTCTATATTCTCGCATTTCCTACCGCTTTCTCTTTTCTTTTCCATATTTCCCTTTTATCCTTGATATGTCAGACTATCAGCATTGCGTCACCATAACTGAAAAATCTGAATTTTTCCTTAATAGCTTGTTCATATGTTCTGACAACAAACTCTCTGTCAGCGAAAGCGCTGACAAGCATAAGAAGCGTAGACCCCGGAAGATGAAAATTTGTTACCATACCGTCAATTATTTTGAATCGGTATCCCGGATAAATAAAAATACATGTCATACCGGAACCTGCTTCGACCGTTCCATTCTCTGCGGCAGCTGTTTCAAGAACGCGGACAGAAGTTGTTCCCACAGCTAAAACTTTTCCTCCACTTCTTTTCGCTGTATTGATCGATCTCGCTGCACTATCTGTAAGCTCATAATATTCCTCATGCATGGGATGATCCTCAATTTCCTCGGTACTTACCGGAGCAAATGTCCCGTAACTGGTATGTAAAGTAACATACGCTATTTCAGCTCCCTTATTTTTTATTTCAGAGATAAGCTCTTCAGTAAAATGCAGCCCCGCTGTTGGGGAGGCTGTTGCTCCGGGCTTACGGGCATATACAGTCTGATAGGTTTCCTTATCCTCATCATTATCCTCTCTGGATATATACGGCGGGAGAGGTACATGGCCGGTCTTAAGAGCGTCTGCGAGTGGTACATTAAATTCAACTGATCTGCCTATATCGGTCCTGCCTCCTACCGTAACATTAATGCCGTTTTCGAGTTCGACAACTTCACCTTCCTTAACCCGTTTCGAGGGCCGGACAAGTGCCTCGAGAGACTTTTCCCACGGATTCAAAAGAAATATCTCCACCTTCCCACCCGTTTTCCTTTTTCCATAAAATCTTACAGGTACAACCCTCGTATCGTTAAAAACTACACAATCACCTTTTTTAATATGTGCGAGTATATCTCTAAAAGCTCCCATTTTCGCCGTTTTTGCAGCCCGATCCATCACCATAAGCCTGGAGGTATCCCTTTTCTTCAAGGGTTCCTGCGCTATCAGTTCTTTAGGAAGATCATATACAAACTCTTTTAATTTCATAATAGTTTAATGGTTAAATTGTTAAATAGTTCAGCTCTAAGGAGCGGCACATCGGTCAATAAAAACTATTCACTGTTCACTGTTCACTTTACCACCTTACTTAATTCCTTTATTTCTGCTCCGGGATAATACTTATCCAATATTTTCTCTTTACTGTTCCTTTTTAAAGCCATTCCTAAAGCTCCCCACTGGCACATTCCCACGCCATGCCCCCATCCATACCCGCTGAACAGATAGAACCTTGGATATTTTTTTATATGAAAATTTGAACTTTTTATTGTCCTGCTGCCTACCGCCGAACGAAACTCGTCGACCTTGATCTCGAACCACCTGTTCCCAGATTTTATCCTCAGATATTTCATCCTGCCGGAGGTATCTCTCTCTCCCTCAATTATATCGTCTATACGTTCTATAGAATATCCTTTTTTATTAAGCTTTTCTTGTATCTCTTTCTGAGGTATCTTTATTCTCCACCTAAAATGCGGTGATAATTTACAGTACTCACATCTAACCTTTTTCAGTGGTTTCTGTCGTCCTCCCCAGGCTTCGGATACGTCTCGGGTATACCCTCCGCAACATGAATGAAAATACGCAGGAACAACCTCTCCGTCATATACCAGCACCTTATCTTTTGTACCAACGACAGCCTTAGTAGACCGCCATCTTTCACTTGAACGGCCTCCGTAAACCTGCGAAAATGTATCTGCCCTTATATCATATTCTTCTTTTGTCCTTCCCAAGGCTTTTCCTGCAGCAAAACTCCGCGATGCTATTGCCTGCGCTTGCATGGCAGCCATCGGCCAGAACCGGTTCATCTCCCGAGGAACAACGCCTTTAAGATAATTCTCAAGTCCAACAACATTGATCACGTCAAGACCACTAGGAGTATTTAATATATTTATTTCACCTCTATACCTAGTCTTATTAACAAGTAAAGTATCCTTCTTTTTCGGAATAATCGTTACTCCACCTACGGAAAGTTTCTGGTCATTGATGAGTATAGATCTTTCCTCAGGCCGCACTGAAAGGTCCTTCCCATAGTTTCCAAGAATAATATCCGTCCCCTTTTTGACTACCTTACATCCCGATAGAGAAGAAATATCTATTTTATCCGAACTCTTGAGTAATCTTACGCGCACCATAAAAGGTTCTTTCTTGGTGATATATGTACTCGGCGGCACCAAAAAGAACCTAAAACATAAAATCCCCGCCAGAAAAATAATGATCACACTCGTAACTTTTTTCATAACATAAAGGTTAAATTTCGCGCTATTTTCTACAGGTTATATTCATCCATACCTAAAAGACCACACTGTCGCGGATATAAGTAACAGCTGGAAAATATAACATAAATTTTTTGCGTTCTATTAAAAAACTGGGAAGTTTGCTGACATGTGACAATACTTTTCACTATTTATCTGACCCGATTTGATACGCCTGGCCGGAACCTCGCTCATTAACTGAAAAGATCTTTCTTCTGGCCGCTTATTTTCCCTATATATTTAACGGCTTCTTCTGTAAGTTCCCGCCCGCGTGGAGTACGTCGTAAAAAACCCATTTTTAGAAGATACGGCTCGACAACGTCCTCTATAGTGTCCGATTCCTCATTAAGCGACGATGCCAACGCTTCTATGCCGACCGGACCTCCTTTATATGAAGAGTACATAACATCAAGCAATTTTCTATCTATTCGATTAAGACCTTTTTCATCAATACCATGTATAGCAAGCGCATTTACTGCGGCTTCGGCTGTTATTTTGCCGTCAGCTTTGACCTCAACCCAATCTCTTACTCTTCTAAGAAGCCTGTTAGCTATACGTGGAGTCCCTCTAGATCTTATAGCTATCTCAAAAGCCCCTTCCTCGTCGACATGTATACCCAAAAGACCCGCAGACCGTTTGATTATCTGGACCAGATCCTCTGAAGAATAAAAATCAAGATGATATGATATGCCGAATCTATCCCGAAGCGGAGCGCTCAAAAGACCCGACCGCGTAGTCGCCCCTATAAGCGTGAACCTTTTGAGATTGAATTTTACGGTCTTTGCATATGGCCCTTTATCTACCAAGAAATCTATTTGAGAGTTTTCCATTGCCGGATAAATGAATTCCTCTACTACTTTTGAAAGCCTGTGTATTTCATCTATAAAAAGAACGTCACCTTCGGCAAGATTGGTCATTATACCTATAAGATCACCCGCTCTATCTATCGCAGGTCCTGAAGTAGCGGTTATTTTGGAACCTCTTTCATTTGCGATTATCCTTGCTAGAGACGTTTTCCCGAGTCCCGGAGGTCCCGATAAAAGAAGATGTTCCATAGGTTCATCTCTTTTTCTGGAAGCTTCGATCGCTATTAAAAGAGAATCAACCACTGAATTCTGGCCGACAAAATCGGACAGCATCTGGGGCCTGAGAGACAAGTTCATTATAAGATCGTCTTCTGTCTCTTCCTGACGAATGATCTCTTCCCCTTTATCCTCAAACTTTTGTCTTTTAGCCTCTTCACTCATATTTGGTTACCCTTTAAACTTTTTCCACATCGGTCATTATATGTCTATGGTCAATAGTCAATGGTCTATAGTCTCTTTTATTTCCCCGATCTTTCTCTATATACTTCATTCAAAAGTTCTTCGCTTGTCTTTAGTTCCGGTTCCCTTTGCAGCGCTTTTTCTATCATATTTTCAGCCTCATTTTTCTTATACTGAAGCTGAAGCAATATCTCAAGAGCGTCAGACTTAATGTCTTCTTTCTCGTTCTTCGTCTCTCGTCTTTCGTCATCTTGGATGAGACCATACTTCCCGACCCTACCTCTAAGTTTGGCCACAATTTCAGCAGCTTTTCGGCTTCCTATCCCGGGAAGTTTTTTAAGATACACTTCGTCCCCGCGGTCTATCGCACCCGCTATAACGGAAAAAGGCTCTGCTAAGGCTCTACAAGCGGCTTTGGGTCCTATTCCCGATACTGAGATGAACTTCTCGAAAAACTCTTTTTCAATATCGTTCTGGAAACCAATTAGTATAGGGACAGCTGACGTCTGAGACATTTGAAAATAATGATATGTTATAAGCTCGACCTTTTCTTCGAAAGTCTTCTCTTCTTTGATAGAATTCATAACAGCAAGAGGAATGAGCACTTCATAACACATCCCTCCTGTATCCAAAATAAGTGTATTTTCCTTTTTCCCCGCAACAACGCCGGATATACGAGCTATCATATCCCTCCTGACTCACTATTTTTAAGGTTTTAGGTTCTAGGTGCTAGGTTAAAGGGATAAAGCCCGATGCTCTATCTTAATTTAGTCGCAAAAAACATTAGAACATCAGTCCTTATACTCTAACCTAAAACCTATAACCTAGCACCTAGAACCTATCCCTTCTATATAAACATAGCTTATTGCCATAGCAAGAGCATCGCTTATATCATACGGTTCAGGTGCTCTGCCAAGTCCAAGCAAAGATTTCACCATTTGCTGCACCTGCGCTTTACTTGCGCTCCCGTTACCTGTAACAGATTTCTTAATACGCGTGGCCGGATAACTGATCAGCTCCACTTTGTTCATCCCGCATGCCAAACAGATCACACCGCGCGCATGACCCATAAGAATAGAAGTGGCCGGATGTTTATAATGCGAATACAACTTTTCAAGAACAAGAACTTTCGGTTTATGTTCTTTTATCACATCCGTAAGGTTACTGTAAATATCCTTGAGCCTCGCCGAAATGCCATCTTCGGCAGATGTCTTAATAAGCCCGGCTTCAATAAGTTTCATTTTATCGGGCCCTTTAGCCTCGATAACACCGTACCCTGTTCTTATCAATCCCGGATCTACACCTAATATTTTCATTTATCTATTCCATACTTTTAAGTACTTCATCCGGAATATCGAAATTAGTATATACCTCCTGCACATCATCGTTGTCTTCCAGTTCCTCAACGAGCGTGAGTATTTTTTTAGCTGTATCGACATCATCCACTTTGACCGTGTTTTTGGGAACCATACTTAACTCTCCCGAATCGATCCTAACGCCTTTTTCCGTGAGTCCTGTCCTTACTTTATCGAATTCTTGAGGCGCACAAGTTACCTGAAAAAAATCTTCATCAGAAGTAAGATCCTCTGCACCGGCCTCGAGTGCTATATCCAAAAGTTCGTCTTCTTTAGCATCTGATACTTTCACTAAAAAAACACCTTTTCTTTCGAACTGAAAAGCAACAGATCCGGCACCGGCCATATTCCCGCCACGTTTAGAGAATATACTTCTCACGTCACCGGTAGTTCTGTTCCTGTTATCCGTAAGACCTTCAACTATGACAGCTACTCCGCCCGGGGCGTATCCCTCAAAAGACACATTCTCGTAAGATACCCCTTCCAGCTCTCCAGTACCTTTTTTTACACCACGATCAATATTATCCGCAGGCATATTTGCATCTTTGGCCTTTTGTATAGCCAACCTTAACCTGGGATTCGAATCCATATTGCCGCCGCCTTCTCTGGCAGCAACAGTTATTTCTCTTATAAGTTTAGTGAATATTTTTCCGCGTTTAGCATCTAATGCACCTTTTTTATGTTTAATACTGGCCCATTTTGAATGACCTGACATGTGTTCCTCCTGAACTCACCTTTGAAGTATTAATCCTTATTTCTGTTATTCTGATTTCTTTTTAGCCTTACTACTTGCATCTATTATCTTCTGCGCTATATTACTCGGAACAACATCGTAGTGAGAGAATGACATCGTATAGGTCGCTCTTCCGGCAGTAATAGACTTTAATTCATTCGCATATTTATACATTTCTTCGAGAGGTATTTTGGCCTTAACTACCTGCATGCCCCCTTCAGAATCCATACCCTGCACCCGACCGCGTCTAGAACTCAAGGATCCTGTGATGTCACCCATATTCTCTTCAGGAACGGTAAGCTCAACATTCATTATGGGCTCAAGAAGCGATGATTTAGCTTTCTCGCACGATTCACGAAACGCATGAGCCGCAGCTATCTGAAAAGCTATATCTTTGGAATCTACGGGATGTGTCTTTCCGTCATATACAATGACCTTAATATCCGTCACCGGGTAACCTGCCATAAACCCGGATTTCAATGCACCTAATACACCTTTTTCACAACTTCCTACAAGTTGTTTGGGTATTGCGCCTCCCACGACTTCATCTACAAACTCAAATCCGGAGCCTCTTTCCATAGGCTCGATCCTCATCCATACTTCAGCGAATTGCCCCGCACCACCAGATTGTTTTTTATGACGGTATTTGGAGTCCCCCTGCCCCATAACGGTTTCCTTGTAAGCGACTTTAGGAGTTCCAACCTCAACGTCTACCCCGTAACGGCTCTTCATTCTGTTAAGCATGGTCTTAAGATGCATCTCACCCATACCCGAGACAACAAGTTCATGTGTTTCTTCGTCGAGAGTCATTTGGAACGTACGATCCTCTTCAACCAATTTTCCCAGAACACCCGATATTTTGTCTTCATCCGAACGACTTTTGGGTTTGATAGAGAAACTTATTGCCGGTTCCGGAAAATTCATTTTGGCGAACCTTAAAGGTTTTTTGTCGTCTGAAAGAGAGTCTCCCGTGTGCGTGTTCTTGAATTTAGCTGCTGCTGCAATATCCCCCGCAACGACGAATTCCGCCTGGATCTGGTCTTTTCCCTTAAGAAAAAAGAGCTGCCCCAGCTTTTCAGAATTATCAGTAGTAGTATTCTTTACGATCTGGCTAGACACCGCTTTACCCGATATAACCTTAAATATAGATATTTGTCCGGCATAAGGATCGGATATAGTCTTGAAGATCTGTGCGGAAAACGAAGCATTCGCGTCAGGCTTGATCACTACAGGTTCTGCATCTTCTCCTGCGGGCGGTACCTCAACTCCGGGTCTATCTTCCGGTGACGCCATATAGTCACGTATCATGGTCATGATCTGTTCTATACCTATCCCTTTTTCGAAAGAAGCCGGGATAACCGGAACGATCTTTCCTGAGACAACACCTGCTCTGAAAGCTTTCTTTAGCTCTTCCGTTGATAGTTCACCTTCTTCTAGATATTTTTCCAAAAGAGCGTCATCAGATTCTGCAACACCTTCAGTCAGATCACTCGCAAGTTTATCCGCTCGTTCCTTATCTGTGCCTTCAAGTTTATCTAGCCCATCTTTCGTAAGAAGATTAGCCATACCCGAAAACGTTGCACCTTTACCGTTGGGATAACATAAGGCTATGCAATGCTTTCCAAATCTGTTTTTCACATTCTCAAGAACTTTCTCAAAATCAGCATTATCTTTATCCATTTTGTTTATCACTATCATTCCCGGTAAAGATCTCGCTTTGGCCAATTTCCAGAATTTATTGGTGCCTACCTGTACTCCCCCCGTGGCATCTATCACGAGCATGGCAGAATCCGCGGCATTAACACCCGAAGACACTTCACCTACGTAATCTAGGTACCCCGGAGCATCCAACAGATTAACTTTAATCCCGCCGGTTTCATAAGATGAAACCGAAAGGTTAATAGAATGCGCACTCTCTTTCTCATCGTCACAATAATCTGAAACAGTGGTCCCGCTTTTTACATTACCTAGTTTTGATATGGTACCTCCTTTGAAAAGAAGGTTTTCCACTAAAGTGGTCTTACCCGCCCCTGAATGGGATAAGAAAACAATATTGCGGATATCTTTTGTTGAAACAGACATTTAGACTCCTTCCGTTAAATGGATTTACGGCTCACAAAATAAGCCGTAAGGTTCTTAAGTCCTGCTCCCCCCTTCCGAGAGAGGACCGGGAACTGAGGAATAACAAGGTCCGGGGACTCGGAAAATCTCGAAACATGTACGATATTATTATTATATTGTGTTGAGCTTTTTTGTCAAGGAGTTCCCGTAGGAGGAGAGATTTCCTCTTCTTTCTTTAGATTAAAGAGTTTCCCTTTAATCTCCCGGCTTTAGAAGTAACCTCTTATAATAAGAACCACTCCAAACCCGATAAGAAAAACGGAATGACCGGCTAATGCACCGGTTTTGCTTTTCCATTTCGAAGCCATTTTTATCATGATCCCGGGAGCAACTATCAAAAGTATACCTTTGAGCAAAGAGAGCCAACCTACAATAGTGATTATAACCTCCCAGCCAAGGACCCATACATTGCTGTACAATAATATCAGCATGCCCACGACCAGAGACATCAATCCACCCATATAGAGCAATGCGGAATTTTTTGTAAAATCTTCGAGAACTTTATCATAGTCCTTAAGATTCAACAATATCCCTATACCTACAACCGTCAGGAAAGGTCCCACAAGTTTGGCGATAAATACAGCATTCCCCATAACTATCCTCCTTAATTTTGTTCTAGATCACTTGAACTGTCTTCTAATGGATGGTCTTCCGAAAACCCATACAAATATCAGTAGCACAAGAATAAGCGAACCATGTGTTCTATAAAAAAGCGAACTGAACCCGCCATATTTTATATCCGAGACCAGGCTCATTCCGACAAAAAATATACCGTCAAAAAGGATTATACCCCAATCCATATATAAAGCATCTTTCCGGGCATGCTCCTTTAGTCTCATAAGAGCTATGCCGTTAAGGATATATGCCGCTAGATATGCTATCCCAAGTATTCCAAGCATCTTAGCGCCCTCAGATACCCTCATCGAAGTCAGTGACATTGCGACAAAGAAACCCACGGTAGATAAAAAGAATCCAGCTATCAATATCCTGCTGGTGGCAATTAACTGTATAATAAACTTGTCCATATAAGATCACCTACCCTTCATAATATTATAGCAATTCCCCCCAATAAATACATGAATATTTACATGAGAATATTTTCCCAAAAAAAAGAGAGGGTATAGCACCGGCTCTTCGCCTGATACTATACCCTCTCTTTCTGCTTTCGCAACGATCAATTACAGCTTTACTACATTTATAGCTTCTTCGCCTTTCGGACCCTGCTGAATTTCAAATTCAACTGCCTGGCCTTCATCTAAAGACTTATAGCCTTCACCCTGAATTGCGCTATGATGTACGAATACATCCTTTCCCTCTTCAGGAGAAATAAACCCATAACCTTTTTGGTTGTTGAACCACTTTACTGTTCCTTTAGCCATCTTACTTCCCTCCTTCTAACTGTTCTTTTCCAACTTCAGTGAATATATGTAGGCATTAAAAAAACCACAAGGCGCGCGTTTATAAGTCCTTGTGGCTCAAAACTTCTACTCCTTATACTCACCTTCTCAATTAACAGCGACATTGTACACTTTTTGTCGCTTTTTGTCACTATAATTATTAATTATATCTGACAAATGTATTTAAGTCAACTATCCCTACTGAACAGCGACTATTTTAACATCAAATGTCAACGATTTCCCGGCAAGTGGGTGATTAAAATCCACTACAACAGCTTCATCTTTCACTTCAGTGATCCTAACGGGCACTGCCTGACCTTCCGGCCCTTTGGCCTCCAAAGTTAACCCTTCTTTAAGCTCTACTTCTTCAGGAAACCGGTCCTTAGACACTTCCTGAAAAGCTTTGGGATTAACTGTACCGTATCCATCTTCAGGAAGTACTGCAACCTTCTTCTCTTCACCCGAGGCCATCCCCTCAAGTTCCTTGCTTAGACCGGGTATTATCTCCCCAGAGCCGTGCACATATTCCAAAGGACTTCTTCCATCAGAAGAATCGATAACCTCTCCGTCAACGGTTAAAGTATAATCAAAAGAAACTTTACTGCCTTTTTGTATCGTCATTTTCTCTCCTTCTGCAAAAAAAGGATTAGCCCCTAAAATAAGTAAAGAAATCATAACCGCAACAATTCTTTTCACAAGGCCTCCCTTAATCATCTCATATCAAAAACCATAATAACAGCTTAACCACTTTAACCGTAACCACATAAATTGTCAACACGTATTTTTAATTGTGTTTTTAATTGGCCCCCTCACCCAATTATCTTGCTATTTTTTGGCTTATATATTGGGTGAGGGAGCCCCAATTTATGGTTGGTATACTATGGGTTCATGTGCGCCGTGTTCCATATATTCTATGGATCCCGGAGTGATCCTTATAACAACATAATTTGGATCGTCCGGACCGCTAAAGAACTGCTCAAGCATCTCGCACCAGCATTTTTCCTTACTTTCCTTATCGGTAAGAATCTCAGCTTGCCCGTTGACATTAACATAAGGCAATGTAAAATCCTGCGAATCCGCGCCGAATACCACATTAACTCTATTATTGTTCTTTATCTGATCGATCTTTCTCGATAAAGCAAAACTTGTCGTATATAGCGTTAAATCGTCTTCCGGATTCATCGCCATATACCTCACCCATGGGCTACCATCCTTAATGGTCCCCAAAGCCCCTACAGGATACTTTTTGATCACATCAAGGATCTTTCCCTTCAATTCCTTATTTTCCATGTTTCACCGCCTATTAACTTTTCATCCTGGGATCATATACGAATATTAGCCAGTCTTTTCCGCGCTTTATGAAAGTAAATTTTTCTAAAAGTTCCCCTCTTTCGTTCTTGATGTCATATTCGGCGTTGAATGTCAACCCTATGTCCTTGTAAAATACGCCCCATCCGCCGCGTTCAGATTCAAGTACTTTCCCAACAGTCGAATACACCTTATCCATATAATCCGAAAATATCTTGTAAGGAAGGGCGCGCTTGAACTCTTGGCTCACAAGTGTTCCATATATGTATTCAAAATCACGTTCATTATACTTTTCATGAAACTCGTTGACTTTCTTATCGAACGCTGGAAGAACAGCCCTAGCATACAATAGCCATCCCCCGACAAATATAGCAATACACGTTATCACTATCAGGAACTTTTTCATATTCCCTCCCTTATCCTAGGACTATCTTGTTCCCCTGTTTATCTGATTCTCTAGATTACGCACGGTATTTTGTATACCCGTTATCTCATCATTGATAGTAGTGAATCGCATCTCAAATTCGCGGCCTATCTCAGCAGCTACGTCAGATCCTCCGGAAGTTTCGGGAGCACGATTCATCTCTTCTCTAAGATCATCAATATCTTCAGACAATCCTTCAATCCTCAAAGATATCTCTTTAGAAAAACTCTCCACCTCTTTCTGCGGCACATAATCCTCTCCCCGCATCGCTTCATCGATCTCGCGTGCTTGGAGTTCCATCTCATGCCTCATCTCAGTGATCTGCATAAAAAAGGCTCCGCTCGCTACAATAAGAATTAGTATCAATCCTCCAACAATAACATCCGTACTTTTCATGCTATCCCCCCTTCTTATTATCATTTATTGTACCTTCTATGGTACCAGGAGACAAGTATGAAATAAATTGGGTACGTCCCCACTAGTGTCCGGTTGTTTGCTCTTTGAAATGTTGTAACTTCTTAATTTGTAATTAATTAGCACAAATATTGTGTGTAATCGATTTGAAATCGCTTTATAGTGTGATCAT
>JAVCDB010000008.1 GCA_030765205.1 Candidatus Aadella gelida | reverse complement strand
TGTGGCGGTGTTCGGGACAGGGGTTTTTGCGGGTGAGGGATGTTGCGCTCTTTCCGGTTCGGAGTCGAGTGAAAGCGGTGAGCCGCAGGAAGAAGGCGCCTCTACTAAAGAGACTGTTCGGAAGAAGGCTGCTGAAGATGTTATTGAGACGGAGTATGTGCAATATAAAAGGGAGTTGAATAACGAAGAATTGTAAACAGTTATTGTTAAGGAGGAGAAGGGGTATGAAAAAAGTTTTAAGCGTTGTTCTTTGTTCTGCTTTAGTACTGTCATTCATGATCGTTACCGGATGTGGGGTGCCTAAAAGCGAACATGAAAAACTTGAAGAAAAATATGCGCGCGTGCAGGACGAAATAATAGCATATAACGAACAGGTCAAAAAGACCCAGGAAGAGACTCAAAATCAGATCAAGAGTCTAAATACGGAAAAGCAGCAGTTTGAGAATGCGGCAAAGGCAATGGAAGGAAGAATCAAGACTCTTTCTGAAGAGAATAAGACGCTTGCTAAGGAAAAACAAAGTCTTACTCAGGATAAGCAAAGATTATCCGAAGAGATCAAGAAACTTTCCGAAAATTAATGAGCTGAGGAAAGAGATTAGTAAGCTTTGGGAAGTATCATGGCGGAGGCAAAATTAAGAGTTTGTCTCCGCCATTTTTTTTGCCGAATTCATTGTTAGTTTGTAAATGGTTGTGATATAACGCTTTATATTTGCATGGAGATTAGGGTAAAATAACAAAAATCAATAAATTAATAACACGATATTTACGCTAGAGGTGCGTATTGTAAAAGTATTGAAAGGGAGAAGTGAATGCGAGCCTTGGTCAAGAGAAAAGGAAAAGTAATTGGCAGGATGATATCGGTAATAATAGTGTCTTTGGTCCTCAATAATACTGTATTGTTCGCTACGGAAGGGATAAATGCGCCCCTATCGGGGAGTTATAATGTCAGGCAGGAAATCGAACATACCGGGCATGTACTGGTATCTCGTCCCGTTGAGGTAGATAATGAGATCGTGCGCATAATAGCGCGGAACAATATAAAGTCCTTGAAAGATTACGCCGAATGGTTATCGAACAGCGTTGAATATAAGCTGGACGGAAAGCTTGATGTATGGTCAGATTCGGATGTGACTTTAAAAAGAGGTTACGGAGACTGTGAAGATTATGCTTTCCTTAATGCCACAGTACTTAAAGTACTGGGATATACTCCTAAAGTACTTGCTTTAGGGGACAGGGGAAAGAGTCATGCCATATGCGCTTTTACACAAGACGGGAAATATATGTACTTTGATAACGCGAAACTTAGCGAAGTAAATGTATCCTCTCTCGAAGGATTTGCTGAACATATTTTTTCTACTTTCAAAGGCTCCGTACTGTCCGAGATGAGCCTATCCGACAGAACCCACAATATTCTTTATGTCAAAAGGATCTAGATGCATGAAGGACCTTTCTAAAACACTTGACTTGGATCAGAAGAATGCTGTAGAGTATTAAAACGAATGTTAATTGTTTTCTTTCACACTATTAATAACCAGGAGGAAGTATGGGTAAGAGCGCAAGACCGATAGTGAACGCTATGCTTATATGCGATAAGGTCATAACAGAAGCGCATACTAACAAGAAAAGTTTAATAGGGATATTTGGGAATATAAACACGTTTAAATTTCCTTGTGTTCATAATTTTTTATCCGTTTACATAAAATTCACCGATGCTAACGGTGAATATAAGTTTCATTTGGAGCTCATAGATCTAGAAAACGGTTCTGTTGTAGGACGAAGTGATATCCCCAAAAATATCGCTGTTAACGATCCTTTGGCTACACATGATCTTGTTTTTAACCTGGTCGGTCTAAAATTTCTGCATCCGGGGAAATATGAGTTCAGGATATTCGCGAACGAAGAGGTGTTTGGACAGAAAACGTTTCTTGTCAATAAATCGGAATCTTCGGCGCCTGCCGATAAATCATAGAAGAAAGCTTCAAGAAGACCATATATCCGGCCCAATAGTAAAAGGACGTATCCTGCGTGAAATCTAAACTAAATAAAAGACCTGAACTGGTGGCTCCCTCGGGAAACTGGAGCGGCCTCAGCAGCGCCTGTCGCGCCGGTGCCGATGCCGTTTATTTCGGTGTGAAAGGGTTCAATATGCGCCAGGGAGCCGAGAATTTTGATATCCTGGAGATAAAGAAGATAATGAAGTTTCTTCATGAAGAAGGGAAGAAGGGATATCTGGCTCTTAATGCTATGATCTACGATAACGAGCTGGGCAAGGCGCGGGATATACTTCGAGCCGCTAAAGAGGCTCAAGTCGATGCGGTGGTGCTATGGGATGCCGCTATTTTACGCATGGCGAAAGAAATGGGTCTTAATGTTCATCTGTCAACTCAAGCAAGCGTATCCAATTTTGAAGCATTTAAGTTCTATTCCGAACTCGGCATTAAACGAATAGTGCTTGCCCGGGAAAACACTTTGGAAGATATAAAAAACATTATATCAAGAGCGGAGAAAGAAGGGATAAAATGCGGAGTAGAGACTTTTGTGCACGGAGCGATGTGTTTAAGTGTTTCAGGAAGATGCCTGCTTTCGCACGAATCTTTTTCCAGGTCCGCTAATAGAGGGGAGTGCATACAGCCGTGCCGCAGAGAATTTGTGATCAAGGATAAAGAAAATGAATGTGAATACACATTAGGCGAAGACTATATATTAAGCGCAAAGGATCTGTGTTCTGTAAGATTTATTGACGAGCTCATAACGGCCGGGATAGACGCGTTTAAGATAGAAGGGAGGAACAGGCCTCCGGAATATGTTAGTGAAGTCACATCGGTTTACAGAGAGGCTATTGACGCTTTCTATGAGGAGGAGCTATCTCTAGAGAAAAAGAAGAAATTAGAGAAAAGATTACTTAAAACTTTTAATAGAGGTTTTACGGACGGATTTTATTTCGGTATCCCGAGGAACGGTGAAGGGGATGCTGAGAGAGATTATGAAAAGACGTATTTAGGTGAGGTTATGAAGTTCTACAAGAAAATAAATGTTGCGGAAATATTCTTGAGAACCGGATCACTAAAGGCGGGACAAAAAATATTGATAACAGGGAAAAAGACGCCCGCCGAATTCTTTAATGTGAAAGAAATGGAGATTGAACATGGCCGTGTCGAGTTTGCTCAGAAAGGACAAAAAGTAGGGATAAAGCTGCCGTTCAATGTGCGTCCGAAAGATAAGGTCTTTCTTTGGGATGAAGAGAAAAAGGACATCATTGGATAAAATTTAACAGAAAGAACCTAAGACAGATGATAAAAGCATCCGCACTGACAGTTTTATTGTTATTCCTTGTTCTTGTTCCCGGCTCTCCGGCAATAGGGGAAAGTGAGTTGATGGAAGGAAACCGTTTAATAAAAGAGAGCAGCCCCTACCTTCAGGAGCATGCCCATGATCCGGTTGATTGGTATCCATGGGGAGAAGAAGCGTTCAGCAAAGCCAAGAGGGAAGATAAACCTATCTTTCTGTCCATAGGCTATTCCGCGTG
Organism: Candidatus Aadella gelida; assembly: GCA_030765205.1. Taxonomy (GTDB): domain Bacteria; phylum Omnitrophota; class Gorgyraeia; order Tantalellales; family Tantalellaceae; genus Aadella; species Aadella gelida. The sequence continues at coordinate 50,671 of JAVCDB010000008.1, read as the reverse complement.
TCACTGGTGTCATGTTATGAGGAGAGAATCTTTTTCAGATGAAAAGGTCGCTAAAATACTTAACGAACATTTTGTGCCGGTCAAGGTTGACAGAGAAGAGAGGCCTGATATAGATAATCTGTACATGAATGCTGTTACCGCTATGACGGGGTCCGGAGGATGGCCTCTTACTGTTTTCATAACAGCCGATGGGAAGCCTTTTTATGGGGGAACATATTTTCCTGTTAAGGATACTTATGGTCTTCCGGGGATGACGAATCTACTGACCTCAGTGATAGAGGCATGGAAGAATAAGAGGGATGACCTTGTAAGGTCAAGCGAACTTCTTCTGGAAACCATATCGGGGAAAGGCGAAGAGCCCGGCGAAGAGAAAAAAGATATATCCGAGAAGGACTTAAAGGAACTATTAAAGGTGGCCTATAGCAATCTAATAAAAAAAATGGATACGCGTTATGGGGGGATAGGGGAAGCTCCTAAATTTCCTATGGCATATTCTGTTTCATTCCTGCTGCGTTACTGGAAAAGGACCGGGAGCAAAGAAGCTTTAAAACTAGCTGAGAAGACTTTATCGGAAATAGCAAAAGGAGGAATAACTGACCAGATCGGCGGAGGCGTGCATAGATATTCTACCGACCGGCAATGGAAAATCCCTCATTTTGAGAAGATGCTCTATGATCAGGCTTTGCTTTCAAGGGCCTATGTAGAAATGTATCAAGTGACAGGGAAAAAAGAATACTCCGTATGGGCCAGAGACATTTTAGATTATGTAATGAGAGAACTTAAATCTCCCTCTGGAGGATTCTATTCTTCGGAAGACGCGGATTCTATTTATGGAGATGATGCAAAGGAAGAAGAAGGGGCTTATTACCTATGGAACAAGGAAGAGATTATCCGGATATTAGGAGCGGATAAAGGTGAAATGTTTTCTTACAGATTCGGGATAGAAGATGCAGGGAACGCTATGGATAACACTAACGGTGAATTCAAGGGTAAAAATGTTTTACATGTAGCCAAAGACATGGACGCGGTCGCTACACGTTTTAAGAAAGATGAAGATAAGATTAATGAAGAACTAGCGGCATCAAAAAATATCCTGGGTCAGGAAAGAACAAAAAGAGAACATCCGAGAAAAGATGATAAAGTCCTAACGGATTGGAACGGTCTTATGATCTCCTCGCTGGCTACAGGAGGCAGGGTTCTTGATGAGGGAAGATACATAAAGGCGGGAGAAGAGGCGGCTGTGTTCCTTTTGGAGAACCTTGTAACTGAAGAAGGAAAAGTTCTTCATAGATATCGTAATGGGGAGAGCGGCATTGACGGAATGATAGAAGATTACGCTTTTTTAGTGCAGGCTCTGCTTGATTTGTATGAAACTACTTTTAATGTCAGATATTTGAAAGAGGCAAAAAGTCTTACAGATAAGATGATAGATCTTTTTTGGGACGATGCTTCAGGTGGTTTTTTCTTTGTATCTGACGAAGCTGAAAAACTTGTTTTTAGGAATAAAGAAGTCTACGACGGAGCCGTTCCTTCAGGGAATTCTGTTGCTGTCATGGATCTGGCTCGTATAGCCGGGTTTACAACTGACGAGAAATATATAAAGAAGGCCAGAGAAGTTCTGAAGGCATTTTCAGGCGTATTGACCCGGAGTCCCGAAAACTATCTGGAAATGATGAACTCTATTGATTTTGTTCTGGGCCCGGACAGGGAGATAGCTGTGGTTCAGGGAGAAGACGGACCTCTGACCGGTGAGCTTCTCACGGAGATACACGAGACGTATCTTCCCAATAAAACACTTGTCCTTATCCCAAGAGAGGAAAAAGAAAGAGAAGATCTGGAAAACCTTGTGCCGTGGATTGCGGGAAAAGTATCTAAAGAAGGGATTAGCACGGTTTATGTGTGCAGGGACAGAAAATGTGATAGACCTGTAAGTGAACCTGTAAAATTAAAAGAAATGCTTGAGGCGAAGTGAAAAGTGTATCTAATAAAATAGACAACGTTTTTGAGAAATGGACATCAGGCCTTTCCGAGGAAGAAAAAAGGATAAATGTTTTTAATAATATCCGAAGTATTCCTTACTGCATAGTTCCAGGACATTTTGATCCAGAAAAAGGGCCGGGGCTGATGCTTGAAGAAAACAGAGGTTTTTGCACCCCTAAACATTATTTCTTGGGAGATCTTTATGGTAAGCTCGGGATACGGGTACGGTATCATACTTATGCATTCCTGTGGAAAGATACTGCGGCGTCGCAGAATAAGGAACTAGAGGCTCTAGCCGAAAAATTGCCGATAACATATCATCTAGCCTGTAAAGCATTCATCGGAACAAAATGGATACTTCTGGACGCCACATGGGATGATGAGTTGAGCAGGTTAGGATTTTCGGTGAACTTTGCATGGGACGGATTATCAAATACCGCGCTAGCAGTTAAGCCGCTGGAAGAGTTTGTGCATGATACCATTTCCGAGAGAGAAAAGTTTTTTAAAGAAAAAACAAGTGCATACACTTTATCCGATAAGAGAAATCTGACAAGATTCTCTTCGGAACTAAATAAGTGGTTAGAAAACGCCAGAAAGAAATTGGGGGTATTATAGTGATTGATCTTCATACTCATACTTTATTCAGTGATGGGGCGCTTATTCCCAGTGAACTTGCTCGGAGGGCGGAATGTGCCGGATATAAGGCTATTGCGATGACCGATCATGTTGATCACTCGAATATAGATATTGTGATCCCCGGCATAGTACGGGCCGCGAAAGTGATAAACAGATACTGGGGCATAAAGGTGATACCCGGGGTTGAGATCACTCATGTGCCGCTTGAGAGTTATGCAGGACTTGTAAAACGCGCGCGTCGAAAAGGAGCGCTTATTGTGGTAGGTCACGGGGAGTCACCGGTTGAGCCGGTTCTTGAAGGCACCAACCGAGCGGCAATAGAAGCCGGAGTTGATATCCTTGCGCACCCCGGAAAGATAAGTTCATCTGATGCGAAACTCGCGGCGCAAAAAGGGGTATATCTTGAGATTACCGCTCGTACCGGACATTCAGGCGGGAATAGGCATGTATTTGATACAGCTGCTATATCCGGAGCAAAATTGGTGTTTAATACGGATGCCCATACTCCGGAGGATCTTATGTCACAAGAGAAAATTGACCTAGTTCTGGGCGAATTGACAGGTTCAAGAGAGGAAATAGAGAAGATATTACAGAACTCGGAAAACATACTAAAAAAGCTTAAAGTTTAGTTCTCTTAACATCGTTTTATTCAAATGTCAAAACTTGACATAAGCCTGTTACATGATATACTTCAAACAGATTTTGCTCTTACTTTGAAAAAAGTAAGGGTGTTGTTGTTATTTGATATGAGAATAGCGGTCAGTACCGCCGGAGCAGTACCTAATCAGGCAAAGAAAGGGGGGAGGAAATAAATTTTTGAATAATCACTGCCGGGACTGCGACTTATAGGCGATACCTATATAGAGAAACAAAGAACGGGAAATTATCCGTTCGTTTAAATAATTAGAATTGTTTTATAAATTTTGCCTTAAGGAGGTAAGATGAAGTTATTGAAAGTTATGTGCGTTATAGCACTTATGTTTGCGGTTTCGACTGCTGCATTTGCTGAAACGCAGAGTGTGAAAGTAAGCGGCGATATCACAATGCGTGGTATGGCAAGAAATAATTATGACCTGGACAGTAATGATATCCCCGCTGCAGCCGGCACAGAAAATTCGGACTGGGCGACATATCTTACAAGCACCGCCGAGATACAGGTAGATGCTGATCTTACAGACAATGTTTCCGGTGTTATCCGTCTTGTGAACCAGAGAGTATGGGGCGACCTTAACTATACGAGTAATGGTACTGCGAACGCGGGCGAACTCAGGAGAATTGATGCTAATGGTACGGTAACAAATCCTGCTATTACAGGAGCCAATGCGTTCAATGTTGATGTTGATCTTGCTTACATAGAACTGAAAGAATTCCTGTATTCACCGCTTACATTGAAAATTGGTAAACAGGATCTTTGGTTCGGTAAAGGTTTCATCATTGGAGCACAGCTTCAGGACAATCAGAACAGTCTTTATGCAGATGAGTATACAGCTGTCACATCTTTTGACGCGATCCGCGCGACACTTGATTATTATCCCTGGACTATCGACGCTGTTTATTCGAAGATAGCAGAGAATGCCAGAAGATCTAATGATGATGTCAATCTTTACGGTGTAAATGTCGGTTATCTATTTGACGACTACAATGCGGAAGCCGAAGCATACTGGTTCTGGAAAGAATCAAGGAATCCGGGCGGCACAGGCGTAAACGGTATAGATCTCGCATCAATCGGTAACGACAGTAACGACGTTCATACATTCGGTATGCGCGGTAGCTTCGATCCGATCGAAGACTGGACAATAGCTCTTGAAGGTGCTTATCAGGGTGGCGCATACATGCTGGCAAATCAGCAAAATGAAAGAGACCGACAAGGATGGGCGTTTGACGCTTTACTAGAATGCCGCTACTGGCAGGATGACTTTGCGTGGAAACCTGTACTCGGCCTGGAATACATATTCTATTCAGGTGACGATAACCTAGGTACAGACACCGCTGCAACAACCGGTGACTATGAAGGTTGGGATCCGATGTTTAGAGGTAAATTTGATACCGCTATTCGTGAATTCCAGAACGTATACTATACAACAGCACAGGCAAGCAGTCCTTCTTACACTAACCAGCACCAGGTTCTCCTAAGAGGTACACTGGAACCGACAGATAGCTTGACATTCGATGCTTCTTACGGTCATTTCTGGTTAGCAGAACAGTTTAGTGCTGCTACTTCTAACAAAAATATTGGAGACGAAATTGATCTCCAGCTCACATGGGATTACACGGAAGATGTACAGTTCGGTCTTTTGGCCGGATGGTTCATCCCGGGTAATCATTTTGTTGATCCGCTCGACGACATAGCAACAGATGTTGTTGGTACTGTGAGCTTAAGCTTCTAAGTGTATAAAGCATAGAGCTTGAGACTATTAAGCCCCGATCCGGTAAAACGGATCGGGGCTTTTTTATGTGTTGAGAAATTCAGGTTACCCTTAAGTAGACGGGGTTTAAACCCCGTCTACTATTTCGCACTACTTCTCCCGCCTTCACCAAGGGCAGGCGCAATGATACATTCAAGACACTAACCTATTGACTTTTATTATATATAGACTAAAATATAATCTAAATTTAGTTGATGGAATTTTAACGAACGGAGGCTCTCATGGTAGAAGAACAAGATAAGAAGGTCGCATCTTCAAAAGATGCGGAAAATAACCTTTACAGCGCACTGTCATATCTTTCGGTTTTCTGTTTAGTTCCCATCCTTATGAAGAAAGAGAATGAATTTATTAAATTTCATGCTCGTCAGGGTCTAATGCTATTTATCCTAGAGGTTGGGATATGGATAGTAGGCGTACTCCCTATATTCGGTACGATAATTTATACTCTTGGTATGCTTATTTGCGGTATTCTTTCTCTTGCGGCCATAGTTCAGGTGCTTATGGGCAGGAAATGGAAGATGCCTATAATAGGTGATTGGGCGGAAAATTTAAAGATATAGGGGAAGGTATAATAAGTGAAAAGACGTGGAGTACATCTTTTTGCGGTTTCCCTTATAGCCTTTCTGATGGCAGCGATCATTATCGGAGCCTATTATTTTTATAGGACGAAAAGGCCTTTAGATATAGGAAAAAGCAAAATATTAGAGAGGTTTTCGTTTTCCAGTCCTGATGAAATGGACGAATGGCAGGAGAAAATACTGTCACGAGAGAGGACCGGATATGAAACGATGCAGCGTGAGGGCCGCTTTTGCGTGAAAGCTGTAAGTGAGGATTCTGCGTCCACTATGTTCTACAAAAAAAGGCTATCTCGCGGAAACAATCCTTTTATAAGCTGGGATTGGCTTGTTGAGGAATTTCCGGATACGGACAAAGAAGATAATCTTGCGAAGAAGGAACAGTTTGATTTTGCCGCGCAAGTTTATGTTGTTTTTTATGCCAGATTTCTCCCCAGCGCGAAAGCTATACAATATGTATGGTCTAAGGATATAGCTAGCGGGACGGCCTGTGACAGTCCTTATACAAAGAACGTTAAAGTTATAGTTCTAGAGTCGGGCGAACCCGGAGTTTGGAAGAGGGAACAGAGAGACATAAACCTGGATTATAAGAACCTATTCGGGGCTGAACCCAAAAAAGACGTAATGGCGGTATCTTTCATGACGGATTCTGACAGTACTGATTCGGGAGCCGTTGCGTACTATACTGATATTGAGCTAGGTTATTTGGGCGATGAACGTAAGGAGGAGTCATCAGATATTTAAACAGATCCCTGCAATCTAAATACCTTTTTATACTTATCCTTTCTATGATAATACCTACTGTAGTTGTAGGTGGATGCCTATATTATTTCATTTTCACAGTCATGGCCGAGAGACTGGCTCTCCCGGACATGATAGCTAGAGATCTCATGCCTGTTATACAGAGCATTAACGCTATTTTAATGATAGGTCTTCCGGTGGTCTTTTTTGTTCTTCTGACCTGGGCGGTAATACTCTCATTCCGGTTTATCGCACCGCTCGAAAGGCTGGAAGAAGATATCCAGCAAATAGATGAAGGCGATTATTCGGTAAGATTAAAAATAAACAGAGATCATGATTTGGCGCCCATAGCCGGAGTTATAAATGACTTGGTATCACAGCTCGAAGGAAAGAAAGGAAGCTAGATGAGTATAGATAAAAGGGCTATAGTTTCAGGAGATGCCGAGATAGATCCTACAGTGGAAATTGGACCGGGCGCTGTTATCGAACCAGGGGCACGGCTTCATGCGGGAGTAAAAATACTCGCGAACGCATATATACATAAAGGAACGGAAGTAGGTGAAAATACCGTTATACATCAGGGAGCGGTAATAGGTAACGAACCTCAGGACCTTTCCTATAAAGGCGCTCCAACCCGTACAGTGATAGGTAAGAACAATGTTATAAGAGAGAACGTTACTATACACAGAGGCACGGACGAAGGGTCAGAGACAGTTGTCGGTGATAACAATTTTTTAATGGTACAGTCGCATCTAGGACACAATTGTGTCATAGGAAATAACGTTATCATAGCTAACGGCGCTCTTTTGGCGGGTCATGTTTTAGTGGAAGATGGAGCCTTTATTTCGGGTAATGTAGTATTTCATCAGTTTTGCCGTGTAGGCAGGCTCGCTATGATCGGAGGTTTTACAGGCGTCAATAAGGACGTTCCGCCTTTTATGCTGGTAAGAGGTCCTTCGGTTATACGAGGCATCAATCTTGTGGGTTTAAGACGAGCCGGTTTAAAGCGAGAAGTAATTCGGGAGATCAAGGATGCCTATAAAGACCTTTTTCTTTCTGAAATGGCCACAAAAGATGCCATTACTGAAATAAAGAAAAGAGCCTCCTCTTCTGAAATCGCTCATCTTATCCAGTTTATAGAGGACTCTAAAAGAGGCATATGTAAAGCTAGGTTCAATAAAGAAGAATTCTTTTGATCTGATATTTAAATAACAATTTAAGGAGGATAGCATGGAAAAAAAAGAGATGGATAAATTAGTTAAGAAGTACCAGCCTTTGGTCAAAAAGACCGGGGAACAGTTGTCAAGGGCTCTGAAAGCCGCGGAAGAAGATGTAGCTAAGATGTATAAGGTGGCTCAAGTACATGTAGAGATACAGATGAAAAATCTCCAGAAAGAAAAACTGTATCATGAAATAGGAAAATATGTAGCGAAGGAGCTTTCAAAAGGGTCATTAACTGCTGAAAACCTGGATAAATTCAAAAAGAAGATAGAGAAAATAAATTGTGAAGGGGAAAAAGTAAAGAAGAAGCTTAATAGCATTTCTAAAAAACCCAAAAAAAAGAAATAAGTTTGTGCTCAAAAAGGCTTGGAGGCGGTATTATGAAAAAAGCATGGTTATTGCTAATAGTTATAGCTATATCTTCAGTGCACGTTTTTTCGTATGCGGAGATGTCAAAAGGTAATCCAAAGATTAAAAGACTTGTTTCGCAGCTCAACGACAGAAAAAAGGCAGTGGATGCGCAAAGACGACTTTCCAGCTATGGTCCTGAAGTAACGGAATATATGATACCGATCCTGCAAAAAAAGGGTAATGACGCTGCCCGTATAGCGGCTCTCCGCGTTTTGGCGACTGCTGGAGATGAAGGCGCCGAAGACACAGTCGTACTTCTTCTTCGGGATCAGAACCACAGAATACGTCAGGAAGCGGCAAGGACATTAGGATTTATAGGAAAAAAAGATTCGTCTATAGACGCGATAAGAAAGCTCCTGGTAAGCGATTTTTCTCCTAATGTAAGGTACAATGCCGTAAGAGCGATGTCGAGTATGGCAAGGGAAAAGGATAAAGATATATTTATCAGCGCTATTGAAGATTATGATCCAAGAATACGTAAATTCGGAGTAATAGCACTCGGGAAACTTAAGGCTAAAGAAGCCGTTCCTTCACTTTCTAAATTGGTTAGTGACCCGGATCCCGAAGTTCGTATGGAACTTGTAAGAGCGTTAGGTAAGATAGGTTCAGCAGATTGTTTGCAGACTCTGATATGGACGACATCTGACCCAGTACCGGAAATAAAGATAGCTGCTGTAGAAGAGATAGGTAACATTAATGAAGGTAATACAGAAGCTGCGTTAATCGAAGTTACAGAAAATATGTATCCAGAGGTATCTTCCAGAGCGATAATTGAATTGGCTGACAGAAATAGCGGAAAAGTTCTTGAGATAGCCAGGGGGCGGCTTGATAATGAGTACATGGCAGTCAAATTGGCTTCAATATACGCGATCGGTAAAATGGGTACGAGTAGCGACAAAGCTGTTTTAGAAGGTCTCTTGGAGGCAGAATCCACCAAAGTTAGGAAGATGGCTAAGGAAGCTATGGTTGAGGTGGATAAGAAAAAATGAACGAAGGAGAAGGGGACCCAAAACGAAGAAAAAAATATGCACTTGTAAAAAGCAGAATATTTCTCGTTAACCTTCTCTTGGTAACCTGCGCCCTTATAGTTTTCGAGATACAGTTCGCAGGCCCTTTAGCATCTTTTACAGGAAAGGCGTATAGTAATTATTACGCTGTACGTCTTGTTTTTGCCGCCGCGTTTTTCACATATCTTTATCTGGTTCAATTACCTCTCAGAATGATCGGTTCGTTTTATATCGAACATGCCTATGATCTTTCACGTCAGTCTCTTTCTGACTGGATAAAGGATGAAGTAAAATCAACAATATTATCGTCTCTTCTGACATTTGCGTGTATAGCGGGACTATATTTTATTTTGCGTAATTTTGAGCAATTATGGTGGCTGTTTTGCGCAATAGCCTGGATAATGGTCTCAGTAGGATTAACGCGCATTCTTCCGGTATTTATCATACCGCTGTTCTATAAATACTTACCCTTGCAAGATGAATCTCTCAAGGAAAAGATAATTAAGCTATCTAATAGAGAGGGTGTAGATATCGAAGACATCAGCCTTATCGACCTCAGCCGGAAAACACGTAAGGCCAATGCTGCTCTGGTGGGGCTCGGAAAAACACGTAAAGTTATCATTTCTGATACGCTGAAAGAAAAATTTACAAATGAAGAGATAGAAGCTGTTGTAGCACATGAGTTCGGGCACCTGAAATATCGGCATATACATAAACTCCTTTTGTTCTCAGGGATATCGACTTTTCTTGTTTTTTACGCGGCATACCTCATGATAAACAGGATAGTTACAGAAAGCGGAGCAGCAGGTGCGGATGATCCTATTATATTCCCTTATTTTTTCGGGATTATGTTCCTAATGGGGATAATCCTATTGCCACTGAAAAATCTTTTTTCGCGCATACTTGAACGAGAAGCAGATATGTTTGCTCTAAAAGCGATCGATAATAGTGAAAACTTTGTTTCTGTGATGAAAAAACTCGCAGAGATGAATCTTGCCGATACAGATCCTTCAAAACTCAGAAAAGTGTTTCTCTATGATCATCCTCCTATATCTGAGAGGATACGGATGGGGGAGGAGTTTGAGGGATAGAGGGTAGAGATTAGAGGGAAGAAGGTAGAAGATAGAGGGAAGAAAGACGAAGGATGAGGGACGAAGGGTAGTCACCAGTTACCAGGTCACCGTATGAATATTAAGAAGACACTTAATAGGATGTATGCTCTCTTGGAGGCTCATTTTGGGGATCTTGGGTGGTGGCCGGCAGAAACTGATTTTGAAGTAGTGACAGGGGCTATTCTTACGCAGAACACTTCTTGGAAGAATGTTGAGAAGGCTATAGAACGTCTGAAACAAAAAGATATGATCGACCCTGTCGCGGTCAAGAACGTGAAACTAGAGGAATTGTCACAGCTTATAAAGCCGTCCGGATACCACAGAGTGAAAGCGAGAAGACTTAAGACTATTGCACAATTCATCATTGAAAATTTTGAGGGAAGTATAAAGAACATGAAAAGTATGAAGTCTGAAAGATTAAGGAAGATGCTTTTATCTGTTAATGGTGTGGGACCTGAAACAGCGGACTCTATATTATTGTATGCTGCCGGGAAACCGGTATTTGTGGTGGATGCTTACACAAAGAGGATATTTGCCAGGCATGGCATTACGGACGATGAAGCTTCTTATGAAGATGTGCAGAGCGTAGTGCATTCCTGTGTGCCCAAACAGGCGAGGACGTACAATCAGTTCCATGCTCTTTTAGTGGAAACGGCTAAAAATTTCTGCGGAAAGAGAAAACCCTTGTGCGAAAAGTGTCCTCTATGTATAATTCTACCAAAATGCCGCGGGAAAAATTAAAAAAATAAAAAAAGGAAAATTTGTGGATAACCTTACAAAGATCAAAGAAGTAGCTATTATGGCCGCTCAAAGTGCCGGAGAATACGTTGTTAGTCGTGTAGGCAATATAAGAGAGATAAAGCATAAAGGCGGTATAAATAATATTGTAACCGATGCGGATAAAGCTTCGGAAAAGATGATAATAGATCTGATCACTAAAGAATTTCCGGAACATTCCATACTTGCTGAAGAGAGCGGTATGAGTGAGAATAAGAGCGGTATTAAATGGATCATAGACCCTATTGACGGAACAACGAATTTTGCTCACGGATTTCCTGTTTTCTGTGTATCAATAGGAGTTGCTATTGACGGAGAGGTCGCGGTGGGAGCTGTATATGATCCTACTAGGAAAGAACTTTTTGTTGGAGAGAAGGGTAAAGGAGCGACAATCAATGGTAATCCAATCCGGGTTTCAGGTTGCGAGAAGGTTAACGAATCCCTAATCTCAACGGGATTTGCATATGATAAAAAAAAGAAAGAAGAAAATTTTAAAAATTTTAAAACTATGATGAATAATGCCCAGGCAGTTAGACGGCCGGGATCGGCGGCTATAGATCTTTGTTATGTAGCATGCGGTAGGTTTGACGGGTTTTGGGAGATGTATCTTTCTCCGTGGGACACTGCTGCCGGACAGTTAATGGTCAAAGAAACCGGGGGAAAAGTAACGGGCTTCGGTGGCGATAAATTTGATATTTACGATGAGCAACTACTGGCAACCAATGGACTTATACATGACGAGATGATAGCCCTTTTAGGGCAGTGAAGAGTGAACGGTCTTGATAGACAATTGACTATTGACTTTTTAATGGCTGATTACAAAGCGCATAGCTCTCGTCTCTCGGCCTCTCGAGTTGTCATCCCGAGCGAGTGTAGCGAGTCGAGGGATCTTAATAAGATTTCTCAACTCATTCCCTCCGGTCATTCGTTCGAAATGACATATTTTTATTTACTTGGCCGTCCGCCCCGGACTTTTAAATCTTTAAAAATCATCACATCCCACAGCAATCTCACCTCTCAACTAACTACTACCGACTGACATCTAACCTCTGACCTCTACCTTCCAGCCTCCAGCCTCTAGCTTCTGACTTCGTCGTCTCTCCTATTTCGTTAGTATATAAAAAGCTAGCAATTTCATATAAAACAAGGATAATCTGAAAAGTCCATGCTTAACATTAGTGTTTCAAAAAGTTAGTTGACAGAGCTATCCAAGTGAGGTAAACTTATTCATGTAAGAGACAAAAAATGTGGGGCGATTTTACTTCTATAGGGGAGAGAATGAAATACAGAACAGTTATAGAGCTTTTATGTGACGCAGCTGATTCCGATGATGCCAGTAATATGGCGGGTGACTATCTTAAAGGCGAAATCGACTTCGGCGTTGAGATGAAATGTAAGACAGTTTCTATCTGGTCGCATCGCATGAAAAGGTATACAGCTGTTTGTGCTGTTACTTTTCTTGTTTTTTCTGCCCTTCTTATTAAGTTCGTACCAGTTGAAGACGCTAAAACCGGTAAAATGTCACAGAGATTGGCATTTAAAAGTACCTATACCGTTACACCGGAACTTAAGACGAAAGACAAGCAGGAATTTAAAGAGGAATGGAATAAGAAGAAAGCGGAAGCCGTTCTAGAATATATTAAAAAATAAGTTACTTTGCTTTCAATCAAGGGATAGTCATATCAGAAGATATTGACTGTCCTTTTTTTTTGCGTGAAAATGCTCTCTGGACAAAAAAGGGCATGCTGTATATACTGACTAGGAAAGGATGAAAATGAAGACCTATAAAAAAAGTGTTTTTGATGGTAAGCTTCTCAAGGTATTCCGTTCGAGGAAGGCCCTTCCGCAGGGACGGGTAGGTTATTTTGAGGAGATTGAACATCCCGGAGCAGCTTTGGTTGTACCGTTTGTCGGGAAGAAAATATTGTTCCTAAGGCAGTACCGGGGCGTTATTGGTAAGTATATTTGGGAACTTCCGGCCGGTAAACTTGACCCAGAAGAGTCTCCTCTTGCATGTGCTAAACGCGAACTACTTGAAGAAACGGGGTATATAGCCGAGAAAATAGAGAGAGCCGGATACATATATACCACTCCCGGATTTTGTAACGAGAAGATATATATATTTAAGGCGGTTTGTTCTAAAGAGGGGAGAACCAAGAAGGAAAAGGACGAAATTATAAAAACGAAACTTCTTGATAGAGGCCATATCAAGAAGCTTTTCAGGAAGAGCCGTATAAATGATTCTAAGACCATAGCGGCCTTAAGCATGGTGGGCGTGATCTGATCAGAAAAAAGATATGATTTTTATGCCGCAAACTTGACAATCGCTATCCTATCGGATATACTTCACCAAAAGGCGAAAAGGGGGTGTGTATGAAAAAGGTTTTAATACTCTTGGTTATATTAACGGTAATGTCAAATACTTGTGTTTTTGCTTCTACTAATAAACCCTTAGAGAAACTCGGAACTGGTTTGGATAATGTTGTTTACGGTGATTTAGAAGTGCCCGACAATATGAATGAGACCAATACTAAGGGAACTCCTGCATTCTCTGATTGTACCAGTGCAACTAATGACGATGTGGGTAGGGGTATAGCAAGATTTGTTGGTGGAGTGTGGCAGATAGCGACTTTTTGGTATCCCGAAGATTAATTATTGAAACTTCATAAAAAAAAGGGCGTCACAATAAAATGTGACGCCCTTTTTTTATGTTAGGGTACAGGGTATGTAGTGAATGGTAGTAAACAGTTATCTGTTGACCATAGACGATTGACTATTGACCTTTCAATTTTCACAGCAGTCGATCTCTACCTTTTGGACTGTTCCCCCCCATCAGTCCAACCTGACCTTTAACCCTTTAAAACTTTTTAACTTTTAAAACTGTCCTCACATCGGGCATTCCCAGTCTATGGTCAATGGTCAATGGTCAATAGTCTAATAACGTCCCTCGTCCTTCTTCTCTCTACCCTTCTAACCTCTAGCTTCTCCCTAATACCTATCGTACGAAACGGTCTCATCGCGGTCCTTCAGTCTTCTTTCCGAAGAGGGTCCCTGGTCCGTATATCCTAAGGCTATAATAAGGTCTATATTAACCAAGCGAGGGATATTAAGTATTCTTCTTGCGGCTCTCTGATCGAACCATCCTAAAATACAGGATCCTATACCTAGGTCCTCTGCTTGTAGTACAATGTTTGAGCAGGCTATACCAAGATCTATTTGCCTGAAATCCGTACGCATTAAATATCCCGCTATACTTGCCGGGAGTTTAGTTTTTTTGGATATAAGAACAATATACGCTGCGGCATTTGACGCAAAGGAGTTCATGTTGTAAAGTCCTGAGAAAACGGAACTTCTCATTTTTTCTTTGGCCGAGTTATCATTAACTATGATGAATTTCCAGGGCTGGGAGTTACATGCTGAAGGGGAATAGAGCGCAGCTTCAGCGCATAGCTCAAGTTTTTCGGGATCTATCCTGCGCCCTAAGTAGGAACGGATACTTCTTCTTGACTTGACCAGTTCTTTAAATGTATTCATTTGCGCTCCATAAGTTAGAGATTAAAAATAAGAGATCCTTCGTTTCACTCAGGATGAGAGGTCGGAAACACTCCACCTCTCATATTACTATAGAGATTTGTTTATGTTTAGATTATAATATAGTTCATGAGGAAGCGGCAAGAAATAAAATATCTTTTAATTGCGGTACTTTTTTCTGTGCCCTTTTTGATGGGGAATTTGATGACAGTTAATCCTGCTACTGATGAGGAGGAGATGATCTTCATCCCTGCTGCTAAAGAAAGGAGTATGGGCCGCATTATTAACGAGAAAGTGTGCAAACATTACGACATGCCCGTGGATCCCTTGATGCAGGAAAGGATCGAGAAAATAGGAGAGAAGGTAGCATCCGGGACAGACCGCAGAGATATAGTGTATCGTTTCAGGGTGCTGAAAGGTAAAGAGGGAGAAAAGAGAAAAGAAAAGAATTATAATGCTTTTGCTGTTCCGGGCGGTTATATTTATGTCTTTTCAGATCTTGTGGAAGAACTAAAGGATGAGAAAAAGATAGCCGGAGTACTGGCGCATGAGATGTCGCATGTAGAAGCTAAACATTCCGTTAAAAGGATGCAGGGAAATATAGGTGTGACGCTTTTAATGCTGCTGGGGACACAGATGCAGGTCGAACAGACGAATGTGTCTTTGGGGGCAGCTATAGGACATCTTATGGCCGCTTATTCTAGGCAGGATGAGAAGCAGGCTGACGAATTATCAGTAAAATACATGAAAAGAGCCGGTTATGATCCAGGAGGAACTATTGGGGCCTTGGAAACACTGCGCGAACTTCGAAGTAAAGCCCCTAGAATGAAATATTTTTTTGGCAAAAGTCATCCATATGTTTCCGAACGCATAGCTCATCTTAAGGGAGTAGTGGCGGGCGGTACAAGTTTTGAATCTTACATAAACCTGGTCAATGATGAGGACGAAATGTAAGAGAAGACTATAGACTATTGACCATTGACTATAGACAGAGAATGACCGATGCGAGAAGTTAGAAGATAGAAGGTAGAGGGTAGAGGTTAGAGGGTAGAGGTTAGAAGGAAGAAAGAAGATGGACGAGAGACGAGTCACGAATCACGAGTCACGAATCACGAATCACGAAAAAGGAGGGTTAGATGAAAAATATGGCTGTTGTATATTATTCGCGTGGAGGTAACACCAAAAAGATGGCCGAAATAATAGCCGAAGGGGCGCAGAAGGAAGGGGATATAAAGGTCGAGATGTTCGACATAAAGGACTTCCTTCCCGAAGCGGCGCTCAAATATGATGCCATAGCAATTGGGTCTCCTACATATTACGGTTCAATGGCAGCTGAGATAAAGAAATTTTTTGACGATTCAGTAAGTTTCCATGGTAAACTTTCAGGTAAGGTAGGTGCGGCGTTTTCTTCAGCCGCAAATATAGGTGGGGGAAACGAGACGACTATCAACGATATACTTAATGCGATGCTTATTCACGGCATGGTAGTGCAGGGTAGTTATACTGGAGATCACTATGGGGCAGTTAGTATAGGTGCGCCTGATGCTAGGGCAGAAAAGCAGTGCCGTGAGCTTGGCGTGCGTACGGCTAGCTTGGTTAAAAAATTATAAGACGCGGCAGGTGATCCACTTAAAGAGAGGAGGAAGACTTGAGAAAAACATTTGTATTGGATACTAACGTTATTTTGCATAATCCTAATTCGCTTATATCTTTTGAGGACAATATAGTTCTTTTGCCTATAGAGGTCTTGGAAGAATTGGATAGATTCAAGAGAAACCACGATGAGAACGGCAGGAATGCCCGGGTAGCCATCAGGATGCTCGACGAGATGCGGGAAAAAGGCAAGCCTGGAGAAGGGTATTCTTTAGATAACGGAGGACTCTTGAGAATAGTTGTATGGGTAGACAAGAAAAGGTCTGCGAAGCTAGGACTATCGGAAAATTTGATAGACAATAGAATTCTTCTGGCCGCGTATGATTGCAAGGAAAAGGGCGAGCAGGTAATTTTTGTATCTAAAGACATAAACGCGAGAATTAAAGCAGATGCTGTCGGAATCGTGAGTGTAGATTTTGAAAAACAAAAAGTCGATCTAGAAAGGCTTTACGGAGGATGGCATACTGTTGAGACTGACAGAGCAACTATTGATCAGTTCTATTCGACCAAGGAACTCAAGCTTGAGGCAGAAAAGTTCTTCCCCAATGAATTCGCTTTGCTGACAGATAAGAACGACCCAAAACACACCGCAATAGGGAGGTATAAAAAGGATTTTGATATACTCATGCCTCTTATATTCAACAAAACTCACGTAATGTCTATACGTCCAAAGAATAAGGAACAAGCGATGGCTATGGAACTTTTGCTTAATGATGATATTAGTCTGGTTACTTTAGTCGGTCCGGCAGGTACGGGGAAGACATTGCTAGCTATTGCCTCGGGGCTCCAGAAGGTTGTCCGGGACAACTCATACGGAGGCATGCTTATTTCTAGACCCGTAATGCCTCTAGGGAGAGATATAGGTTATCTTCCCGGGACAAAAGAGGAAAAACTTGAGAGTTGGATGGGGCCGATATTCGATAATCTGGAATATATATTCAACGCGGAAAGTAAAGATAAGGACGGAAAGGTAAAGAGCCGTATAGAAAAATATATGAAAGAAAAGATTATTGAACTGGAAGCCATGACCTTTATGAGGGGGCGGAGCATACCGAACCGGTTCATAATCATTGATGAGGCGCAAAATATGACTCCTCATGAAGTAAAAACAGTTATAAGCCGCGCGGGTAATCATACAAAAATGGTTCTTACCGGAGATCCTTATCAGATAGATAATCCGTATCTTGATTCTTCGAGTAACGGGCTTACGTATTGCGTCGAGAAAATGAAAGGGCAAAAGGCATTCGGACATATGACTTTAGCCAGAAGTGAAAGAAGTCCTTTGGCATCTTTGGCAGCGGAACTTCTTTAGACCCGGAAGAGACTTAAAAATTATGAAGAGAACAAGAGGCAGAAAACTATTGATATTTGCCGTGATCTTGATCATGGGAAGCGCCGCACTTTCTTCTTATGCCGAAACAAAAGGAAAAGATAAGGTTAAGTACAAAAGAGTGAAAGGCGGATTGAAGAACATGATAGAGATCAGTGAGAGCCGGGACTACATGGTCAGGGAACTTAATATAGAAACTGAAAACTATCTTAAAATTAAGAAAGGCGTGGATTCCGAAAAACTTGTAAAAGGCGAGACGTCTGAAGAAGTGCGTAAAAAATACGGCGCGCCGGTTATAAAGCTTGAAGAAAAAGAGGGACAAAGGTGGGTATATAAACCTGCAGCCGAATCTTTTTCTACAAAAGATAAAATATACCTGGTATTTGATAACGACGGAAAACTGATTTCCCGGGAAGACCTATCGGAGAATGAGCATCAGGATTTGTGAGCAGTCTAAAGGTCAGAAAGTCTGAAGGTCGAAAGTCAGAGGGTAGAAACTAGAAAGTAGAGGGATTTATTTAGCCATTGCATAAACTCTGTTTCCTGTTAGTCCTTTATAATTAGCTTCGATTATTTTCTGTGCGGGTTTATTTTGAGGGGTGAACTGACGATTGTAAACTCCGCCTGCGCGGACGTTTGTATCCCACTTCCACCAGTAGACACCGGCAAACCATGGTTCATTCCATATTGTATCAAAAAATGCTTTGTAACATAATGCCTGGATGCTTATGTCCGCGTTTCCGAAAGAGCCTCCTTTCCAGGGAGAATAAGGAGCACCTGCAGTGCTGGCATATCCGATCTCTGTAAAGAGTACAGGTATGTTTATTTTTGAGTGCCACGCTTCTATCTCGTTCTTCCACTTTGTCCAGCCGCCCTTTAGGTCTTCAAGAGTAGGTCTAGTAGTATAGGTCAGAGGGAAATAAGCGTCTATTCCGACATAATCGAGTTCGTCCCAAAATTCTATATTCTTAAAGTTGTCCCAGTTAGCTGCATATACCAGCTTCCCTGAATACACTTTTCTTATCTCTGAAATGATGTTTTTCCAATCTGACGTTCTTTGAGAAGCAAAAGAAAGTTCGGTTCCGATGCAAAATATCTCGACATCCATTTTCTCAGCTATACGCGCGTAAGAAATGATAAATTTTTCGTATTCTGCGAACCATTTCTGCCAGTCTCGCTCGGACGCAAAACCAATATCGGCTCTCCAATAGGTGCCCTCACCTTTACTTATGAGGTCAATATGAGGCTTTAGCATCGTGCTCATGCCAAGGTCATGCGTTTTCTTTATGACATGCTTAAGGCTTTTTCTGCTTGGAGTTCTGCTGGTAGACTTTATCTTGGTGGAATTATGTTTTTCCTGATAATGGGTGAGGCAGATTGAAATGTATTCCACTCCCATTGTAGAAAGTTTTTTTAAAGATTCATCGGAGTACTGCGAAGCGAACCTGTTCCGATCCCAGGTTATATAGCACATTCCTTTTTGCGGAGCAATAAAGGCTACCTCCGGATAAACGAAAGAGGGCGTAAGAATAAAATTGAAAAGGAATATAGTGATTATGAGGGAACGCAGTATTCTAGTAGTATTATGTCTTATGGTAAAAGTCATTTTATCTCCCTATTAGAAGAACTTCCAGGCAAGCTATTGCAAATAGGGTGATAAAAAGTAAAATAATACCTTTACACTCTAATTTCGGCAGTCCGACAACCATGTCCCTTTATAGGCGGGAGGTAGGCTCAAGACTTTGC
Source organism: Candidatus Aadella gelida (assembly GCA_030765205.1). Taxonomy (GTDB): domain Bacteria; phylum Omnitrophota; class Gorgyraeia; order Tantalellales; family Tantalellaceae; genus Aadella; species Aadella gelida. The sequence goes on along the minus strand of JAVCDB010000008.1, from coordinate 31,525 downwards.
GGCCCTATTCTTTCGCTTTGCTTAATAGCAAAGAGGAGCACAATGCGCGGCTCCAAATAGTTTGCCCTTATCGATCAAATGAGACTTTTAAAGAACTAATAGTGCTATTAGTAAGTTTACTCGTAAAACTACGGAAAGCAAGATATGGGAGCTAGCTATTTAATATTTAACAAAAGGAATATTTTAATAAATAGTTTTGATGGGAATAGTAAATTCTATTTGTAAATAGGGATGTATTTCCGTATAATCTATCCAACAGGAGGAAAAAATGGCTAGTGATTATATAAATCTTACACGTAAGGGTAGAGACAAGATGTGCGAAGACCTAGAAGTTTTGAAAGGTCCCAGAAGAAGAGAGATAGCTAAAGCTTTAGCTGAAGCCCGGGCTCACGGAGATCTTAGTGAGAACGCTGAATACGATGCCGCAAAAGAGGCGCAGGTTATGCTTGAGAAAAAGATCTCACAGATAGAAGATACGCTTATGAGAGCGCGTATAATTGATGAGGAATCTATGCCAAAAGATGAAGCTCTTCTTGGCGCTACAGTGACGGTTAAGGATAAGGCGAGCGGCGAGGTATGTTGCTACGTACTTGTTGCCGAGGAAGAGGCTGATTTTGAGGAGGACAAGATCTCAGCTACTTCTCCCGTAGGAAAAGCTCTGCTGGGACACAAGTTGGGAGACGTTGTAAACGCTAAGGTGCCGGCGGGGATATTGGAGTATGAAATTACAGAGATAACGCGCTGATACGGGTCATCCCGCAGCAGCAAAAGAGAGGAAAAATGTTACAAAGGATCAATTATAAAAAAGTAATAGTATGGACATTCGTTGTGATGTTCTTGTATTCTTTTCTTCCGATAGTGAGGTTCTGGATAACTCCACGTCCTGAAAAAACGGAAAAGAATTCCGAGGTAATAAAGGAACTAGGGAAAAATGAGGGCTCATATTTTTCATTCATAGTGTTTGGAGATAATCACTCGGGTTTGATATTCAATGATGCTGCGACATTAAAAGAGATCTGGCACATGAACCGCGAAGATAGATTTCGTAAGATCCCGATAGATTTTGCTATGAATGTCGGGGATGTTACTCTTAATGGGGCCAGACGGCATTTTAAGGATTACGAGAAGATCTTAGACCTTATAAAGTATCCTGTGGTTTCTGCGATAGGGAATCATGATGACAGGGAACTTTTTCAGGAATTTCTTGGAGAAAAAGAATTTACTTTTGTGAACAGGAATTCTTTTTTCATAGTTTTGGATAACGAAGAAGGGAATCTTTCCGAAGAACAGTTTTCTTGGTTTGAAGAAAAACTTGTTGAGGGTCAGGAATATGATCACATCTTTGTGACTATGCATAAGCCGCCTTATGATCCATATCAGCAGGAATGGTATAATATGGATAACAGTCCATGGGCGTATAGATTTAGGAAGCTTTGCGGACAATATAAAGTTGATATGGCTTTTTCCGGTCACAAACATATGTTCAAAGCGGAAACATTTGATGGGGTAGAACATATTGTTACCGGAGGAGGGGGAATGCTTATAGAGATCCCTGAAAAAGACGGGGGATTTCTGCATTATGTGCGAGTTATGGTGAACAATGATTATGTTACATATGAAGTAAGAAAAATATCTCCACCTTTCTGGGAATATGTAACATATTATTTTTGGAAAGAAGCCGTTTATTGGATCCGAAACTTTTATGGAACCGGGTATGTTGTGGGCACCAATAAAAAGATAGAACCCTTAAGAGTTTCCGGGTTAAATGACAGGGAATATTGGACTCAATAAGAATAGTTTAAGAAAGTTTGTAAAGCCAAAGTAGGGGATAGTTGCCTTTTATTAAATGGGAACTGTTCCCTGTTTTTTATTGACAAAATACATTGCACATAGTATTCTACACATTGTCTATAGAGAAAAAGGAGAATTATGCTTATTGGTAAGACGGGATATTACATACTCAAAATTGTGCTATTTTTTTCTTTCGGGAAGAGAGATTCTTTTTCTATAAAAGAAATATCCGGGAGATTGAATATATCCGAAAAAGTGCTTGAGCAGGTACTATTGCTGCTCAAAAATAAGGGGATATTGACGAGTAAAAGAGGGCCTAATGGGGGATACCGGTTGCTGGCTGATGTCTCTGAAAGTACTTTGCTGGACATACTATACATGTCGGGGAAAAAACTTGATATCATGCCACTTAATACGGAAACAAGAAGGAAAGTCATTGATGAAATAATCGAAGATATAAATATGGATATGGAAGAAAAAATTTCACAAGAGTTCAAAGATATAAAAATAAAGGATCTTTTACTTTCTGTTAAGGAAAAGGTCAATGAGAAAGGGTTAAGCTATACGATATAGGATTTTTCGTAGCTTGGCAGTAATAAGAGGAGGAAGAAATGAGTGAACATAGAAATAAGAAAGGAACTATAGGGGTACACGGAGGGTATACTCCCGAGGAAACTACAGGAGCAAGAGCTGTACCAATATATCAGACGACATCTTATGTATTTAAGGATACTCAAGATGCTGCTGATCTTTTTGCTTTGAAAAAGTTCGGGAACATATATTCACGTATAATGAATCCTACCGTAGATGTTCTGGAAAAGAGAGTAGCTGAACTTGAAGGTGGAGTTGCAGCTTTAGCTACCGCATCAGGCCAGGCTGCTATTACAATTGCAATGCTTAATATTGTTTCGTCAGGTGACGAGATAGTATCATCAAGCAGTTTGTATGGAGGAACTTATACTCTTTTTAGTTCCACTTTTAAAAGGTTCGGAATAAACGTCAAATTTGTCGATTCTACGGATCCTGAGAATTTCAGGAAGGCCATAACCAAAAAGACCAGGGCTATCTATGCGGAAACTCTTGGAAATCCGAAACTCGACACACTGGATATAGAAAAGGTCGCAAAGATAGCTCATGAAAACGGTGTGCCTCTCGTAATTGATAATACTGTAGGAACGCCGTTTCTAGTAAATCCTATACGTCACGGTGCGGATATAGTTATTCATTCCGCGACAAAGTATATAGGAGGGGCAGGTACGTCGGTTGGAGGTGTTCTGGTAGATTCCGGAAATTTTGATTGGTCGACTGGGAAGTACCCGCAATTTACAGAGCCGGACAATAGTTATAATGGCATAAAATTTGCTGAAAGTTTTGGTAATGTCCCCGGAGCGGGGAACATTGCGTTCGCTATAAGGGCACGGGTATGCCTTTTGAGGGATACCGGCGGATGTTTAAGTCCTTTTAACGCATTTTTGTTCCTTCTGGGTCTTGAGACCTTGCATCTGCGTATGGTGAGGCATAGCGAGAATGCCGCCGCTGTAGCGAAATTTCTTGCTGGGCATGAAAAGGTCAGTTGGGTTAATTATCCGGGACTGGAAAATCATCCGCAACATGAATTGGCAAAAAAATATTTTCAGGATAATTTGTATTCGGGAATTCTGGGGTTTGGGATAAAAGGAGGAACGGAAGCCGGCAAAAAGTTCATAAATTCGCTGAAACTCTTCAGTCATTTAGCCAATATTGGGGATGCCAAAAGCTTGGCGATACATCCGTCTTCGACCACGCATCAGCAGCTTTCGAAAGAAGAGAAGGAAGCTGCCGGTGCTACCGAAGATTTCGTGAGGCTATCAATCGGGATAGAGGATGAGGAAGACATAATCAGGGATCTGGATCAGGCATTAGCGAAAGCTTAAGGAGACAGAAGAGATGTTGGACTATAGACTATTGACAATGGACCATAGACCAAAATTTTTCTTCGAAAAATTTTAAAAAGACAATAGTCAATTGTCCATAGTCAATGGTCAAATATGCTGTAACCTATATGAAAAAAGGAGATAGTATGAAGATATACGATGATATAACAAAAACAACGGGTAAAACGCCTTTGATACGTCTTAATAAGGTTGGCAAAGGCTTGCCAGGAAACATAATTGTAAAGGCTGAGTTCTTTAATCCGTTAGCAAGTGTTAAGGACCGTATTGGTGTGGCGATGATAGAGGATGCTGAGAAGACAGGGAGTCTCCGGAAGGATTCGGTTGTTATAGAGCCTACCAGCGGGAATACGGGGATAGCTCTTGCTTTTGTCTGCGCGGCAAAAGGATATAAACTTATCCTTACCATGCCTGACACTATGAGCATGGAGAGAAGGGCTCTTTTAAAAATATTAGGTGCGGAGCTTGTTCTTACGCCCGGAGAGAAAGGAATGAAGGGAGCGGTCGAAAAAGCTGAAGAACTTGTGAAAAGTACCAAGAACTCTTTTATGCCCCAACAGTTCGAGAATGAAGCTAATCCCAGGATACATAGAGAAACTACTGCGCAAGAGATATGGGAAGATACAGACGGGAGTGTTGACATTTTTGTGGCGGGGATAGGTACAGGCGGGACGATTACCGGTGTCGCGGAAGTCTTAAAAGAAAAAAAATCGGAGATCAAAATAATAGGTGTTGAACCCGAAAATTCACAGGTTCTTTCGGGAGGAGATCCCGGGCCTCATAAAATACAAGGGATAGGCGCAGGATTTATTCCTAATGTCTTGAAAAAAGAACTAATAGATGAGATAATAACCGTCTCTGACGAAGATGCCGGAATATATGCCCGCAGACTTGCTAGGGAAGAAGGATTACTGGTGGGGATCTCGGGTGGGGCCAATGTAGCGGCAGCTATAGCTCTAGCTTCAAGAGAAGAGTCTAAAGATAAGTTTATAGTGACGATACTTCCGGATTCAGGAGAACGATATTTAAGTACATGGCTTTTTGAAGATTATTTGGACTGATAAATGAGTTAACTGACAATATTTCAAGGAAGCATATGGTTGAAAAGAAAAAAGATAAAGCTGGATTAGGGGAAGTGGGGACAAAATACTTTAATCTTCCTGATGATAAGAAATTTGTTCTGGAAAGCGGGATAGAGCTTAAAGGTCTCAAACTGGCATATGAAGCTTATGGTGAGCTCAATAGTAAAAAGACCAATGCCGTTCTTGTCTGCCATGCCTTATCGGGAGATGCACATGCTGCGGGATACCATCCCGGAGAAAAGAAACCCGGTTGGTGGGATGAAATGATCGGTCCGGGGAAAGCATTTGATACCGATAAATATTATGTCATATGTTCTAATGTCGTGGGAGGATGTAAAGGTTCAAGCGGGCCGAATTCTATAGATCCTTCTACAGGTAAACCTTACGGATTAAGTTTCCCGATAGTTTCCATCAAAGATATGGTAGACGCTCAGAAAGAGCTGGTCGAGCATTTAGGAATAGAAAAACTACTCGCCGTATGCGGGGGGTCAATGGGGGGCCTGCAGGCTCTTCAATGGGCAGTGTCTTACCCCGAAATGACGTTTTCTTGTATGCCCATAGCGACAACATACAAGCATTCTGCCCAGCAGATAGCATTTGATGAGGTTGGCAGACAGGCGATTATGTCTGACCCGGCGTGGAACGGGGGAGATTATTATGAGAAAGAACATCCTTCGGCGGGTTTGGCGGTTGCGCGTATGATAGGACATATAACGTATATGAGCAATGATTCCATGGAAAAAAAATTCGGCCGTATGCTGAAAAAAGAAAAATTAGGATATGAATTTTCGACTGAATTCGAAATCGAAGGATACTTAAGGTATAGGAGTGATAGTTTTGTTAAAAGGTTCGATGCTAATTCGTATCTTTATCTTACGAAAGCGATGGATTATTTTGATATACAGAAAAATAATAGTCTGCAGCAAACTTTCAAGGGAGTAAAGACCCGATTTTTGATAATAGCGTTCAGTTCGGATTGGCTTTATCCGCCGTTTCAGTCAAAGGAGATATCGAAAGCGCTTAAAATGAACGGGATCAATGTAACATATTGTGAAATAAGCTCGGAGTACGGACACGATGCGTTTCTTTTGGAGTTTGAGGAGGAAACCAAACTTGTGAAACATTTCTTGGAAAACACAAAGAAAAAGTTAGAGAAAGAAATATGACTAGTAAAATAAAAGAAGAATTAAGATGCGATCATAGGATCATAGGTGAAATGGTCTCAAGAGGTTCCAAAGTTCTTGATATGGGTTGTGGGGCCGGGGAACTGTTGGAATATCTTGTTTCCAGCAAAGAAGCCGACGGGACCGGTGTCGAGATAAGCGAACAGGCTATTTATCAGTGCGTTGAAAAAGGACTTAGCGTGTCTCAAGGAGATATTGATACGGGACTCAAAGAGTATCCCGACGGACTTTTTGACTATGTTATATTCAACCAGACGATGCAGCAGGTACATCGCCCTAAAGACGCAATACAAGAAGCTTTGAGAATAGGGAAAACGGTTATCATAGGGTTTCCTAACTTTTGTTATATAAAGGCAAGAGTTCAGCTTTTTTTCGGTGGGCACGTGCCTCTTACACCATCTTTGCCGTATTCTTGGTATGATACTCCTAATCTCCATTTTCTTAGCATAAAGGATTTTGAAAGGTTTTGTTCTAAAGAGAACATAGTCATAAAAAAAAGTGTTTTCTTATGCGAGAAGAAAGAGGTTAAGATCCTGCCGAACCTTTTGGCGTTGAATGCTATATTCCAAATATCGAGGGGATAGGTTGGAAGGACGAAAGATGAGGGACGAAGGACGCGGAACCTCGGGCAAGATAACCTAACAAACCCAACAAACCTAATAAACACGACAAACTCCAATGCAAACCGAGAAATTTAAAGAATATTATAAGCTGCTAAATACTGAACAGAAAACAGCCGTTGATACAACAGACGGTCCTTTACTGGTCCTGGCCGGTCCCGGAACGGGTAAAACGCAGCTTCTTGCCGTAAGGGCCGCGAACATCCTAAACAAGAAAAAGATCGATCCTGAAAATATTCTTATACTTACTTTCACTAATGCCGCTACAAGGGCCATGAGGGAACGTCTGGCTCTTATTATAGGGCAAGATGGGTACAACGTAACCGTCGAAACATTCCACAGCTTTGCCAATTCTATTGTTCTTGAATCAGAAGAGGCTATAAAATATGTTAAAGAGAAGATCGAGATAGGTGAGATCGAGAAAGTGAGAGCTCTAGAATATATGCTTGATAATGTTCAGGGAGCGGAAGGTCTTCGGCCGTTTGGAGCGCCATACATACACCGCAGGGAAATAGAAAAGCGTATAAGCGAGCTCAAGAACGAAGGAATCTCTCCGCAAACTTTTTTTGCCGAACTTAAAGGGCTTATCCCTGACGGGGTAAATGTGGAGGATAAACATGTGAGCCGTCTAAAAGCTTTATCGGTTATGTATGAAAAATACGAAAAGCTGAAAGATGAAGAATGCAGCGTTCTTTTTGACGATAGGGGACGCTTGGATTACGATGATATGATACTGTTCGCAATAGAGGCATTAAAAAATGATAAAGATCTACGTGAGCAGTTTAGAGAACAGTACAAGTATATAATGGTGGATGAATATCAGGATACCAATGGCGCTCAATTAGAACTTCTTTTTTCCATACTGGACCCTGCGTCTTCCAATGTGTGTTGTGTGGGAGATGACGATCAAGCGATATACAGGTTTCAGGGAGCTACACTTTCCAATTTTAGAGTGCTTAAGGAAAAACTTCCTTCCCTTAAACAAGTTTCACTAGAGAACAATTATCGTTCTACCCAAGAGATAGCCGACATTTCGGGGAGTATAATCTCTAAACTTCCTGTAGACGAGCGTATAACAGGAAAAGAACTTAAAAGTAAAAAGACTTATGGATCCGGAAACGTCAGCATTACGGAATTTTGCACCGAAGAAGAAGAACTAGGGTTTATTGTGAAAGAAATAGTACGTTGTGTTGACCATATAAAGAGGGATAAGTGTTTATCACAGGAAGAAAGAGAAAAACCTTTCAATAATATAGCGATACTGGTACGAAAACGTGCGCATATAATAAAAGTGATAGATGCACTGCTTAAGGCAGGTGTGCCCTATGCTACTGACGGGGCCGAGGATATACGAAGCGAAAAACGCGTTCGTCAGATACTGGATGTTCTTGAACTTGCGGCATGCGGTAGTGAGGACTATCAGAAAAGGTCCTTGCTCCTTTACCGAATGCTTACCTCTGATTATATTGGAGCAGTACATTCGGATGTTTTAAGTTTTATGGGGTATGTTTTAAAAGCGAAATCTTCATCAAGCGATCACGGGGCGGCGAACAATGCCAAATTCGGGTTATTTCAACAGTTTCAGGAATGTTTCGGACAGTTTGATAAGGATAATGACGGTGCATTCTTAAGGCCCAGTGAAAAAGATTCAGCTAATTTGAGTATTACGGAAGAATTGAAATTAAAAAACCCACATGCCTTGCATGTGGCGTCCTGGGCTATCAGCAGGATGACTTCAGGCGGGAACAATCGTCCTGTACACGACCTTATCATGAGGTACATAGAGGATTCGGGGATATATGGATTTATACTTGAAAGATACTCAAAGGATAAAGTGATCAGAATAAGGGAACTCAGATCACTGGTATCTTTTATTAACATGGTAAAGAAAGCAGATCTCGCTAATCCGGCACTCAACCTTGACGAGTTCATGAAAGAGATGGAGCTAAGAGAAATACATGGAATGCCGGTTCAAGGGGAACTCGCGACACTCAGCCAGGACGGGGTGCGAGTATACACTACGCATAAAGCTAAAGGATTGGAATTCTATGCCGTTTTTCTGCCGTTCTGTCTTCAGCAGAAAAGCTGGCCCTTGCGACGAAAACCCGATGTTGTTCCTCTTCCGTATAGTATCTATAAAAGCAAGGAAAGGGTGGACGAAAAAAAGAAAATTAAACTCTTAGATCTTTATGATGAACTGCGGCTTTTCTATGTAGCATCTACGCGCGCGAAAGCACATCTTGTATATACTTCCGCACCCGCAGAAAAGGTTATTACGAGTCCCTTCTTGGGATATATTGATATAGAGGCACAGCAGGGGTCTCCTAAAGATGAAGAGAAGTTTCTTAAAGAATATTTGAGTACTAAAAAAGAAAATGATCCTTTTGTTGGAACGGAAGATGTGCTTAAAGATATCGTATCGGGAATAACACTTAACCCCACCAGTTTGAACAATTATATCGCATGCAGGCGTAAGTTTCTTTATGATAACGTGTTAAGATTGCCCGGGAAAAAGAACCAGCATCTTATTTTTGGTAATTGCGCGCATAAAGCACTTGAAGATGTATACGGGATCTTTATGGAGAAAGGTGACTTCCCTAAATTTGAACGGTTCAAGAAAGTATTCACCTCAGAACTTGAGTATCAAGGTGCGAATAAAGAGATAAAGACATGGTGTCAGGATAGGCTGGAGACACTGAAAACTTGGTACGAGCGTGAAGAAAAATTTCCGGTTGTGCCGGTAGCTCTTGAAAATAAGCTGGAAATAACTTTACCCGGAGGACATTTTTTTCGGGGGACTTTCGATAAGATAGAAGAAGACTCGCCGGGTAAGATAAAAGTCGTGGATTACAAAACCGGTAAACCCGATAAGCATGTCAAAGCGATGGCAACAAAAAAGGATCTTTCTAATACCGAATGTGATGATTATTATCGGCAAGTTGTAGCGTACAAACTTTTGTATGAAAGGTCGGCCAAGACCAAAGGTAAGGGAGCGGTGGAAAAAGGCGTGTTACAATTCCTTGAACCCGTTGGGGTCACAGTGAAAAAATACGATCTCGAAAAAGGCGACTATAAAAAAATAACGGTAGATCTTACGGATGAGATGGTTCTCGAACTAGAAGAGGTTATACTAGACTGTTTTAAAAACATAAAGGCCTTAAAATTTGATAAGTTACCTGAAAGAGATGATAAAGGGCGATGCGGGCATTGCGAGTATGTTAACATATGTTGGGAGCATTAACAGGGAGCAATTATGGAGAAGAAATTTATAAGTGATCTTAAAGTGAATGAACGGGTAAATTCGTATTTCATTTTAAGAAAAAAAGATCTTAAACTTACTAAACATGACAAACCGTATCTGGAGATAGGTCTTGCGGATAAGACAGGTAAGATCGAGGGGCGGTTATGGGATAATGCGGATAAATTCAATGAAGCCGCAGAGACCGGAGATGTGATACATGTTGTTGGGACCGTGGATAAGTACCGCGAAGAAAAACAGCTCAAGATAGATTCGATAGAAAAAGCTGATGATAGGGCATTTACCTTCGAAGATATGGTAAGGATAGCTGAGGGCAGGGATAGGATATACAGCGATATCTTGACGCAGCTCGAAGACATAAAAAACCCATGGATACTATCGTTGGCACGCGAATTTACGGGTGATGAAGATCTGATAAATAAGTTCAAGGAAGGACTTGGAGGAAAGAGTTGGCATGGGGCTTATATCGGTGGATTGATGGAACATACATACGACGTTATGTATATAGCCGTGAAAGTATGTGATCTTTATCCTGAAGCCGACAGGGACATTATCAGCCTAGGTTCTTTTATCCACGATATAGGGAAGATATTTGAATTGGATATTAAGAAACAGGAGTACACCATAGAAGGTGGACTCTTGGGACACATAACCATAGGGTACAGGATATTAAACGAAAAGATCTCTAAAATAGACGGGTTTCCGGATGATCTCCGGCTCAGATTAGAGCATATTATACTTAGTCATCATGGAGAATATGAGCAGCAGTCACCGGTACTTCCAAAAACGCTGGAAGCTACGATAGTGTATCAGACAGATGAATTGGTGTCACAGGCAAATGCTATAAAAGAGATACAAGTTTCCCAGCAAGAAGAGGGCAAAGTGTGGAGTAACTTTGTTTTTATAAAAGGGCGCAAATATTATATAAAGCCTGCTGCTGACGAACTTTGGAAAGGTGAGGCTTCCTCAGAAAAAGACTCTCCGGAAGATCTTTTTGGGAAATAGAAAAAGAAGTATGTGCAGCAAGTTATTTCTGTATGTCAGATAAAAGATGTTAGGGAGAGACCTTGATCTCGTCTACATAGATAAGTCCTGAATGGGGTTTTCCGTCGGATGTTACTCTTAACGAGATCTTGCGTATATCTTTTTTGAAATCATTATCGATTAAGGTTCGTTTCCAGTCTATGCTTCCTTCAGAGATGTCCGCTTCTACGATCGTCCATTTCCCGGGTACTAATTTCACTTTGCGAGCCATTTCAACAAACCGCCAATCGTCACCGACAGTAAATATGAGCTCACAACTTAACCGGTCAATCGCGTCGGGAGGAAGGTATACCATTGCCGATATTGAATTATAGTCACTCAGATCAAGATAATGCTGGGTTTCTATTAATGCGGCAGACCACCGGCCAGGTAAAAATTCGGCATAGATACCAATACTGCTTTCACCATTCGAAGATATATTGTTGATAGATGCTATGGATAAGGCCACGTGATCAGGCTTTTCGGTCGCCCAAAAAGGTATTTCCCAACCATCTTCTCCATTCTCAAAATCATAAAGTGTTTTTTCGGTAACTAGAGGCTCTTTTGCATATGAGATAACGGTGCTACCAGGTGCAGTAATTTGTATGTTTGATCCCTCGACCGGAGAAGATGGGGCAGTTAAAAGCTCCTTGTTCACAGGTTTAACGTTTATATTGAAATCGAATATCATGCGATTGTGCGATATGAAAAGTATAATAGCAAGGGACAATGTTGCCAGAAGAATGATGGATATAAAAAAGGGACGCAATTTACCCGTCAAAAGGAGTGCGCCTATTAGCAGTGACCGCCTTTTCCCGGGAGAGGGTTTGTCATTTTTTATAGTGTTTTTCTCCTTTATAGTGTTTTTCTCCACGGAGGAGGTGTTTTTCCTTACGCTTAAAGAATCGCTATCAAGGTCTATAGTCCTTAAGGCATTGCCGAAATACGTTTTTGAAAGTTCGGCGTCAATTTTGTCTTTGGTTCGGTGCTTATTCATAAGGTTATTTTATCATAAGAGGGACCGTAATAGAACTAAAATGTGGAAATGTCAATTTGGCTAAAAAACTTTCAAAAAGAGGAGAGAATTGACCTGGAAATACGCGATTTTAGTCCGGCAAAAAGAGCACATTCTATGTTAAATATGTAGATATTTATATTTACGTCAAAATAGTTATATGCTATAATCTAGAAAAAAGAGGGGGTATATGAAGATAATTTCCATAGCTAATCAAAAAGGCGGTTGCGGTAAGACTACTTTAGCTGTAAATGTTGCGGCTACTTTGGCGAACATGGGGAAACAAACGCTTCTCATAGATCTTGATCCTCAGGCTCATGCGACGTTTGCTTTGGGATATAACGAGAAAGCGTCCGGAAGAAAGACTTCATACGACATTTTTAGGGCTAGTTTCGATAAAACAGAAGTGTCCTTTGAAGACATAGTAATAAACGACAGGGACCATCTTTCATTTATTCCTGCCAATATGATGCTTAGCGCCGCGGAAATAAATTTGGGCGGAGTTAACGGCGCAGCGGCCATATTATACCGGACGTTATCGGATCCTTATTTCAATAAATACGAATATGTTGTGGTAGACTCGCCTCCAAGTTTTGGATTTCTTACCCTTAATTCAATGTACGCGGCGGATATGATGCTGGTTCCCATAGATCTTAGTTATTTCTCCTTCAACGGTATAAATAGTGTATACAGGGTATCTAGTCTTCTGAAAAATGAAACTGGAAGGGATCCCTCGATATTTTTTGTTCTGAACATTTTTGACAAGAGGTCTAAATTTGCCAGAAAACTGGAAGAAGAGGCAAAAAAAAGGCTGGGACCATATTTGCTAACATCCAAAATAAGAGCAAGCGTAAGATTAAGAGAAGCTGCTAGCCTAGGAAAGACCATATTCGAACATGATATTAAGAGTTCCGCATCTTCAGATTTTTATAACCTGACAGGCGAACTCTTAAAATCTAAAGATAAAGATATAAAGGTGGCTCTAAAAGAATTTTCCCTCCATGCTCCCAAAGCCGGGTCCGTATACGTTCTGGGAGATTTTAACGGATGGAAGAAATCAGAAGCGACACGGTTGACCAAACTTGAAAGCGGTGACTGGGCGGCTCATTTTACTTTGGATAGGGGCAGGTACCGCTATAAATTTTTGGTGGATAACGAATGGATAAGCGACCCAAATAACGTCAATTCCGAGCATAATGTTTTCGGTACCGCCGATTCTGTTCTCGAAGTGTAACAGTTTTTGGCCGGTCGTCATTTTTTCAAATAACTTGAATTTGGGAAAAAGAAGCTTCTAAATACTGTTTGAGTATTTTTAATGTGTTTATATTAACTAAAAAAAAGAAAGGAACAAAATGTCACAACCAATAGTTTATTCCAAGGAAAAAGAAAATATAGTTGTACGGTACGCAAAAAACCCAATATTGATAAAGGAAGATATACCTGGAGCTGCTAAAGGGGTTTATAATTCAGGGTGCATAAAAACTCTGGACGGAAAGTATGTAATGTTATGCAGGGTGGAGACACCTTCAATGAAACAGCTTATGTGGCCGGCTGATTCCAACGATGGTATAAATTTTACACTTCGACCGGAACCCATCAAAATGCCGGATACAGAAGAGTTTAAAGAATATACCGCCGGGATGTATTATGACCCACGAGTTACCCTTATAGGCGACACATATTATGTTGTTTTTGCTTGTCACAGCGGTCATTCCTGCAGATTAGGTCTTTTGGAATCGCCCGACATGAAAGAGTTTAAGTGGAAAGGATTTATCTCGGAGACGGATAACAGGAACGGGCTGCTGTTCCCTGAAAAGATTAATGGTATGTATTGCCGACTTGACAGGCCCAACACCGGTGACGGACATGGATACATGTGGGTTTCATATTCTCCGGATCTTATACATTGGGGAGGCTCAAGAGCAGTTGCGCAGACGCAAGACGAATGGGGATGGAAGAAAAATGGTCCCGGAGCGGTGCCGATTAAAACAGATAAAGGTTGGTTGGTAATATATCATGCCGTTAATGTACAGTGTGCGGCTCAATATGTTTATCATTTAGGCGTGATGATGCTGGATAAGGACGATCCTTCAAAGATAATCGCGCGTGCCAAGGCTCCGATACTTTCACCGGTTATGGATTATGAACTTACCGGGTTGACTTATGCCGTTGTTTTTACTTGCGGAGCAGTTCTAGAGCCGAATAATGAAGTGAAAATATATTATGGTGGAGCCGATACGGTTCAATGTCTTGCTACAGCACGTTTAGAAGATCTTATCGATGCTTGTTATAATAGGTAAAGCCCTCATATGCCTGTATCTTCTGCGAAAGAAAAAGCTCTTAGAATTAAGATGAAAGAGCTCGGAATTGACGAATCTGATCTTAGAGAGAGATTCATCAGATCTTCGGGAAGCGGAGGACAACATGTTAACAAAGTGTCCACATGCGTTCATATCAGACACCTACCTACCGGAACGGAGTGCAAATGCGGTAGGGAAAGGTCCCAGGTTCTTAATAGATTCCTTGCCAGACGAATTTTAATTGATAAAATCGAAAAACAGATTCTAGGTAAAGCCGCAGAAAAAGTAAAAAAAGCTGAAAAAATACGCAGGCAGAAACGAAAACGATCCAAAAGAGCAAAAGAAAAGGTTTTAGAGGCGAAGAAAAAACAGTCTAATATAAAAAAACTACGAAAAAAGGTCGACCCGTCGGAATAATCTCAAAAAATCTAACAATTGGTAATTCATAGTTTGTAGTTTTTATTTTATAGGTACCGTATGGGAAAAAAAATACGTGATAGCTGGGGTTCGCGTATGGGCATGATCATGGCAGTTGCCGGATCGGCCGTAGGGTTGGGTAACTTTCTTAGATTTCCGGTCCAGGCGGCCAAAAACGGCGGTGGCGCGTTCATGGTCCCGTATTTTGTGGCACTTCTTGTTGTCGGGATACCTCTTATGTGGGTCGAGTGGTCCATAGGACGCTACGGAGGAGGGTTTGGTCACTCCACAGCACCCGGGGTTTTTCAGAACCTATGGAAGAAGAATAGGTTCATAAAATATTTCGGAATAGTAGGTATCTTCGGGCCTCTTGTCATAATGGTCTACTACACATATATCGAGTCATGGACTCTTGCCTACAGCTTTTTCGCTCTTAGCCAAAAATTCACAGGTATTACAGATCAAGTTTCTATGCAAGCTTTCTTGCGAGGTTTTCAGGGGCTTGAAAAGAATCAATATTTTTCCAGTATTATCATCGCATACACATTTTTCCTAATAACGTTTATAGTGAATATGATCGTCCTTAACCATGGTATCAGGGGAGGGATAGAGAAATTCTGCAAGTTTGCTATACCTACGCTTTTTATTTTCGCGATAATACTAGCAGTACGCGTTCTCACTCTGGGCGCTCCTGTAAAGATGAATCCCGATTGGAACATAGTCAACGGGCTAGGGTATTTATGGAACCCGGATTTTTCACAGCTCAGGAATGCTAAAGTGTGGTTAGCCGCGACGGGACAGATATTTTTCACTCTTAGTGTAGGTATGGGGGTCATTCTGACATACGCGAGCTATCTTAAAAGAGGTGATGACGTGGCGCTATCAGGACTCACCGCGGTCAGCATGAACGAAATAGCCGAGGTGGTTCTTGGGGCGAGTATAATCATTCCCGCGGCTTTTGTTTTTTTTGGGCCCATGGCCATAGGCGATATAGCCGCGTCAGGCGCATTCAATCTCGGTTTTGTTACTATGCCGCTCATCTTAGGGAAACTGCCTCTTCCGGAGCTTATGGGATTTCTGTGGTTCGGATTATTATTCCTCGCGGGTGTTACGTCATCGGTTTCTATGGCACAACCTGCGGTAGCATTTTTGGAAGACGAATTTAAATTATCACGAAAACAGTCTGTACTTATATTGGGAGGAGCAATGTTCCTCTTATGTAACGCGGCTATATTTTTTATCGGCAGAGGAGTAGTCGATGAACTGGATTTTTGGGGAGGTACGTTCTGTCTCGTGCTTTTCGCTACATTTGAAGTAATATTGTTTGGATGGATATTCAAAATTAACCGAGCATGGGAAGAAGTACATCACGGGGCGGATATGAAAATACCCGGAATCTACAAGTACATAATCAAGTATGTAACTCCTTCATTCCTTATTATAGTTCTTGGAGCATGGTTCTTTCAGGAATGGCTGCCTATAATACGTATGGATAATGTTTCGAGTGTTGATCGTCCCTATATAATGGCTACACGTGTTGGATTGTGTCTAATATTCTTGATCTTGGCTGTAATGGTCAAAGTTGCTTGGAAGAAACGAAGGGAAGAAGGTAGAGAGATATGACATTATTAGGATGGATATTTATGACAGTTTCGTGGGTTATGATAATCGGCCTGGCGATAGCCTGTTTTGTTCGTATATTAAAAAAGAAAAAGATAGACTGATTTTTTATTGAAAAACCCTACATTGTGGTATAATATTTATACTTAATTATATATAGGAAGAAAGACCTATGTCCGTTAATTAGGAAAAAAAGGAGACATGATGGAAAAGGATGTAGCGGTATTCGCTAAAAACAAGTATCAGGATGTTAAGGTTCGTCTGTCCGAATATCAAGGTAATGATGTTATTGATATTCGTATATGGACACAACCTCCGCAGGGCGACGATAAAGTTCCTACGGGTAAAGGTGTGAACATAAATGTTAAGCTTTTTCCTGAACTCAAGAAGGCTTTGGAAAAACTGGAAAATGATCTTAAAGAAGGCAACCTGTTGTGATTGACGGGCGATATGCAGCATGACGAATAAGATTTTCCCGATCTTATGTTCGGGTATTGTATGATATACTAAATCCTACGGAGGGATATATGTCTCATCACGAAAAAAGACGGTTCATTAGGCATCTTCTTGTAAATCCTTTGGAGTTCCAGATAACTGAGAAAGAAGATTTTGAGAAAAGTGAAACTGTCGATGTGAGTGAAGGCGGGTTGATGTTTATGTCCAAAACGGATGTTGCTGCCGAAACCCTCATACTTATAAAAATGCCCGTATATGACAAAGTCTTCAACATTAAAGCCAAGGTTGTCCACTCTGCGAAAGACGAGTCTGCGGGGTTATACAAGATTGGAGTTTCTTTCGAGACTTATGCTGATGCGTTCAAGGTCAAATTAATAGAGCAGATCTATCTCATAGAGGAATATCGTGTGCTGCGTTCTCTCCAGGATGGAAAGGATGTATCCTTAAAAGAAGCTTCTCAAGAATGGATAAAGAGATATTCTGAACGGTTTGAGAAAATGTATTGGTAGCAAAATCCATTCCGTGCCTTTAGTCCTATCTGAAAGAGAAAAGTTATATGAAAGAGAACTGTATTTTCTGTAAGATAGCAAGTAAAGATATTGCGGCATCGGTTGTGTACGAGGACGACGAGATATTAGCGTTCAGAGATCTTGATCCACAAGCCCCGGTACATGTTCTTATTATCCCGAAGGAACATATACCTACGGTCAACGATCTTAGCGAGAAGAACGAAGCTATTGCGGGTAAATTGTTTTCCGTAGCTAGGGATATAGCTAAAAAAGAGAAGATCGATAAGGAAGGATACCGTTTAGTTGTAAATTGTAATAAGAACGCTGGTCAGGAAGTATTTCATATGCATGCGCATCTTATGGGGGGGAGAAGTTTTACATGGCCTCCCGGATAAATGCTGCAGAGAAGCGACACATTTAAGAAAGAAAAAGATTGGAGAACTTATGAAAAAAGGCGCCGAAAGAAGAAGATATCCAAGAATAAAAGATGATAGAATAGCTATCAAATTATCGGCCGACGGTTGTGATACGATAACTCAGAGTCTCGACGTAAGTGCGTCAGGTCTTTACTGCAAAGTAGCTAAAAGAATACCCCTTATGACACAGGTACAGTTAGTACTTTCTCTTCCGGGCATCAAGAAAGGCTCTGCTCCTGTTTCCATGAATCTTGACGGGGTGGTTGTCAGAGAACATCCTGTTAAAAAAGGGAACAAGATCTTGCATTATGATGTCGCAATATTTTTTAACACACTTCTCCCAAGAGAAAGAGATCGTTTGATAAAATACATTAATAGCAGGGACAATTAACTTTCTCGCATAATATGGTTGTTACCGAATATCTTGCGGTCCAATCCGCAGGAAATACCGATATAATTGATATAACGACGAATTGCCGGGATATTTTGGAAAAGTCGGGCATGAAGTCAGGTATTATTACCGTTTTCAATCCCGGGTCCACGGGATCTCTGACCACCATAGAATATGAACCAAATCTGGTAAAAGATGTAAAGGAAGCATTGGATATTTTTGCTTCTTATGATAAAGTTTACCGGCATAGTATGACATGGCACGATGATAACGGTGCGTCACATGTGAGAGCGACAATTATGGGTCCGTCTGTTACAGTTCCTTTTGTGGACGGGGAACTTACGCTGGGAACATGGCAACAGATAGTGTTTTGTGATTTTGATACTCGTCCGCGTGGGCGGGAACTAGTAGTGCAGATCATAGGTGAATAGTTTTCAGAGATCAGAAGGAAGAAGGGAGAAAGAAGAGGGACGTTATTAGACTATTGACTATGGTCAACTGTTCATTGTTTTCGAGTCACGAATCACGAGTCACTGCAAGGCTATTATGGGTAAAATTTTCGAACAGAAAAAAGTTAAGCTTATTGTAAGCATGATATACCGGTCTGAAGATATCAGGGCAAAAGCCGAAAGAAGACTTTCGAGGATCTATGGCAATATGGAAACTCTGAAAAAAGAGTTACCGTTCGATTATACTGATTATTATGCCGAAGAAATGGGCAGTCCGCTTAAACGGGAACTGATATGTTTTAAAAAGTTGGTGAATAAAGAGAATATCTCAAAAATAAAGATACGGACTAACAAACTGGAAAACTTTTTTAGGAAAAAAGAAAAAAGAACTATTAACATCGATCCAGGATATGTTACCGAGGCTAAGCTAGTTCTTTTGACCACTAAAGATTATACGCATAGGGTATACATAGGAAAGCGCATTTTTGCGGAATCAACACTAAATTTTTGTGACGGTGAGTTTAAGGCGTGGCCATGGACATATCCGGATTATGCGTCCCAAGAAATGAGAGAATATTTTGAAGAAGTGAGAGAAATGTACATGAAACAGACAAGAAGTAAAAATAAAGGATAAATTGTGTTCCTTAAGAAAAAACATATATCAGTTATTATTTTTTCGTCGTCCATAATCGCGATCGTATTTATCTCGACTTTGGTGGGATATCATCTGTATCTACAATGGAAACAAGATACCCTGGCCCTGAAATATCGCAGTTCTATATATAAGCTTACTGCTGAAGTGTTCAAGAACGATATAGTTCTGTCAAACGTAAGCATCAAAACAGACAAGACTTCGGGTATAGGTGTAGTGCCATTACTTCAGGGAACTATAAAGAATAATTCCGGAAAAAAAATAACTTCGATCCTGATAGAAGTATCTCTCATAAAACCTGACGGGACAGTTGCTTATAAAGAATGGGTGAATCCCCTGGGAGGCGGATCGGATGAGTCTGGAATGAATCCTTCGGCAGTAGTGTACCCCGAAAAGATATTAATGCCGGGGGAAGAAATGAATTTTGGACATTTGCTGAAAAATTGTCCGCAGGATGTTAAAAGAAAGCTTTCATTAAAGAGCGAGTTTGCTAAAGAGGGCGCAAAAGGGTCACTCGAACTTAATCTTTCTGTAGCAGGGATGTTGGTATCATGAAAAGATTTACTGCAATAGTAATGTTGTCGTTTTTGATAATCATAATCCTTTTTGTGTCTGCGTTTATCTATGTAGATTTCAATGGACGCAGGACATTTTCGTTCGATGCATACAGGGACGGAGAGAAGACGGGGACCGTTAGGATAGACAGGTTTATCACGGAAGATAAAGTGATATACAAATCTCATGCGGAGTATCCGGGGTCGCTCGAATATTCAGTTACAGACGAGAAAATGTATTTAAAGAGAAGAACCATGACGCCCCAAAAGTTTTTAGAAGAGATTCAAGGGGTTAAGGGTAGAAAAAGATCAACATGGCTGTTCCAAAACGGAGAGGTAACCGATTTTTTATTCTCGGAGTATCCCCGTGTTATGTTTTTTAAGGAGCTCAAAACCGGTAGAAAGACTATGGTATTCTCACCGTATAGCGCGATGCTATGCATGCCTATAGTGGATAAATATAATTTTTGGAAAAAAGGGTCGCAGTTCTTTGAGGTCATGATACCAATAGGTGAACCGATTCCTCCGATGCGTGACAAAATAGAAATGAAGTACGAGAATGATGTTTATGTATCTATAGGGGGACGTAAGATCGAAGCGGAAGTTTTTGCTTTGAAATCCACAGGTATTCCTGAAGTACTCTTGACACTGTCGAAATATTCGCATGAAATACTCGAGATTGAAGTGACCTCGGCGAAGACCAGGATGATATTGACCAAATATCCCGAAGTGCTGTTTAGTGATATTGGCATTCTCATGGATGAGGTTAAAAGAGTTTTTAGAAAGCTAGTAGGTAAGGAAAGTTCCGTGGAGGAGAATGGCGAAGATATTCCGAAAACTCCAGAAGAAAATACTATAAACAATGAGAAGGAAAACACGGTAGAAGTAAAAGAGATCTTTTTTAAAAGCGAGAACCGCGTACTTGCGGGCAAGGTCTGGTCACCTTCCGATGAAGAATTATCTCCGGGCGTGATCTTTGTTCCAACTAATACTCCCGTTACCCGTGGAGAGCAAGCCTTAATAGACAATACCGGACGCGAACTTGCCGCAGCCGGTTTTTTTGTTCTCTCTTTTGACCCTCCCGGGCAAGGGAGAAGTCAGGGAAATATTGCGGATACGGATGATGAAACTGTCTCGAGCAACATTAAAGCAGCTATTTCGTATCTTGAAAAATATCCCGGAGTGAACAAGGGAAACATCAGCCTGATAGGGTATAGAGGAGGAGGTTACTTGGCGCTAAAAGCATCACAAGACGATCCTTCAGTTGTATCTTGCATCATACTGGGTATACCAGAGGGTACAGATAGTCCGCTAAAACCCGAAAAAAAGGACCTTGAACGTATACTTTCAGGGTACGGTTTGGGACCATTCGAACAGAGTTTTATGACGTCTAGAGCTAATCAGGTAGGAAAATATAGGGAAGAGATCTTGGTATCGGAAGAAAAAAATGTCTTTTTTAGGGGGATCCGGTTACCTTCAAGCGGGTACAGGGGTATTCTAATGCGAAGGCCATATGAGACTATTATGGCGTACAATAAACCACTTCTCCTTATATACGGTAGAGATGATCAAGGTTTTGATGTGAGGGCCGGTGAGGAGATAAAGAGAATCAGCAAAGAAAAAGGGGAGAACATCAAGATTGCGGAGGTTAGAACTGCCGGGAAATACATGAATGGGAGCGGAGAGGGAGAGGACTCGCGAAAGTACAATATTGATAAGGATATACTTGATCTTATGACGGTGTGGTTAAGAGATAAAAGTGCCGTCCCGTCCTTGGACTAAAATGGTTTACAAAAACAGGCGTATGTGATACCATTATAACCCGTTACGGTTATAATATGGTTCATAGTATTATTGACAATAAAGGGAAACATAAGATATTTAAGATCGGAGGTGAGAAAATGGCTACAATTAAAGAGAAGAAAAAAGAGATCGTTGACGATTTCAAAAAACATGATTCAGATACGGGTTCACCCGAGGTGCAGATAGCTCTTCTGAGCGAGCGTATATCCGGTCTGGCTGATCATTTTAAAGAGCATAAAAAAGATCATCATTCCCGCAGAGGGTTATTGATGATGGTTAACAAAAGAAGAAAACTTCTTAGTTATCTGAAATCTTCGGATAACGGTAAGTATCAAGAGGTTATAAAAAAACTGGGCTTGAGGAAATAACGCTGTTTTTTATCAGTTGAGCCGGAAAAAAGGATAGGAATCATAATGGAACAAGTAAGAACAAAGTTGGGTAATGAAGAGCTAATAATTGAGACAGGGAAGCTTGCTAAACAGGCTAGCGGGGCGGTTACCATCCAGTGTGGAGGTACAATGGTCTTGGTGACATGTGTCGGCTCAAAGAAGGCTAAAGAAAATATGGGGTTTTTCCCGTTAACCGTTGAATATCAGGAAAAAACATTCGCGTCAGGAAGAATACCCGGAGGGTTTTTTAAGAGAGAAGGCAGACCTACCGAAAAAGAAATACTTACATCAAGGATGATAGACAGGCCTATTCGACCGCTTTTCCCTGAAGGGATGTTGAATGAAGTTCAAGTTATTGCGTCTGTTTTGTCTTCAGATGGGAAAACCGATCCCGATATATTAGCACTCATAGGAGCTTCAACTGCTCTTACGATATCTGATGTTCCTTTTAGCGGGCCTTTAGGCGGGATGAGAGTTGGCATGGTAGACGGTGAACTTGTTATTAATCCTACTTTCGAGCAAAGAGAAGAAAGCAGTATGGATGTCGTGATAGTCGCTAACGAAGAAAGTGTTATTATGCTGGAAGCCGGAGCCAACAAGGTTGGTGAAGAAAAAGTTATAGAAGCTATCAAAAAAGCACATGAATCTCTTAAGCCTGTGATAGAGATACAGAAAAAGCTTCAGAAAAAGGTAGGAAAAAAGAAAAGAGAAGATATAACTTTCGCTGACAAGAACGAAGAAATGTATGAGAAGATCGACGGAAAGGCTCGAGAAGAACTTAAAAAGACACTTATGATCGCGGATAAACAGGAAAGAGTTGAGGCTCTGGTAAATTTGAAAACTAGACTTATCGAAGAGGAAGAAGGAACAGAAGACGATGATATTAAAAGAGCTGTGTCTTCTTCTCTGGCCAAACTTGAGAAAAGTATAGTCAGAGATCTTATAATGGATGAGAATAAACGTGTTGATGGGAGAAAATGTGACGAGATAAGGCAATTATCTTCCGAAATCAACATACTTCCTTGTGCTCACGGAAGCGGACTTTTTACTCGTGGACAGACACAAGCACTTGCCGTTACGACACTTGGGAGCAGTTCTGATGAACAGCGGATAGAGACTCTTACGGGTCCCGGAGTGAAAACTTTTATGCTGCATTACAATTTCCCTCCGTTCAGCGTAGGCGAAGCTCGTTTCTTGAGAGGTCCCGGAAGACGTGAAATAGGGCATGGTGCATTAGCGGAGAAAGCGCTCAAACCGGTTCTTCCTGCGGCCGAAAAGTTTCCTTACACGATACGTCTAGTATCTGAAATACTCGAATCTAACGGGTCAAGTTCGATGGCAACGGTATGTGCAGGTTCGTTATCTCTGATGGCGAGCGGAGTACCGGTCTCGGATGCGGTTAGCGGTATAGCTATGGGACTTATGACCAAAGGTGATAAGTATGAGGTACTTACGGATATAGCCGGAACTGAAGATCATTGCGGAGATATGGATTTTAAGGTAGCCGGGACACGCGAAGGAGTTACAGCCGTACAGATGGATCTTAAGATCAAAGGTGTGAGTTTTAAAATACTTGAAGAAGCTTTTGAACAGGCAAAGAAAGCGCGACTCAAGATATTGGATCATATGGCAGGTATTATTTCTAAACCGCTTGAAGAAGTAGCTCCTAACGCGCCGCGAATAGTAACGATCATGCTTAAATCCGATAAAATAGGGGCTGTCATAGGTCCTGGCGGAAAGATGATCCGTAAGATAATCGCGGAAACCGGTGCTGACATAAACATAGACGATGAAGGTGCATGTCAGATATCTTCTGCTGATAAAGAATCTCTGGACAAAGCTATAGTATGGGTGAAAAGCATAGTAGAAGAACCTGAAGTAGGAAAAATATATAACGCAAAGATCACCAAGATAATGAATTTTGGCGCGTTTTGTGAATATCTGCCGGGACAGGAAGGACTTTGTCATGTTTCTGAACTAGCAGGAGAATTTGTAAAGAATGTGGCTGATGTTGTTAAGGAAGGTCAGGAAGTAAAAGTAAAACTTATTGGCATAGATGACCAGGGCCGCGTTAAACTTAGCATAAAACAAGCTGGATAATAAAAACTGTAATAGATCAAGTCCCGGCAAGTGAATAAATATCATGAGCCGGGACATTACTTAAGAGAAACAAGTATTGGGAACCATAAAAGTAAAAATAAAACGCAAGGAAGACGCTAAAGACTTACCAATCCCGTCTTATGCTACAACCGGATCCAGCGGTGTAGATCTATACGCTGATGTGAAGGATAATGTTATTATCTCGCCGGGAGAAATTAAACTCGTGTCCTGCGGTATTTATATAGAACTTCCCGAAGGATATGAAGCTCAGATAAGACCCAGAAGCGGTTTAGCTTTGAAACACGGAATAACTTTAGTAAACACCCCAGGAACTATTGATAGCGATTACCGAGGTCTGATAAATCTGATAGTCATTAATCTGGGCAGAGAAGACTTTAATATCGAACGAGGTCACCGAATGGCTCAAATGGTTATCAGGGACATTACCCGTGCGGAATTTGTTGAGACTGACGGGTTAGGTGAGACTGAACGGGCGCACGGCGGATTCGGACATACCGGCATTAGATAGAGCTTTATAAGATTGAGATTATGACAATGATCGAATCATTAATATCCGGACTTGTACAGGGATTAACAGAATTCTTACCGATTTCCAGTTCCGGACACTTAGTCCTTGTACATAATTTTTTCGGCATTACGCCTGGCACCGTGTTTTTTGATATATGCCTTCATGCGGCGACCATGGCAGCGGTAATCGTATATTTCAGGAAGGATATAGCGCGGATCTTTAGGGAAAAGAATATACGGATAATATCCTACATAGTTCTTGCTACGATTCCCGCGGTACTTGCCGCACTGTTCTTTGAAGAAAAAATAACATCCTTTTTCGCGTCACCTTCAAAAGTCGGAATGATGCTGATAATCACTTCAGTCATACTTTTTATGGGCCAGGCTGCTTTGAAGAGAACTGCGAAACAGGATAAGATGACTTTACGTTCCGCTCTTTATGTGGGAGTTTCTCAGGCATTAGCACTTCTGCCGGGTATCTCACGAAGCGGTACTACCATATCAACCGCTCTTGTAGCAGGGGTAAACGCGGAAGAATCTTTCAGGTTCTCGTTTTTACTGTCAATACCCGTTATTCTTGGTGCGGTTGTTTACAAGATATACTCCGCGGTTTCTGTAACATCCGGATCGGCAACCGTATTACCGGAATACATTCCCGGAATGATAATAGCCTTTGCCGCGGGACTTGCAAGCCTTCGGCTTTTAAAATGGGTAGTAGTATCAAAAAAACTTTATATTTTCGGACTGTACTGTCTAGTGCTCGGATGCACAGTCACTGTTCTTGCGAGATAAAAAAATTATGGATCAGGTAAGAAAAAACGAGATCATAGCGGTGGTCCTTTTTGCGGGAAGTCTGTTCCTTTTTCTAAGCCTTTTTACTTTCAGTGAATCGGATCTTTCGTTTTACACTTCAAGCCCCAACACTGATATGAATAATGTTACGGGTATACTCGGAGCATTCATCGGTGGGTTCCTGCGTTTTTTTCTTGGTCGCGCTTCTTATGTTATTCCGGCGCTTATACTTGTTTGGGGCATTTCGCGTCTTATTCAATCTGAAGAAAGAAAACTATATTTTAAGGTATTCGGTGCCATCGTACTATGTGCCGCGGTAAGCGCTAGTTTAAGCATGTTCTACGACTCAATCCCTGAAGCAGCTTATGCTAATGGCGGATTAATTGGTACAGTAATAGCGGGATTTCTTTTGGAATACCTGGGCAGGGTGGGTGCGCTAGTCTTTATCTCCGCAATGATAATCCTTTCAGTTCTGGTAGCGACAGAATTTCTGATACTTCCTTTATTCTCGGTGCTTTTCGGGTTTGTTTCCGAATCAATAACCAGGATAAGAACAACCCTTACAGAGAGTATCTTCGCGAAAGAAGAAGATCCGGCAGTAAAACGCAGCAGCGTTAGAGAGGCCAAGAAAGAGATTACCAAGAAGCTTGAGAAAATGAAAAAACAAGTGGAAGCGGTCCGTAGTACACCTTTATCTTCGAGAAAAGCCGGTTCCGGCGAAGAAGTGTCAAATTCAAAGACAGAACCCAGAATAGTTTCCGCTAAAAGCGCGGCCAGATCGTCTGATCGTTCTGAAACGCGCACGGTCCAGACAGCTGATACGTCTACCGGCGAGAATATTGAATATGTCCTTCCCGGATTAGATCTTCTAAGTAAGGCTTCAGTTGGAGATTCCTCTGAACGCGAAGAAGTGCTTAAACAACGCGCGGCTATGCTTGAGAATACGCTGATGGAATTTGGGGTAGAAGCGGCTGTAGTCAAGATAAATAGGGGTCCGGTTATTACTATGTACGAATTGGAACCTGCCGTAGGCACCAAAGTTAACAGGATAACTTCACTGAGCGACAACATCTCACTTGCTATGAAGTCCGCGAATATACGTATTGTAGCTCCTCTTCCCGGCAAAGGAACCATAGGAATAGAAGTCCCCAATTCTAAAAGCGAGAAAGTACTTCTCAGGGATATACTTGAGACCGAAGAATACGAGGAAGAAGAATCCCCGATCAAACTCGCTCTGGGCAAAGATCTTTCAGGCAAGACAATAGTGATAGATCTCGCGAAAATGCCGCATCTTCTCATAGCCGGAGCTACCGGATCCGGGAAAACAGTATGCATAAACGCGATAATCAGCAGCATACTATTCAATTCTTCTCCCGACGAGGTCAGATTTATGATGATCGACCCGAAAAGAGTGGAACTTATGATGTTTGAAGGGATCCCGCATTTAATAACTCCAATAGTGACCAACCCCAAAAAAGCCGCATCTGCATTGGGATGGATAGTCGGTGAGATGGAACGACGTTACGAGATCTTTGCCGGAAAAGGTGTCAGGAATATAGGCGCGTATAAGGACAGATCCGAAGAAGACGACGAAAATCTTCCGTATATAATGGTCATAGTAGACGAATTAGCGGATCTTATGATGGTGGGTCAACAGGAAGTGGAAACCGCGATAATGAGAATAGCGCAGCTTTCACGAGCCGCGGGCATACATATGATTCTTGCGACGCAGCGTCCGTCAGTGAACGTTATAACAGGCGTCATAAAAGCCAACTTTCCCGCACGCATATCTTTTAAAGTGGCTTCAAAGGTAGATTCAAGGACAGTATTAGATGCCAATGGGGCGGAAAAACTTTTAGGAAGAGGGGATATGCTCCTCATGGAACCCGGCGAGTCTTCGCTTATCCGGGGTCAATGTAGTTTAGTGGAGGATTCCGAGATAAAAAAAGTAGTAAAATTTATCAAGAATCAGACAGGGTCGCAGTACCTCTCGGATATCATGGAGAAACAAGAATATAAAACTTCCGGTGTCGCGCATGAAAAAGATGATATGTACCACAAGGCCGTGGATATTGTTATCGGCACACAACAAGCTTCGGTCTCCATGGTACAGAGAAAACTCAGAGTAGGGTATACCAGAGCCGCCAGGATGATAGATATGATGGAAGAAGAAGGCATAGTAGGTCCGCATAATGGATCTAAGGCCAGAGAGATATTAATAGATGAGATAGAAGATATCGATGACACGGACGAAGAAGAACAGGAAGAGCAGGACGAATGAATCCCCCAAAAGAATTAGGAAAAATATTTAGTGATGCCAGAGAAAAAAAACACCTGACCATAAACGAGGTCAGTGCGCGCAGTCTCATATCTTTCAGAGTGATCAAAGATATAGAGACAGGAGTATTGGACCGCATAGGTAAACCTTATCTAAAAAGTTTCATGAAAAAATACGCCACTTTTCTGGGTTTGGATGTTGAAGATATCCTAAAAAAATATGAAAAGATATCATTAAAAGTCCCGGGCATGGAATTTTCGCTGGAATACGACGAATATGACAAAAAAGACGAAGACCTGGTATCCGTAACCGACAAGAATATCCAAAAGGGTCTTGCAATTGCGCTGACATGTATATTCGTTATACTCGTTCTTGTGCTTGTGGGTAAGGTGAGAGAAGGTATCAGAAAACGTAATAACCCTGAGAAAATAAAAGTCAGCACACAGATCAAAAAAAAGGTAAGGGTCGCAGAACCGAAGATAGTCAAAGAAGTGAAGAAAAAAGAAATCTTAGAAAAAAAGAAAATAAACAAAAAAGCACTCAAATTTACGCTTAAAGCCCGGGATGAAGCGTGGATACACATAACCGAAGGAGATAATCTTCTTTATTCCGGTATGCTCGGGAAAGGCAGCTCGGAGACTTGGGACACCGATGGGACAATAAACGTCTGGACTGGGAAAGGCGAGATGCTGGATTTTGAAATAAACGGCCAGGATCTTGGTGAAGTCGCATCCGGTGTATGCAAGAACATTAAGGTCTCGCCGGATGGCGTGAAGATAGGAAAAACCTGGGTCGCCCGCGTTGATTAAAATATACCCTTCCGTATGAAAAACATCTATCTCTTAAGTTTAGGTTGTCCGCGTAACATGCTAGACAGCGAAATCCTTTTGGGCTTACTTAACGAACGATCATTCACTATAGTTGATGAAGCAGAAAGCGCGGATATAGCGATAGTGAATACCTGCGGATTCATCGAAGACGCTAAAAAAGAATCTATTGATATTATACTGCAATTGGCTGAGCTTAAAAAAGAGGGCATTATACAAAAACTTATTGTCGCGGGATGCCTAAGCCAACGTTATCCGGACGAACTAAAAGGGGAGATAAAGGAGATCGATGGCATATTCGGGTCATCGGATTTTATTAAGATCCCGGGTTTTCTGAACAAGCTTGTCTCCGATAAAGGGGTAAAAGAAGTTACTTCCACTCCGGATTTTTTGTATGATCATACTTATTCCCGAAATCTTCTTACCTTGCCTCATTATGCTTATGTCAAGATACAGGAAGGGTGCTCTAACAGATGTACATATTGTGTTATCCCGGATCTTAAAGGACCAAGACGCAGTCGTGACATAGGATCAGTTGTAAAAGAGGTAGAAAAGTTAAGAACCGACCATGATATAAAAGAAGCTGTTATTATAGGACAGGATACCACCTCATTCGGCTTAGATCGCTCCGGACAGAGCGAACTAGCCGCTCTTTTAAGGGAAGTGACCCCGGTAATGAAAGATCGATGGATACGGCTCCTGTACACACATCCCGCACATTTTACGGACGATCTCATAGACGTTATGACTTCTAATAAAAATATCTGCAAATATGTAGACCTTCCCGTGCAACACATAAACAGTGATATACTAAAAAAGATGAACCGCATGTCAACAGCAGAAGAGATAAAAACCTTAATAGATAGACTGCGACGTCGTATAGACGATGTAACCTTACGCACATCGATCATAGTAGGTTTCCCGGGTGAGACAGAAGACATGTTCAATGAACTCCTGGACTTTTTGGAGAAGGTAAAGTTCGACAGATTAGGAGCGTTCATCTATTCGAAAGAAGAAGGTACACCCGCATACGGGTTTCCCGATCAAGTTCCCGAAGAGATAAAACGTGAACGGTTCGATAAAGTAATGAGATTGCAGCAGGATATTTCTGCCGATAACAATACAAAAATTATAGGCAAGACATTGAAAACCCTCATTGACGAAACCATTAATGACGATCCTTCACAATTTATAGGAAGATCCGAAAAAGACGCACCCGAAGTAGACGGTGTGATATTTGTCAAAGGCAAAGACCTTAAACCCGGAGATTTTGTTGATGTAAAGATAACGGGAACAATGGAATATGATATGACAGGAGACGCAACATGAACCTACCCAACAAGATAACCTTGGTCAGGATACTTTTAACTTTCGTTTTCATGGTACTCTTGTTCTTGCCGGGTATAGCCGCAAAAACCGCCGCACTTGCTATATTTATTGCCGCTGTCTGTAGTGACTACCTTGACGGGTTCATAGCAAAAAAATATAACATAACATCAGATTTCGGAAAGATAATGGATCCCGTTGCCGATAAAATACTTACTATAGCCGCATTCCTGGCCTTTGTTGAGTTAAAACTTGTTCCCGCATGGATAGTGGTAATAATCATCTTAAGGGAACTCGTGATCACCGGTATACGCCTGGTAGCCCTAAAGAATAACGACGTACTTTCCGCGGGTATGGGAGGCAAACATAAGACCGTATCACAGATGCTTTCTATCCTGATCATCCTGATTTTCATAATAATAAAAGAAGCCGGTGTAAAAACCTTCGGATTCTGGAACGGGTCTTTCGAATACTGGTACAAACAACTAATATTCATCATGATGATAATAACGACCATACTGACAATAATAAGCGGAGCATCCTACATTATAGGCAACAAGAAATATCTGCTGAATGGAAATAACAAGGATTGAAATAGTTGGTAGTTCGTAGTTGGTAGCTCGTAGTTCATAATTTGTAGAATTAGAATATCAGTCAAACAACTGTTCACTGTTTACTGCTCACGGTTCACAGATCACGGATCACAATATGCGACATACTCTATACTCTATACGCTATACTATATACAAACTCATCGCCACCGTATTCGGGATAGGCTATTCTCCTATAGCCCCGGGTACGCTGGGCAGTATTGCCGGACTCGCGTTATGTTTGGCTGTTCATGGTAACATTTCCTCATATATAATCCTATTTATCCTTCTCTTCGCGGTAGGTGTACCAATTTCCAATGAGGTTGAGAAGAGAGGGGGAAGGAAGGATCCTTCCTTCATAATAATTGATGAATTCGCATGCATCTTCGCAGTATTTCTTTTCGTCCCGTTAACCTGGCCGGTAATACTTATCGGCTTTGCTGTATACCGCATTATAGACATAACTAAAATACCTCCTTTGAAAACCCTCGAAAAACTCCCCGGAGGCTGGGCAATAATGCTAGACGACCTGGCAGCAGCTATATATGCAAATCTAGTTTTGCAGATAATTGTAAGACTGGTCTTGTAATTCGTGACTTGTGAGATTGCTTCCCCCCGTCGCTTTGCTTCGCAAAGCGGAGCAGCTGGGGTCGCAATGACGCGCGAAAAATGTCCCGTCAATTGCGGCGAGAAACGAGGCCCTAAGCCGAGTGACGCGGCAATCTCTAG
Source organism: Candidatus Aadella gelida (assembly GCA_030765205.1). Taxonomy (GTDB): domain Bacteria; phylum Omnitrophota; class Gorgyraeia; order Tantalellales; family Tantalellaceae; genus Aadella; species Aadella gelida. The sequence goes on along the minus strand of JAVCDB010000008.1, from coordinate 494 downwards.
CCCCCGCTGCTCATTTACCTACTATGAACTATTAAACTTTTTAAACTGTTTTTCTCCATTCTCCTAACAAGGGGCAATATGGCTCCGTCCATTTGACTTAGATGGTCACGTCATTATACTTAACATCACGACCAAGTTATCATAATAGAGAGGGCAAGACACTAAAAAACAGTCTAGCATACCAAGAAACAGTAATGCACTATGTAGGGGGAACCGCTTATGGTTCTATATTTCCTAGAGATATTCAAGCACGTAATAGATAACATCAATCCATATTATTCCGCATTAATGGAAGATAAAAAAGATTAATTTATATCAATTAGTAACAAGGAGTTTATCATGGCTAACATAGTTATGACGGTAGATGAAGTTGCCGATTATCTAAAAATGAAGACAGTCACAATCTACAAACATGCCCAAACAGGCAAGCTCCCCGCTTTCAAAGTAGGCTCAAAATGGCGTTTCAAAAAAGATACTATAGATAAGTGGATAGA
>JAVCDB010000053.1 GCA_030765205.1 Candidatus Aadella gelida | reverse complement strand
TGGCCGAGGCGGGGATAGAAAAAGCACGCACACAGCTTAAAACTGGTTGGACCAACACGAGTACAATTACCGGAACCGCATACACGGTCTATATATACACTACGGATGAAGGAGGTGCGGATTTGCCTTCAGAGTTTAAAAGGATACGTTCAACGGGCAATGTAAATAATGCCGGAAGAACGATAGAAGAGGTGTTTCGGCATCCCGTTGCATTATTGGCGGAAGGGGATGTTAAACTGACCCCAAATGTTGAAGTCTCTCCGCTTCCGTTATCCTATTCTGCATTGTCATTTTTAGATACTTTTGGGGTCATCAAGGCGCAGATGGAAACTATCGCAGAGGATTCTGGGACGCATTACGCCGAGGAAGAACCCTTTAATAACGATTCAGTTAGTGGAATCACCTGGGTGAACGTTCCCGATGGCGATGAAGCCCAAATCACAAATGCAAACGGAGGAGGTATCCTTGTAATTATAGGAGACTTAAAAATAACCGGTGGATCTTTCAACGGTATGCTTTGGGTGGAAGGGGATTTTAGAATAAGCGGAAACCCCGTTATTAACGGAACCATTTTTGTTAAAAGCGGAGTAACCGCAGATACGAGTATAACCGGTACGGCAAAAATTACCTTCGATTCGGACGTGATATCCGATACGTTGGGAATCTTGGGTGTTACTCCTAGTGCTGTCCCATACTGGAAGGAAATCTAGATTAATTGGGGACAGACCCCTATTAATGAGAGACAAGAAAGTAAGTTTGAAGGATGTCGCAATAGGGTTTATTGAGTTTATGGTGTTTATCGGGTTGTATTGGGTGATACTCTAAAGGAACATTTTTAATTGGATTGACAAATGTATATATAATATGTGCATAATACTTGACAATAATAACCCTATCTGATAACATCATTAAACATCCGGGATGCAATCTTCCCGGATTTTCTGTATAAACATTTGTTGATAAAGAATTTATGGAACAATAGGAGAATAAATATGTACGCTATAATAGAGCTTCAAGGAACACAGGTACGTGTAGAGAAAAATGATATTATCGAAGTTAACCGCATCAAGGATCAAGACTCAAAAGCGCTGAAAGTCGATACAGTTCTTTTTGGTAAGAAGGGAGCCTCATATTTTGTGGGCGATCCTTATGTAAAAGGGGCATATGCTGAATGTGAAATAGTTGGTGATAAACGCGGTAAAAAGCTCATAGCTTTCAAGTACCGGGACAGGAAGAGTTCACAGTCAAAGATAGGACATCGGCAGGATCTTACCCAGGTAAAGATAAAAGATATGCATTTTCCGGATACGGGATCTGCAAAAAAAGATGAGAAAGTAACGGAAACAGCCGCAAAAAAGACAGAAGTTAAAAAAACAACGGCAAAAGAAGATGAGAAAACTAAAAAGTAATACTGAACCGTTCAGGACGGGATATGTCTCTTTAACGGGATAAATTGATAATAAATAACGGGAGAAAGTTATGGCACATAAAAAAGGACAAGGTTCGTCACGTAATGGTAGAGACTCACAATCTCAAAGGCTCGGGGTTAAGGCCTTTGGAGGGGAGACCGTTACGGGCGGTAGTATAATAATCAGACAAAGAGGAACTAAATATAAACCCGGTGTAAATGTGGGCATAGGATCAGACGATACGCTTTTTGCTCTATGTAACGGGATAGTTTCTTTTGCCAATAAAAAGACAGTTAATGTCACTCCAGCATGAGATGCTTATAGATCAAGCTAAGATCTATGTTTTGGGCGGCCCCGGCGGAAAGGGGTGTCAAAGCATGTATAAGGATATCTTTCATCGAAAAGGTTTCCCTGACGGCGGCGACGGCGGCCCTGGCGGAAATGTTGTCATCCAAAGCGATTCTAATCTAAACACACTTCTTGACCTAAAATATAATCAGCACCATAAGGCCCGCAAGGGCACGGGCGGCGGGAGTAATAAGAAATTGGGCAAAAAAGGCGAAGATTGTCTTGTCCTCATTCCTGTCGGTACTATCGTTAAAGATGTCGAAAGCGGTCTTGTTATGAGGGATTTCCTCAAGGACAAGGAATGCTTAATAGCAGCGCGCGGAGGTAAAGCCGGGCAAGGTAATGCGGGGAAAAAGATCGCTACAGAGGGTGGAGAAGGAGAATCCAAAACCCTCTTTCTGGAGCTAAAACTTGTAGCGGATGCAGGGATTATAGGATTTCCTAATGCGGGAAAGTCTACTTTGGTTTCCAGGATATCAAGGTCTCATTCTAAAATAGCGGCGTATCCCTTTACAACAAAAAGTCCTAAACTGGGAGTTGTGAAGCTGGACGATAAGAGTTTTGTAGTTGCAGATATGCCGGGGATAATTGAGGGGGCACACAGCGGCAAAGGGTTAGGAGACCGCTTCCTTAAACATATAGAGAGAACAAGCGTACTTATACATGTTGTGGATATTGCGCCTTTTGACGGAACAGATCCGGTGACGAATTATATCAAACTTGAAGAAGAACTTAAATTGTATGACGAAAAAGTGTATAATAAACCGCGTTTAATAGTAGCAAATAAGATAGACATGCTTGAAGATATTAAAGATGCCGAAAAATTTTCAAAAGCTATCAAGAAAAAAGTTCACGTGATATCGGCATTAGACGGAAAAGGACTAGATGATCTTGTAGTTGCGGTTTATGAGGAGATTAAAAATGTCAGAAAAAATAATGAAGAGAATAACGGTCAAGATAGGGACCCGTGTTTTAACTGATAAAAATAATCGTATTGATCAGAATGTTCTTGGAGATATTGCCGGTCAGATTGCGGACATTATGGACTCTGGAACAGAAGTAATTTTAGTTTCTTCAGGAGCCGTAGGGTCGGGTTTAGGTATACTTGGACTCGATAAAAACGCGATTTCACTTTCTGCGATGCAAGCAGCCGCAAGTATTGGTCAGAACTATCTGATGAATTCATATAATGAGCATTTTTCCAAACGAAAATATGTAACGGGACAGATGCTCCTTACCCAGGAAGACTTAACCGACAGAAAAAGATTCCTAAATATCAAATATACGCTAAATACCCTTTTGAAACACAAAGCTCTGCCTGTTATAAATGAGAACGATTCGGTATCAACAGACGAGATAAAGTGTGGTGATAATGACCGGTTATCCTCTCTAGTGGCGGATCTTGCGGATTCTGATATCCTGATAATACTTACTGATGTTGAGGGGCTTTATGATGAAAATGGTAAGGTAGTCAAGGTCGTTCAAGAAATAAACGAGAACGTTCGTTCTCTCTGCAGAGGGAAAGGGTCCACGGAAAGCACGGGAGGAATGATAACTAAGCTTGATGCGGCGCAAAATGTTGTCAAATCCGGGATACAATGCGTCATAGCTTCGGGCCGAAAAAAGAATGTTTTAAAAGATATTTGTTCAGGGCGAGACATCGGCACTAAGTTTGTTCCTCTTGAGAGGACACTCAAAGCACGAAAAAGATGGATAGCATTTAGTTTGAAGGCGAAAGGTGCCATAATTGTGGATGAAGGCGCAGAAAAAGCGTTGATAGATGGCAGGAAAAGTCTTCTTCCTATCGGGATAAAGGATGTAAAGGGAATCTTCTCAGAAGGAGATGTAGTCGAGATAAGTTCTGCTTCAGGAACTATTATAGCAAGAGGACTTTCAAATTATTCTTCGGATGAAGTGGTGAAAATAAAAGGAAAGAAAACAAACGTTATAGAAAAAGAGCTTGGTTATAAAGATTATGATGAGGTCGTTCATCGGGATAATTTAGTAATAGTAGAAGAAGAATGATCTAGGGAGATAAATTATGAGCGCAAGAAAAGTTATGGAAGACATAACACATCGCGCAAGGCAAGGCGCAGAAGTTTTGAGCCTTCTCTCTGAAAAGGAGAAGAACGGGATTCTTATCGCTATGGCTGAAGAGTTAGATAATAGCCGGGACGAGATAAAGAAAAAGAACGCGGAAGATATTAAGAATTCTGAAGGGAAAAGAGCCTCAGAGGCTTTTATTGACCGATTGAAACTTGACGATAAAAGAATAGACGGCATGTGCCGTATGATAGGGGAAGTTGCAGGACTCGGGGATCCCATTGGTTCTGTTATAGAGAAGATAGAGAGACCTAATGGTCTTCTTATTGAAAAAGTAAGAGTTCCTATAGGTGTTATTGGCATTATCTATGAAGCTCGTCCTAATGTAACGGCGGAATGTGCGTCCTTATGCCTTAAGTCCGGTAATGCTGTTATCTTAAGAGGTGGTTCTGGAAGCATTAACTCTAATAAGGCTATATTTGATGCGCTTAAAAGAGCTGTGGTAAGATGCGGATATAATGACGATATGTTTGTTCTCGTAGAGAACACTGATAGAAAACTTGTTGATGAGATGCTAGTGGCCGAGGGTAAGATAGATCTTATAATGCCGCGCGGAGGAGAATCTCTTATACGTGAGGTTACGAATAAAAGCAAGGTTCCCGTGATAAAGCATTATAAGGGCATCTGCAGCATATATGTTGATTCGGAAGCGGATTTGGAAATGGCAGAAAAGATATGTTTGAATGCCAAGGTGCAGAGGCCGGGTGTATGTAATGCCATGGAGACTATGCTTGTACACATTTCTATTGCCGGTGTCTTCTTGCCCAAGATAGCCGAGAAACTAAAGAATGCCGGAGTAAGGATAAAAGGTTGCTCCGAAACAGTTAAAATATTGGGCGGGGAAACAGAGAAGGCAGATAAAGTTGATTTCGCGACCGAGTGGCTGGATCTGGTTCTGAATATTCGTATAGTAAATTCATTGGAGGAAGCCGTAGCGCATATTGCCGAGTTCGGATCGGATCATTCGGATGCTATAATAACTCAAAACGAAAAACATGCTGAAGAATTTGTCAGGAGAGTTGATTCTTCTGCGGTTTACGTCAATGCGTCCACAAGGTTCACTGACGGCGGCGAATTTGGTAAGGGAGCGGAGATAGGAATATCGACTGATAGATTGCATGCACGGGGACCCATGGGTCTTGAAGAGCTTACAACGTATAAATATGTTGTTCACGGTAATGGGCAGATTAGAGGATAGAGGGTAGAGGTCAGAATATTGACTGCAGTTTTTACCCGATGACTTCTAATCTCTACGACGGAGAGATATGAAAATAGGGCTTCTCGGGGGAACGTTCGATCCTATACATAATGGTCATCTGATTCTTGCCCAGGAGTGTTGGCATATCTTGGGTCTGGATAAGGTAATTTTTATTCCGGCATACATTTCTCCACATAAGGAAATTCCCGATAATGTTTCTGTTGCCGACAGGCTTAATCTTGTCCGGATATCTCTGGAGGGAGAGAAACGGTTCGAAATATCGACTTTCGAGATCGATTCAGCTAGCACCTCATATTCAATAAATACCATTGAGCATTTTAGAGAGAAATATAAGGAAGCAGAGATATTTTTTATTGCGGGAGCGGATTCCGCGGGCACTTTGAATGAATGGAACAACATTGAAAAGATACTGAATCTTGTTACTTTTGTTGTCGCCACACGTCCAGGTTGGGACGAAAAAAGTCCTTATGAAGACAGGATTAAGAGAGTGAATATTCCGGCCATTGATATTGCTTCAAGTGACATACGTCGCAGAATAAAGGAAAAAGCACCTATAGACTATTTTCTTAAACCCGAAGTAGTTAAGCAAATAAGAAACAAAGGTTTGTATCAGTGAGTCTAAAGGTCAAAAAGTCAAAGGTCTAAAGTCAAAAAGGAAACAACAAGGCACCCTTTAGGGGACTAATACAAGCTGGTCGTAAGGGCCCGGGCATCAATTAGCATAGCTCTATCATGACCTATGCTCTCCTTCGGACTTTCGACTTTTCGACCTTTGACCTTTAGACCGTTTTCTCTGTTCTCTTAATATCTTGACTTTTGCTATCTGTATGATACACTTATGCAAGAATAATTTCAAATAGAAGGAGGGGTTCTTTATGGCTGAAGCTTATTGTGTTAAATGTAAAGCAAAGAAAGAAATCAAGGAAGCTCAAGAAGTTACTATGAAGAATGGCAGGAAAGCACTGAAAGGTACCTGTCCGGATTGCGGAACCGGTATGTACAGAATAATGGGAAAATAACCGGCTCTTCAGTTCAAAAACAAAAATTAAGTGAAGTACGAAACATCTTCAGATAAGGCAAGGAGCATAGCTCAGATATCGTCTGATAAAAAAGGCGAAGATATCGTGTTACTGGACATGAGAGGGATCTCAACGGTATGCGATTGGTTTGTTTTGATATCAGCTAGCTCCTCCCGTAGGGTTAATGCCATTTCTAAAACAATACAAAAGGCTCTTGCTAAAGAGAAGATCTCACCGCTCCATATAGAAGGGAAGCAGGGGACATCCTGGACTTTATTGGATTGTGAAGATGTTGTAGTACATGTATTTTACAAGGAAGTTAGGGAATTTTATGGTCTTGAAAGACTGTGGTCCGAAGCTCCTTCAGAACAATATGTAGGAAAATGCTTGGAAAAGACGCTACAAAACGAATAGAAAAAGTGCTCTCAGATGCCAGCAGAGAGTATTTTCTTGATACCATACCGGATATTACTTTCCCCGAAGATATCAATATCTCGCTACAGGTCACAAAGGATCCTAAAAATGGAGACCTTACTTCGAATGTTGCTATGAGACTTGCTTCTCTAGGGAAAGTCTCTCCCGTTGCAATGGGGCAGGGCATTGTCGATGTATTTAAAACTAAAATTCAAGGGACTCCCATAGGTCGGATCATAGAGAGGATCGAGATCAAAGGCGGGTTTATCAATTTTAGCTTCGACAAGCAATATTATCAAAACCTATTAAAATCAATACGTTCAAAGGGCAAGGAATTCGGAAGATCTGAATACGGACTTCTTAAAAAGGTCAATCTTGAATTTGTCAGTGCAAATCCTACAGGGCCTCTAACGGTTGCTCACGGAAGACAAGCTGCTATAGGAGACGCTCTTTCCCGGATATTGCGATTTAACGGATATAACGTAACGGCCGAATATTACCTCAACGATATGGGACGTCAGATAAATCTTTTAGGGGAATCGGTACGTACGCGGTATCGTAATGTTTTAGGGAAAGATGATCCCATGCCTGAAGACGGGTATATGGGGTCATATATAAACGAAATAGCACAAGCAATATTGAAGAAAAAAGGAAAAGAACTTTTAGAGGACAATCCGGGTAATCGTGATTTCTTTCGAAAATTCGCCGTTGCGTATATTATGGATTTGATCGAAAACGACTTGAGGGATTTTGGCGTTAAATTTGATACATGGACCCCACAATCAAAGATTGAGCTCTCCAATGCTGTAGAAAAGACCTTGGATCTTTTGGAAGAAGAAGGATACATCTATAACAACGAAGGTGCAAAATGGTTTGCTTCTTCGAAATTAGGGGACGACAAGGATAGGGTTGTGGTTAAAACAGGCGGAGAATATACCTATCTTGCCCCGGATATCGCATATCATGCAGATAAGTACAGCAGAGGATATTCAGATATAATAGATATCCTTGGTCCGGATCATCACGGATACATAAGAAGGATGAAAGCTGCTGTACAGGCATTGGGACGAGATAAAAAGAGTCTTAATATACTGATAGTGCAGCTAGTTACTTTACTTCGGGGCGGAGAAAGCGTTTCCATGTCTACCCGTAAGGGTGAATTTGTAAGCCTGCGCGAACTGATAGATGAATTAGGAAGAGATGTGACACGGTTTTTCTTTCTATCCCGACGCTTGGATAGTCATTTAGATTTCGATATAGATCTTGCAAAGAAAGGATCGGCAGATAACCCGGTTTTTTATATGCAATATGCTCATGCCAGGATATGTAGCATTAAAAGGTTCAGCGGGAAGAGGTGGATATCCAGGATCTTCAGTAAAGTTGATCTAACCCTTCTTGAGGCTGAAGAAGAAAGAAAATTAATACGAAAATTAGCTGAATTTCCGTTTTCTGTTATCTCCAGCGCAGAGGCTCTTGAACCCAATAAGATAATCGTATATTTGAACGAACTTGCCCGCCTTTTTCATTCGTTCTATACTGAATGCCGCGTTGTGTCTGATGACAGGAAATTGTCAGATTCTAGACTTTATCTGGTAGAATGCGTGCGTATTGTGCTCTCTAATGGGTTAAAGCTGCTTAATATAACCTTGCCTGAAAAGATGTAAGAACAGGTTATAGGTTCTAGGTGTCAGGGGTTAGCCTAAAACCTATAACCTAAAACCTAGATATGTTTGATTCTCTAAAACTATATACAGATCAAGATGCAGAGCTAGATACGATAATAAAAGATCTAGACAGATCCGGTTACTCCAGATCCCGTAAAGTTTCTTCTTGCGGAGACTATTCTATTTCAGGAGAGATCCTTACCGTATATCCGGTTACATTTGAATACCCTGTACGTATAGAGATCTCGGAAGGAGCGATCAGATCAGTTAAGAGCGTTGACCTTGCCTCGTTTAAGACTATAACAGAACATAATGGAGTTATCATACTTCCTGTCGGGAAACTTAGAAGAAGAAAAACACAAAAAGAGCTTGAAAATATAGGAGAACAACCGATAGCATCTTTTGTTGATATAGAACCGGGAGATTTCGTCGTACATATTGATTATGGCATAGGTAAATATCTGGGCCGGCAACATGTAAGGCGAAAGGGAAAACTTAAGGATCATTTTGTTCTTGAATATAAGGGTGGAGATAAACTTTTTGTTCCGGAGACAGATCTGGACAAAATGCAGAGATATGTTTCCTTTAACAGAAGGTACCCAGAACTTAATAGTTTAAAAGGGAAAAGATGGGAACAAACTAAAAAGAGAGCTTCTCACGGGGCCGCACGGGCAGCGCAAGACCTTCTTCAAATCCAAGCTAAAAGAGAGAAAGCTTTGGGATACATGTTCAACAAAGATACCGACTGGCAAAAAGAAATTGAAGATAAGTTCCCGTATAAAGAAACGCCTGATCAGATAAAAGCAGTTGTTGAGGTAAAAAAAGACATGGAACGTATCCGGCCCATGGATCGTCTGTTATGCGGAGACGTAGGGTACGGGAAGACTGAAGTAGCGCTCAGAGCAGCATTTAAAACGGTTATGGATTCTAAACAGGTAGCGTTTCTTGTTCCTACTACGATATTGGCTGAGCAGCATGCGGAAACTTTTATCGGGAGATTAAAAGATTTTCCTATAAAGATCGAAATGCTTAACCGCTTCAGGTCACCGGGAGAGCAAAAAAAAATAATAGAGTCCTTAAAAGAAGGGCATATAGACATTGTTATAGGGACTCACCGGCTTCTTTCCGGGGATGTCGAATTCAAAGATCTGGGTCTATTGATTGTTGATGAAGAACAGCGTTTCGGAGTAAGACATAAAGAGGCTATAAAGCGAACAAGAATAAATGTGGATATATTGACGCTTACCGCTACTCCCATACCGCGGACTTTATATCTGGCGCTTATGGGCGGGAGAGATATATCTATGATAGAAACGCCCCCAATGGAAAGAAGGCCTATTAAAACTGAAATAATTGGGCGTAGCAGGGATATCATAAAAAATGCTATAAATACAGAGCTAAAAAGAAAAGGACAAGTATATTACGTGCATAATAGAGTGGAATCAATAGAAAAAATTGCGGAAGAAGTAAGAAAAATGGCACCAAAAGCCAGGGTAATTGTAGGACATGGTCAGATGAGCGCCAGGACGCTGGAAAAGAATATGCTAAAGTTCATTAACGGTGATGCTGACATACTTGTATGTACGACAATAATTGAATCGGGTATAGATATTCCGAATGCCAATACTATGATTATTGATGATGCTCATATGTTCGGTCTTGCTGATCTTTATCAATTACGTGGTAGAATAGGAAGATTTGATAGAAAGGCTTATGCATATCTCGTGGTCAGAGACCTTTCTTCTGTTACCAGCGAGGTGAGGAAAAGGCTCGAATCGATCAAGAAATATCAAGAACTCGGATCAGGTTTTAAAATAGCCATGAGGGATCTTGAGATGAGGGGAGCAGGGAATATCTTGGGTATGGAACAAAGCGGATTTATCGATCAGATCGGATTTGATCTCTATTGCAGGCTGCTAAAAAGTGAGATAATGAAAGAGAAATAGATGTAAACAAAAAGTAAGAAATTATACGTCAGATGCTTGTTGAGAGCTGCTTTATCTGGTATCCTATAAGTATAGAAGGAGATTAAGACAACGAAGATGAAACTCAGTAAAAACGTCACCGGAAAAACGGTGTTTATTATTGTTTGTATTGCGGCAGTGGTATTCAGTCCTTTAGGGTGCGGGCAAAAGAACGATGGAGATACGGTTCTTGCTTCCATAGGGGGAGTGGTAATACGTCTTACCGATTTTGAGGAAAGAATATCGAACCTGCCCGCCAGGTATAGAGATGTAGTAAGAAAAAGAAAAGGGGAATATCTGGAAGAATTAGTGAACGATACGTTGCTTTATCAGGAAGCAGTTAGACTAGGACTGCATAAGGAGAAAGAGGTTCAGGGGGTTATTGAAGAGGCAAAAAAGAAGATCTTGGTCGCGCGCTTGCTTAAAGACAGGGTCGATGATGTGATAGTTATAAACGATGAAGATATTACAGAGTATTATAATGGGAACAAAAAAAAGTATATGACACCCGAGATAATGAGAGTGTCTCATATTCTTGTTCCATCAAGGAAAGATGCAGAGGAGATATTGAAAACGTTAGAGAGCGGTGCGGATTTTGAGGAGACCGCCAAAGCTAAATCCGTCGATCCGACGGCGCAAAGAGGTGGGGATATAGGGTATTTCCCAAAAGGGCAATTGATGCCGGAATTCGAAAGAGCTTGTTTGAAACTTGATATTAATGAAAATAGTGGTATAGTTAAGACTAAACTAGGATATCATATCATAAAGCTTACAGATCGACGTTTGCCGGAGGAGCGTTCGGTAGAACAGGTGGCAGCGGATATAAAAGCTAAACTAAGAACAATAAAAAGGCGCAAGATATTCAATGGCCTTTTAGCGGGATTAAGGAACAGTACCGAAATTATTATAAACGAAAAAGCTTTAGGGAATTATGAGA
>JAVCDB010000035.1 GCA_030765205.1 Candidatus Aadella gelida | reverse complement strand
GCCAAATACATTGTTATCGCGGCTGTTAACGTCGTCTTACCGTGATCAACATGTCCTATTGTTCCGATGTTTAAATGTGGCTTTGTTCTCTGAAATTTTGCCTTTGCCATTTCTTTACCTCCTTAAAACCTTCTAGTTAATATAAATAATATTAGTATCTCTTAAACTGTAATCAGCTTCTCTACTAGATCTTTAGGCGCTTCCTTATAAAACGAAGGCTCCATTGTATACGTTGCCCTTCCTTGTGTCAAGCTTCTTAATGCAGTTGCGTACCCAAACATTTGAGCCAGTGGAGCGGCTCCTGTAATGATCTTTGTGGTTGCTTTTTGTTCTATGTGCTCAACCTTGATCCTTCTCATATTCATGTCACCTATTACATCCCCTAGATATTCGTCAGGCGTTGTGACCTCAAGTTTCATTATTGGTTCTAAAAGCACAGACTTTCCTTTTCTTAAACCATCTTTGAACCCTAAACGAGCAGCATTCGAAAAAGCCATTTCAGATGAATCCACTTCATGATACGATCCGTCATATAAAACAACCTTAACATCTGTAACGGGATATCCCGCGAGCTCACCGGTTTTAGCAGCGGAATTTACTCCTTTTTCTATTGCCTTGAAATATTCACGGGGAACAGATCCGCCCTTTATTTTTTCTTCAAAAACTATGCCCTCGCCAGGTTCTGAAGGTCCCATTTCAAACTCAACATGCCCGTATTGTCCGCGCCCACCGGACTGTTGCACAAACTTTCCTGTGGCCTTTGTATCTTGTTTTATTGTCTCCCTATAGGCTACCTGTGGGCTTCCAACTTTTGCCCCTACCTTAAACTCTCTTTTAAGCCTATCAATAATTATTTCAAGATGAAGTTCACCCATACCGTGTATAAGTGTCTGGCCTGTTTCTTCATTAAAATTGACCTTAAAAGAAGGATCCTCGGCAACAAGTTTTCCCAAAGCTGTTCCGAGTTTATCTTGGTCGACTCTTGTCTCCGGCTCAATGGACATAGATATAACCGGATCAGGATACTTAATCCTATCCAGTCTCATAAGATGTTTTTCATCACAAAGAGTATGTCCGGTAGATGTGTTCTTCATTCCCACTAATCCCACTATCTGTCCCGGTCCGGCTGATTGGACCATCTCACGCTGATCCGCATGCATCCTTACGATCTTGCTTACTCTTTCTTTTTTCCCTGTGGTAGAATTAAACACCGTTTCTCCAGCCTTTATTTCTCCTGCGTATATTCTTGAAAAAGTCAAAGTACCAACAAAAGGATCTGTCATGACCTTATAAGAGTAGGCACATAAAGGCTCTCCTATTTTCGGAATAATGTCGACTTCTTTTCCAGTATCGGGATTTACTGCCTTAGGAGGTTTGACATCTTCCGGAGAAGGCAAATAATCACATATCGCATCGAGCACGAATCTCATACCTTTATTCTTTAGTGCAGAAGCGCACATTACCGGTACTAGAAGATTTTTATTAGTTGCCCGTCTTATAAACTTTTTTAACTGTTCGGGATATATTCCCTGATCATTTAGATAAAGTTCTTCTACTTCATCATCCACATCCGCCAGTTTTTCAACAAGGTTGTGACGCCAATGACTCGTAATATCTTTCATATCTTCCGGAATCTCTTTTTCAATGGCCTTTTCCATATCACCGCTTTCATCAAACATATAGGCCTTACACTCAACAAGATCTATTAACCCCTTAAAATTTTCTTCTTTACCTATCGGTATCTGTATCGGTGTAGCGTTAGCCCCCAGTTTTTTATGCATATCAATTATAACTTTGAAAAAATCCGCTCCGATACGATCCTGCTTATTTATCAGCGCGATCTTAGGAACTTCATAGTGATCCGATTGTCTCCACACGGTTTCAGTCTGAGGCTGAACTCCGCCTACCGCGCAGAAAACCACCAAAGTACCATCAAGCACTTTGAGAGATCTTTCTACTTCCACCGTAAAATCCACGTGACCGGGAGTATCGATAATATTAATATTGTTTTCGCCCCACTGACACGATGTTACGGCACTGGTTATGGTTATCCCTCTTTCCTGTTCCTGTTCCATCCAGTCCATTACTGCCGTTCCGTCATGTACCTCACCCATTTTATGTATCTTCCCCGTATGGAAAAGTATCCTCTCCGTAGTGGTGGTCTTTCCGGCATCTATATGCGCAATAATCCCTATGTTCCTGAGATGTTTTATATCATCCATTTTATTTTTTCTCTTCCTTGTCTAGTTTCGCATTCTCATGCTGTTCTTTGTTTCCACATCATCCAACATCTAAACCTAAAATCTATACCTTACCATTTGTAATGTGCGAACGCTTTGTTAGCTTCTGCCATTCTATGAGTGTCTTCACGTTTCTTTATTGTCGGACCTTCTTTTTTGTAAGCATTCATCAATTCGTCGGCAAGCCTTTCCTTCATGGCTTTACCTTTCTGTTTTCTGGCAAAATCTTTTATCCACTGCATTGCAACGAATTGGCCTCGTTCAGCACTAACTTCTATCGGCACCTGATACGTGGCTCCACCTATCCTTCGGGATTTAACCTCAAGTAACGGCCTGGCGTTCTCAATCGCTTGTTTAAACACTTCCAGAGGATCCGAACCCATACGTTCTTTAATGATTTCGAGCGCTCCGTATACTATGTTTTCAGCCAAGGACTTTTTTCCGCTCTGCATGATCATGTTCATAAATTTACCAAGCACCTTGCTGTTAAATTTAGGATCAGGCAATGCAACTCTTTTTTCAGCTTTTCTTCTTCTCATTTCTTGTTCCTTTTTGTATCTGGTTTTTGTTTAGCAACATCAAACGTTTTGTCTCTAGTCAAAACTAGCTGTTTGTTCTGCCTTTTTGCATAAAAATAATGTTAAGCTATTGGTTCTTCTCCTTAAAACGTTTGCAGCAAAGTATCGTTTTCTTGCATCTGTTGTGTTCTTTTTTACTTGGTGTTATGTTCCTGGCGGAGTACTGTTTGGCTCCGCCCCTTATTGTCACATCTGTCAATATCCAGACTTTTAACTTTTAAACCTTTAAACTTTTTAACTGCTCCCTATTTAGGTTTCTTCGTCCCGTATTTCGATCTCGAACGTCTGCGGGATTCGATTCCGGAAGAATCCAAAGTACCCCTGATTATGTGATACCTTACTCCCGGAAGATCCTTTACCCTACCGCCCCTTATTGTCACAATAGAGTGCTCCTGCAAATTATGACCTTCTCCCGGTATGTATGCGGTGACTTCCATATGATTAGTAAGTCTTACGCGTGCGACCTTACGCAAAGCAGAGTTCGGCTTTTTAGGAGTACGTGTTTTCACTTGCAAACAAACACCTCTCTTTTGCGGACATCCCTGAAGCGCCGGAGATTTTGTCTTATACTTTATTTTTTTTCTGCCCTTACGTATTAACTGATTAATTGTCGGCATTCTTTCTCCTTATTCCTGTTCTTTTTCTTCCTTTTTCTCTTTCTCTTTAATTATTTCCCTATCCAAAGATATTTTTCTATGAGCATCATATCCGGTACCAGCCGGAATAAGGTGCCCCATAATTATATTCTCCTTAAGTCCGCAAAGATTATCAACTTTTCCGGCAGCAGCAGCTTCTGTAAGAACACGTGTAGTTTCCTGAAAACTAGCCGCAGAAATAAAACTTTCCGTCGTCAACGAAGCTTTGGTTATCCCCTGAAGCATAGGTTCAGCGGACGCAAGCTTTTTCTTCTTTTTCAGGACTCTTTTATTCTCATCTCTAAAAGTGGTCTTATCAATCTTATCCCCTTCTAAAAACCTTGTATCTCCTGAATCTGTTATCTTTACGTTTCTGAGCATCTGGCTGATGATTATCTCTATGTGTTTATCATTTATCTGTACGCCCTGAAGACGATAAACCTCTTGAACCTCGTTAAGCAAATATTCCTGGAGCTGTTTCTCTCCCGAAACCTTGAGTATATCTTGAGGAACTACAGGCCCATCTACCAGCTGTTCTCCGGCCTTCACAAAATCTCCGCGATACACGTTAAGATGTTTTCCGTGAGGAATAATATATTCTTTGCGCATTCCTGTTTCACTTTCAACAATTATCCTTTTCTGGCCTTTCTTCGATTCCCCGAATTCCACAACCCCGTCTATTTCACTGATAATAGAAGGATCTTTTGGTTTTCTTGCCTCAAAAAGTTCAGCTACACGCGGTAAACCACCCGTAATATCCTTGGTTTTTGTCATCACGCGATGCGTCTTTGCCAGAACGTCTCCGGCTCTCACTGTTTGTTTGTCCTTCACCATTATATGAGCACCAACAGGTAACGGATAGATCGCCTCCACTTCATCTTTATCATTAATAAGGAGAAGTTGTGGATGATAATCCCCGCGCTGGTCAACTATGACCTTGTTCTTCGCCCCGGTAGACTCGTCTATCTCGATCTTCATCGTCAAGTCTTTCTTAATATCTTCATACTGCACTTTACCCTGTATCTCAGTAAGTATGGGCACTGTATAAGGATCCCATTCCGCATACTTTTCTTTTTTCTTTATTTTGGCGCCATCTTTATGGAAAAGATACGACCCTTGAGGTATTATTTGACGGTCAATCTCTCTTCCATCAGTCTCGTTTATAGTGATCTGACCGTTACGGTTAAGAACAACGAATTTACCTTTTTCTCTGCTCTCAACTATACGAAGATTATGATGTTGAATAAGACCGGGTTCTTTACTTTGCAAGGAAGATTGTTCAATAACCCTGCTAGCTGTACCACCTATGTGGAAAGTACGCATAGTAAGCTGTGTACCGGGCTCACCTATAGATTGAGCTGCTATTATCCCTACCGCTTCTCCAAGTTCTACCGTATTACCGGTAGAAAGGTTCCTCCCATAACACCTGGCGCATATCCCCTTATCGGATTCACATGTAAGTACGCTTCTGATCCTCACTGTATCAAGCATTGGTATATTTTCTATTAATTCAGCCTGTTCTTCACTTATTATCTCTCCGGCTCTCACTATCTCTTTTCCTTTACTCGGATCCATTATATTATCCAAGCCTACTCTTCCCGATATACGTTCGGCCAAAGATACTACAACTTCATCTCCTTCAATGATTGCCGAAACAGTTATACCGTTAAGCGTCCCACAATCGATTTCCTGTACTATCACGTCCTGTGCTACATCAACAAGTCTACGCGTAAGATAACCCGAATCGGCAGTTTTAAGAGCGGTATCCGCCAATCCTTTACGCGCACCATGCGTAGATATAAAGTATTCAAGAACAGTAAGACCTTCTCTAAAATTAGCAGTAATAGGTGTCTCTATGATCTCTCCTGAAGGTTTAGCCATAAGTCCCCTCATACCCGCAAGCTGACGTATCTGCTGACGTGAACCTCTTGCTCCGGAATCCGCCATCATAAAAACTGGATTAAAATTATCAAGATGCCTAAAAACCAGACCTGAAACATCTTCAGTAACATGTGTCCAGATATCTATGATCTTATTGTACCTTTCCCCGTCAGTTATAAAACCCTTCTGATACTGTCCTTGTATCTTATCAACTTTAGCCTGCCCACTAGCCAATCTCTCGGCCTTTTCTGCGGGAATACTGATATCTGAAACCGCCATCGATGCCCCGGATAACGTTGACTCTTCAAAACCCATCTTTTTAAGTAAATCCAGAAGTCGTACTGTTTCTTCATGCCCCTTAAGGCTATAACAATCCGAAATAACCTGACTAACGGCTTTTTTATTCATGGGTTCATTGTAGAATTTCATGCCTTCAGGAAGTCCGTTATTAAATATTGCTCTTCCGACAGTTGTCTCTATAATTTCTCCGTTTATACGCACCTTAACCCTGGCGAACTTATCGACTTCGTCGTTCTGATAAGCCATAATAACTTCTTCTGAGTCGGAAAAGAATTTACCCTCTCCTTTAACTCCAGTTTTGGCCTTAGTCAAATAATACACTCCAAGAACGATATCCTGCGAAGGAGTTGTTATAGGTTTTCCGTTAGCTGCTGAAAAGATATTGTTTGCAGCATTCATTATCAGACGCGCTTCCATTTGAGCCTCAAGAGATAACGGCACATGAACAGCCATCTGGTCACCGTCAAAATCAGCGTTGAAAGCGGCACATACTAAAGGATGTATACGTATTGCCTTTCCTTCAATAAGTTTGGGCTGAAAAGCCTGAATCCCCAGCCTATGAAGGGTTGGAGCTCTGTTAAGAAGAATATGATGAT
The DNA here is from genome assembly GCA_030765205.1 of Candidatus Aadella gelida. Taxonomy (GTDB): domain Bacteria; phylum Omnitrophota; class Gorgyraeia; order Tantalellales; family Tantalellaceae; genus Aadella; species Aadella gelida. The sequence continues at coordinate 9,140 of JAVCDB010000035.1, read as the reverse complement.
CCTTGATAACTTCGTCCAGAATATCCCAAACTTCGGGATTTTCCTGCTGAACCATCTTCTTCGCGCTTTTTATCGTATGAACAAATCCTTTTTCTCTGAGCTTTCTTATTATAAAAGGCTGATATAGCTCAAGTGCCATGGCCTTAGGCAATCCACATTCATTAAGTTTAAGTTCAGGACCGATAACAATAACACTCCTACCGGAATAATCAACTCTTTTTCCCAGAAGATTTTGTCTAAATCTCCCCTGTTTACCTTTAAGCATATCCGCTAACGATTTCAGAGGCCTTCCTCCGGAACCAACAACTTCACGACCATGTCTTCCATTATCAAAAAGTGCATCTACAGCCTCTTGCAGCATCCTTTTCTCATTACGAACGATAACTTCGGGAGCCTTAAGTTCAAGGAGCTTCTTAAGTCTGTTGTTCCTATTTATAACTCTTCTGTATAGATCGTTAAGATCACTAGTAGCGAACCGTCCACCGTCAAGCGGCACCAAAGGACGAAGATCAGGAGGAATTACGGGTACTATATCCAGTATCATCCATTCCGCTTTATTTCCGCTCTTCCGGAAACTTTCAACTACTTTCAACCTTTTCATTATCCGGTTGCGCGTATTTACATCCTTTTTCTCGGCAACTTTAGCCATTAGTTCTTTTGAAATACCGGCAAGGTCTATATTCTTAAGAAGTTCACGAACGGCTTCAGCTCCCATCATAGCTTTGAATTTAGTACCATATTTGATCTTCGCATCATAATACTGTTCCTCTGTAAGCATATCTCTTTCTTTAAGAGGCGTCTCCCCCGGATCCACAACAACATATTGTTCGTAGTAGAGCACTCTTTCAAGATCTCGCATTTTCATGTCCAGCATATTGGACATACGTGATGGTATAGCCTTAAAAAACCATACATGTGAAACAGGAGCGGCAAGTTTTATGCAACCCATTCTTTCCCGCCTAACCTTGGATTTGGTCACTTCCACTCCACAACGATCACATATGATGTTCTTGTGTTTTATTCTCTTGTACTTTCCACAATTACATTCATAGTCTTTCGTCGGCCCGAAGATCCTTTCACAAAAAAGCCCATCTCTTTCGGGTTTTAACGTCCGATAGTTTACGGTTTCAGGTTTTTTAACTTCATAAAGGACGTTCTTATTACCCGCTTTACGCGTTGCCCAGTCCCTTATCTTTTCAGGAGAAGCTATCTGTATACGTACCTTATCGAACTTATTTACTTTATGCAGCATAATATTTACACCTCTTGAGAACTTTTTTGTTCAAGATGGACATCAAGTGATAAACTTTGTAACTCTTTTATGAGAACATTAAAGGATTCCGGAGTGCTGGGTTCAAGCATGTTCTCCCCTTTAACAATAGTTTCATATATTTTGGTACGACCCGCGACATCATCACTCTTCACTGTCAAGAGTTCCTGTAATGTATAAGCCGCTCCGTACGCCTCGAGCGCCCAGACTTCCATCTCCCCAAACCTTTGTCCACCGAATTGAGCTTTTCCTCCCAAAGGTTGCTGAGTTACAAGAGAATACGGACCAATAGATCTTGCGTGCATTTTGTCATCCGCAAGATGAGCCAGTTTCATCATATAAATGTAACCAACCGTTACCTCCTGATCGAACGATTTACCCGTAAACCCGTCTCTAAGGTTTATTTTACCCGACACCGGAAGTTTAGCATCCCTCATGGCGTCTTCTATATCTTTCTCACTTGCCCCGTTAAAAACGGGAGTCGAAATCTTACGTCCCAGTATCTTTGCCGCCCATCCAAGCTGCGTCTCCAAAAGTTGACCTATGTTCATACGACTAGGAACACCCAATGGATTAAGAACTATCTCCAAAGGAGTACCATCGGGAAGATATGGCATATCTTCTTCCGGCAATATCTTGGCTATAACGCCCTTATTCCCGTGACGCCCGGCCATTTTATCACCTGCTTGAAGTTTTTTCTTGCTGGCCACAAAAACCGTCACGCGACGCAAAACTCCGGGAGGAAGTTCATCACCGTGTTTTATATAATCCAGATCCCTCTCCAGTTCCGACATAGTCTGTTCTATCTGCCCGCCTATGGTCGTGAGAATGCTGTTAACTTTTACTTGAAGCGGCGCATCTCCCTCTACATCCACATTTTCCAAATCCGCTTTCTTAATTTTTTTAAAATCCTCTGCTGTTATCTTCTGCTTGGCCTTTATCAAGACTTTTCCCGTCTCCAGATCCTCTAAAGCACTGGCAAGCTTACTGCCTACAAGCTTTTGATGCACCTTTTCTGCTCTTCTTGTCTCCAGGGTTTCCAATATGTTAGCATATCCCTCTTTTACTATCTTTCTCTCCTTGGAATCCTGTGTACGCTGTTCTTTGGTCATGGTCTTACGGTTCTTACGGTATAATTCCTTAACATCCACCACAATACCGTCTATACCTGAAGGAACTCGCAGTGACACGTCTTTTACGTCTCCTGCTTTTTCGCCGAATATCGCACGCAAAAGTTTCTCTTCAGGAGAAAGCTCTGTTTCCGATTTAGGAGCCACCTTTCCTACTAGTATGCTGCCTGTTGATACTTCAGCCCCGATCCGCACGATCCCACTCTCATCCAAGTTCTTCAGCGCTTCATCCCCCACATTGGGTATATCAGAAGTTATCTCTTCGTCTCCCAATCTGGTATCTCTGGCCTCGATCTCGAATTTTTGCATATGCACGGAAGTATATGCATCCTCTTTAAGAAGCCTTTCACTTATGAGAATGGCATCCTCAAAGTTGTAACCTCTCCATGACATAAACCCTACAAGAACGTTTCTGCCTAGAGCAAGCTCTCCATTTTCGGTAGAAATACCATCCGCCAGGATATCCCCGACCTCCACCGTCTCGCCCGGTTTGACTAAGGGTCTCTGATTTATACAAGTTCTTGCATTAGTTCTCTCGAACTTTTTAAGTTTATATTTTTCCCCTGCTACAGCCACTTGTAAACTGTCAGCCTTTGTAACCTTACCGGCTTTTTTAGCTATTACGATCGCCCCTGAATCTCTAGCGGCCCTATGCTCAAGTCCGGTCCCCACCAGTGGTGAATCCGGGAACAAGAGAGGAACAGCCTGCCTTTGCATATTGGACCCCATAAGCGCCCTATTAGCATCATCATGTTCCAAGAACGGCACAAGTCCTGCACATACACTTACGAGCTGAAGCGGAGAAACATCCATATATTGCACATCTTTGCCGTCAGCAAGAATAAAATCATCCTTGAAACGACAAAAAACCTTCTCTTTCTTAAAATTTCCTTTGGAGTCTATCGGAGCATTGGCCTGCGCTATGATGTATTTATCCTCTACATCAGCAGAAAGATATTCTACCGAATCTTTGACTCTTCCCTTCTCTACTTTACGGTAAGGAGTTACCAAAAACCCAAATTCATTAACACTGGAGTATGTACTCAAAGAGTTTATTAATCCAATATTCGGACCTTCAGGTGTCTCAATAGGACAAAGTCTTCCATAATGAGAATAATGTACATCCCTTACTTCAAACCCAGCCCTTTCTCTATTAAGACCTCCAGGCCCCAGAGCACTAAGCCTGCGAAGATGAGTTATTTCAGCAAGAGGATTGGTTTGATCCATGAACTGTGATAATCTTCCTCGAGCGAAAAAATCATGAATAACACTTGTTATGAGTTTGGTATTTACGAGGTTATGGGGCATGACATCTTCGAGATCGTATACGCTCATTCTTTCTTTGGCAACTCTCTCGACCCTGGCCATACTGATGCGTATCTGATTGGAAAGCTGTTCGCCTACACATCTCACGCGTCTATTACCCAGATGATCTATATCATCCAGACCTTTAGTCCCCTCTTTTATCTCCAATAGACTCTTTATAGCTTCGACCAAGGTCCTGGAATCCAAGAGCCTTGAATCAAGCGGCCTATCTATACCTAATTTACGGTTTATCATTCTTACGCCTACATCCGTAAGATTATATCTTCTTTTATCAAAGAACATCTGGTCTATCAGGTCTTCCGCAGCTTCTAGGGTAGGAGGATCACCCGGGCGAAGCTTACGATAAACATCAAGATAGGCCTCTTCTTTTGTCTTAGTACCATCATGTTCTAGCGTCTTTATTATCTCTTTGGGAACAGATTCCAAAAGTTTTATCTTTCTAATCTTTCCTTCCCATATTCTGGAAGCAACCGAAGGAGTGATCATTTCACTATGCTGCGCTATTATAGAAGAAGTACTCTCATCTACAATATCTTCCGCCAGAACTCTTCCCACTAGTTCTTCACATTGTTTTTCACGTGTCAGAACGACTACCTCTGTCCCACCAAAAGCTTGTAGGATTTCTTCATCTTTAGATAATCCAAAGATCCTCAAGAAAGTCGTAGCAAGGAATTTTCTTTTCCTGTCTATATACACATAGATAAGGTCGTTCTTATCGTAAAGAAATTCTATCCATGCGCCTCTATCAGGTATCAATCTTGCCGAATATATAGATTTCCCGCCTGTAGCAGAACTCTCTTCAAATGATATACCCGGAGACCTATGAAGCTGACTCACAACTACTCTCTCATCCCCGTTTATAACATAAGTACCTACATTTGTCATAAGCGGTATTTCGCCTACATATACTTCCTGTTCCTTGATCTCCGCGTTAAGCTTAAGCCGTAATTTCATTCTCAAAGGTGCCGCATAAGTAAGAGATCTCCTCTTGGATTCTTCGGGATCGTATTTAGGCGTACCTATATCGTAATACAAATACTCTAACTTGCACTCTCCGTTAGCGCTCTCAAGAGGAAAAACTTCCCTAAAAAGACCTTCCATACCACTATCTTCTCTCTTGGTCTTTGGAATAAATCTCTGCAGGAACTTTTCGTATGAGTTTATCTGTATATCTATCAAGTTAGGGATATCATAAACATCCCTAAGCCTGGCATAGCTTTTACGATTTACAGCCATTCTCAATCACATCCCTTTAAATAAGGTTAAATGTCATGCGATCGGGTCAGCGACTTGCTGGCCTTCTGATCAAGCACCGTTCACTGGTACACATTTAAACATAGAAACCGAACTATTTCAGCTCTACTTTTGCCCCTACTGCTTCAAGCTGTTTCTTCATCTTTTCAGCTTCTTCTTTAGGGATGCTCTCCGCTACTTCTTTAGGCGCTGCTTCAACAAGATCCTTGGCTTCCTTAAGACCTAGATTCGTCAACGCTCTGATCTCTTTGATAACATTTATCTTCTTGTCGCCTATTGCGGCAAGAACCACCGTGAAAACACTTTTTTCCTCTTCTGCCTCTCCGGCTCCAGCCGCTCCAGGTGCCGCTCCAACTCCAACCACTGCAACAGGTGCCGCAGCAGAAACGTTGAATTTCTCTTCAAGCGCTTTCACTAGATCTGAAAGCTCGAGAACGCTTAATCCTTCGACAGTCTTGATCATGTCTTCCATTTTGGCGGAAAGCTTCTTCTTAGGCTTAGCCTCTTCTGCGCTTTCCGGAGCTACAGCAACTTCTGCCGCTGTCTCTTCCTTGGCCTCTTCCTGTTTCTTCTGTTCCTCTACCATTTTAACTCCTCCTTCATCCTAGTTCATGGCTTATCGTGTAGTTTGTAGTCTTCGAACCACTAACCACTCTTTCAACCGTTTTATTCTTGTTCTTTCTTTTCTTTCACCGCATTAAGTGCGTACACTAAACTCTTTACTATGGAAGAAAGTACCCCTACAAAACTCGTCACCGGAGCATTCATCGTTCTTACCACCATCGACAAAAGCTGTTCTCTTCCCGGAAGTTCTGCAAGTGTTTGTACTCTTTCCGAACTCATTGCCTGACCTTCTAGATATCCTTGAGCTATAACAAATCCCTTATTTTTTTTAGAGAACTCTGCCATCAGTTTTGCCACCAAAACAGGATCCTCTTTTATCAGACCTATCCCAAGTACTTTTTTCTCTTTACTTGTCCCTGAAATCTCTTTTATCCCGGCATCCTTAAGGGCTATTTCGGCCAGACGATTCTTCAGGACCATATACTTCGTCCCCGACTGACGCATTTTCTTTCTTAGCTTATCCATATCCGAAGCTTTAATGTTATCGATGCTGGAAAGAATAAACCCTTTATTCTCAGAAAAGACATCCTTCAGTTCTCCGATCATAAGTTCTTTTGTTTTTTTTCCGTATTTTTCAACCATAACTGCATCCCTTTCCTATATATATGACTATTCACCAAATACTATCCACAATTAATCACTGTCTGAACTGATTTATATCCAGTTTTATCCCGGGACCCATTGTCGAAGTGATAGCAATGGATTTAACATTCTGCACTTTCTGCAGTTTATTGCTGCTTCCCAATACTGCATGTATAAACGAATTAATATTCTCGACCAAAGCCGCTTCATCAAAAGATAATTTTCCGACAGGGCCTTTTATTCCTGACTGTTTATCCATCCTGTACTCTATTTTCCCGGCCTTAAGCTCCTTAACGATCTTCTCTATCTCGGTAGTAACAGTTCCTGACTTAGGGTTGGGCATTAGTCCCCTGGGACCCAATACTTTTCCCAATTTAGCAAGATCTCTCATAAGATCAGGAGTAGTAACGGCTACATCAAAATCACACCATCCATCGGCAACTTTCTTCATAAGATCATCGCTTCCCACAAAATCCGCACCTGCTTCAGTAGCTTTCTTCTCAAGTTCTCCTTTACAAAAAACAGCTATGCGTGTCTTTTTTCCGGTTCCGTGCGGCATACTTACGGTACCACGAATAGGGTTGGATGCCTGTTCCAACTTAAGTTTCATAGTCACTTCAACCGTCTGATCAAACTTTGTTACTGGTACCTTTTTCAGCAAAGAGACCGCCTCGGCCAGATCATATTCTTTTTTCTCCAAACCCATCTCTTTTATAGATTTTTGTCTTTTCGTAAGCTTTGTCATTATTTCCTTCTCCGATTACACCTTATGCCATTTTTTCGACGTTATTCAATTTATATATCTTTATCTTTTCTTGAGATCCCTCGCTTCGCTCCATCCCCAACCGTCATTGCGAGTCCGCCAAAGGCGGACGCGGCAATCTTTTTCATTCGGGATCCTTCGGTTCCCACTCGCTTGGCTCGTGTTCACTCGGGATCGAATTCGCAATATACTTTATGTTCCTTACAGGACCATAAAGTATTTGCTTATTCGACTTCAATTCCCATACTTCTTGCAGATCCCGCGATTATCTTTATGGCACTTTCCATGTCAGTCGCATTAAGATCCTGCATTTTCGTTTTTGCTATCTCTTTGACTTGATCCACCGTGACTTTTCCCACTTTTTCAGCTTTTGGATTTCCGCTTGCTTTAGCTATCCCGGCAGCCTTTTTCAAAAGAACACTTGCAGGAGGACTCTTCACAATAAAAGAGAACGTTCTATCCTCATACAAACTTATCACAACCGGCAGAGTCAATCCCTGCCTATCTTTTGTCTGATCGTTAAACTGTTTACAAAAATCCATTATGGGAATACCATGCTGCCCAAGAGCCGGTCCCACCGGAGGTGCTGGATTAGCCTGTCCTCCAGGACAATGCAATTTTATTAACGCTTTTACTTTTTTTGCCATGTTTTCTTCCTTTAAATTATATTGGCCTATCGTCCACTATCATTTTCTTTTAGAGCTTCTCCACCTGCCATACCTCTAGTTCTACGGGGGTCGGCCTACCAAAAATGGATATCATAACCTTCATTTTTCCTTTTTCCGAATTGGTTTCTTCTATCGTACCGGTAAAATTCTTGAACGGACCTTCTTTCACTCTTACAGCCTCTCCGCTCTTGAACAATATTTTCGGAACAGGTTTAGCTTTCGCTTCTTTCGTCTGTTCAAGTATCTCTTTAACTTCTTCTTCGACCAACGGAACCGGCCTCGTTCTAGTCCCTACAAATCCAGATACTCCGGAAGTGTTTTTAACAAGATACCAGCTTATATCGTTAAGCTCCATTTCAATAAGTATATATCCCGGAAAAAATTTCCTCTCTGATATCCTTTTCTCGCCCTCTCTTATTTCTGCGACCTTTTCAGTAGGAATAAGAATTGTTTTAACAAACTTACTCTTTTTAGGGTCGTCCTCTAACTGTTTTTCCAAAGCCTTTTTGACAACATACTCTTTCCCAGTTAAAGTGTGTACCACATACCATTTCATTACCATTACAAAACACCTCTTATAAGGAAGTTAACGAATCTTGACAGTACTAAGTCACATACGCCTATGTATACGGCAAGCGCAAGGGTTGACAGTAGCACCACAATAGTCGAACTAATAAGTTCGCTCCTAGAGGGCCAAGAAACCTTTTTCATCTCAATCTTGACCTGACCAAAAAATGTTACTATGCTCGCCATGTTTTCCTCGCTTTATTTAATTCCTATTAGTTCGTAGTTGGCAGTTCATTGTTCGTAATCTCTACCTCTATTATGTAACCCCTTTTCTCTATCAACGTAGAACTCCCGACTATTTACTTCTGGCAGGAGAGACAGGCCTCGAACCTGCAACAACCGGTTTTGGAGACCGGTGCTCTGCCAATTGAGCTACTCTCCTATAAAAGTGAACAGTGATCTGTGAACAGTGAACAGTACAAAAATAAAATCCACCATTCTCCATCTACCTTCCACCTTATTATTTAGTTTCCTTATGCGCAGTATGTTTTCTGTCAAAGCTGCAATACTTCTTTCTCTCAAGTCTCTCGGGATTGTTCCTCTTATTCTTTACAGTAGAATAATTCCGCCTCTTGCAGTCTTGACATTGGAGCGAGATTATCTCTGTGGCCCCTTTTTTCTTTGCCATTTTTTCCTCGTTTATTAGTGAACTGTTCTTTGTTCACTGTTTACCCTTAACTATTCAACTATTTCAGACATAACTCCCGCACCTACTGTATGTCCGCCTTCTCTTATTGCAAATCTTAATTCTTTCTCTAGCGCTACCGGTGATATCAGTTCAACCTCCAGCTCTACATTATCGCCAGGCATTACCATCTCTGTGCCTTTCGGTAATGTCGCAACTCCAGTTACATCCGTTGTTCTGATATAAAACTGCGGTCTGTATCCGTTGAAAAACGGGGTGTGTCTCCCGCCTTCCTCTTTGCTCAATATGTATACTTTCGCTTTGAATTTTG
>JAVCDB010000040.1 GCA_030765205.1 Candidatus Aadella gelida | reverse complement strand
ATACTTTATTATTTGCTTGAACATCCGGAATAAAATAAATAAAATGAAAGGGTACGAAATATAGATAAAAATGAGGAGGAACGATGAACAAAATATTTATTGGCGCCTGTACAGGTATGATCCTGATAGCCCTCACTGTGACATGTGTGGCTGAGATGGAACATTTTCAGATCAAAATGGGGGCACATGAGAAGGTCATTAATGAGAAATACGGAGCGCCGACCATGGAGGAACCTTTAACCGGAGGATTTTTGCCCATTAAAAAGAAAAAAGCTTTATACAGAATTGATGATGAGAACTATTTTATTATCAGGTATTTTTCGGGAAGAGTTAAGGAAATGAATATGCTTGAAGGTTACGATCTCGAAGATGCCCGGACCAATTTTGAAAAGATAAAGTAAAAGACGGGAAAAAGAGGGGATATTCTGGAAGAATTACTGGATATGGTTTTATGGACGAAAATACTCTTTTCTATTATCTGTGGTTTTCTCATTGGACTGGAAAGACAGCTGAAAGGGAAACCCGTAGGTATAAGGACAAGTATATTAATATGAATGTCTACAATGTTTTTCATAACCCTCGGACTTGATCTCGGAGGAGACAATAGTGCTGCGAGAGTATTGGGACAACTTGTTACCGGTGTGGGCTTTCTTGGAGCGGGTGTAATAATGACAAAAGGGGATATCGTCTCGGGTGTGACCTCAGCGGCCGTGGTATGGTTATTGGCCAGCTTGGGCGCTTCTATAGGGCTTGGGATACTCCGGAAAGGCGCTGGTAATGTGTATAGTTGCGGTATCTGTCCTGACAGTAGTGCAGTGGCTTGAAAAGATCAGTAAAGTATTGCGAAGCGGAGTATATAAAAATAGAGGCGGTACCACTTAGTACTCAAAGGGAAAAAAGGATTATATCATGAAATGGCAATGGTCTGTTATGCTTGGGTTAGTGTTTCTTTTGTTGGTTTTTATTTTACAAAATCACGAAACTGTTAAGATCCAACTTCTTCTATGGTCATTCAGCACCAGTAGAGCAACGGTGATTATAGGGACATTAATCACGGGGATTATTGTCGGTTGGGTCGGAGCTTATGCGCATAAGCACGATAGATAACGGTTACATGGTGGATAGTCCAAAGAAAATAAGAATTTCATAATTTAAATACGGAGATAAAAGGAAATGGACGAAAAAGATTATTATGCTGTATTGGGAGTTAAGAAGGGATCTTCCCTTAGCGAGATAAAAGCGGCATATAGGAAACTGGCGCTTAAATATCATCCTGATAAGTGTCCGGAAGATAAGAAAAAAGAATGTGAAGAGAAGTTTAAAGAAGTTGCTGCGGCATATTATGTTCTGGGAGACGAAAAGCGCAAAAAAGAATATGATGACTACAAAAAAGGAGACTATGCTTTTAGGAGCGGTCCCGGATCAGGAGATTTTGCCTCGCAGTCGGGATTTGATTTCAGTGACCTGATGAATCATTTTGGCCAGGCAACGGGAGGCCAAAAAACAAGAGGATATAGTCGATATTTTTCTTTTGATGACTTGTCTGATATTTTTCAAGGATTTAAGGGGTCAGAAGGAACAGGAGCTCACACGGTATATCATTTTACGGATACAGGGGGACAGGAAAAATATGACACAGATACATATGCGGAGATAAGCATACCTCAAAATATAGTGCGTAGCGGTGGTGAAGTGAAAGTCAGGATGAGTGATGGGAGAACAATCACTTTGAATATTAATAAAGGAACAAAGAACGGACAAAAATTAAGGCTAAAAGGTATTGGGAAGATGTGTCCAACATGTGATCATAAGGGGGACCTTATTGTTTCCGTGCGTTATTCATGAACGTAAATTAATTAGGAGGTTTTATGAGTAGCAAAAAAGTTTTTAGTTCTAACGAAGCTAAAAAGATAGGAGAGAAGCTGGGGATAAAGTGGGATAAATTTGATGTAGAACAATTCAGGCGAGGGATGGATGTTGAACTCGAACACGGGGTCTGTGACCCGATAACGAATGTTACGGACAACGATCCTCTCTCTACAGGTAAGATCGCGCTTGCTCATCTTAATGAATTCCCTGATTACTATACTCGACTTGATAAGATGGAAAATGAAGCAGATGATTTTTGGGGTAAATAAAAAAGGAGGATTAAAATGAAGGTAGAAAAAGCAGGAGAGAATTATAAATGTAATGTTTGCGGCAATGAGGTAACCGTAACGAAGGCCGGTGAAGGAGAACTGGTTTGTTGCGAGCAGCCTATGGAAAAAATAGAGGTATAGGTTTAAACGAATGGCCAAAGTTAAAAAGATATTCATAAGCGATATTCACTTGGGAGATGGGTCTAAGACCGAAGATTTTCATCGAGATAAAGAATTGTTGTCTTTTTTGGATTTTGTTGAAAAAGAATCCGAAGAACTTATAATCGCGGGAGATCTGTTTGAGTTATGGCAGGCCAAACTTGATAGAATAATTTTTTGTCATAGGGAGGTTGTAAATAAATTATTAACGCTTTCAAGGCAAATAAAGGTCACTTATGTCGTTGGAAATCACGATTACATACCTTTTATAAGACTTGTTGGATCGGGAATAGGAATACAAAAAGAATACCGAGATGAAAAAGACAAACTTATTTGCGAACACGGGAACCAATATGATATCTTCAATAGATACACAAACCCAATGCGGTCTTTAAAGCGGCCGTTAGGAAAATATTTTAGTGTATTAATAGCAGGAATGGAACGCATTGTAAATCCGGACATAGATGTATGGCTAAAGAGTAAAGTTGAAAAAACAGAAGAGTTTCTTCGAGAGGCGGCAATAATTAGAAACAAAATGACTCCGTCTTCAAAAGAATACCTTATTAATGGAGGACATTTCGGGGAGTTTGAAGATGCGGTGAAAAACCATATACAAAAGGGTGCTAAAATAGTTATATTCGGGCATACTCATAGAGCGCAACTTAACAAAGTGGAGAAGGGAATATATGCTAACTGCGGTTCCTGGGTAGATGACGTCGACCCAACGTATATTTCATTTTCAGACAAAAAAATAACGCTTAACAATGCCTTGACCCATAAAGAGATAAAGGCAATAGGTCTGTAAAGGCAGAGAAGGAGATAATGATGTCGAAGCTAATAAAAAAACAGTCAAAGACAGCAGGACAAGTACCGGGCACCCTTGTTTATGTTGGCGAAAAAAGGGCTGAAAAACCTAATATTACAGTTATTGATTACGGTAAGGAACATTTTGAGGAAAAGGGAGTTAAAAATATTGAAGAATATTTCGGTTACAAAGGGACAAATACTATTACCTGGATAAATGTTAATGGTCTTCAGGATATAGAGCTTATACAGGAACTCGGAGGAAAGTTTGACATTCATCAATTAGTGCTTGAGGATATTGTAAACACAGGTCAGCGTCCTAAAATGGAAGATTCTGACAATTATATATTCATCGTCTTAAAAATGATCTACTTTGACGAGTCAAAAAACGATATTGTTTCCGAACAAGTAAGCCTTATCCTGGCGAAAAATTTTGTTATCACTTTTCAGGAAAAAGAAGGGGATGTTTTTGATGGAGTCAGAGAACGTATTAGGAAAGCAAAAGGCAGGATAAGAAATATGGGAACAGATTATCTGGCTTATACGATCATAGACGCGGTTGTAGATAATTATTTTGTCGTAATGGAGAATATTTCCGAAAAGATAGAAGGCATGGAAAATGGTCTTATAAATAATCCGACGCCTGAGAATCTTCAGACAATACACGGGCTTAAAAGGGACATTATTTTTCTCAGAAAAACCGTATGGCCATTAAGGGAAGTTATAAGCGGCATAGAAAAGAATGAAACTCCTTTAATCCAGAAAAAAACTCTGATGTATTTCAGGGATGTTTATGATCATACTATTCAGGTAATTGACACGATTGAATCCTTTAGAGATACGGTTTCGGGTCTTTTGGATATTTATATGTCAAGTATAAGCAATAGGATGAATGAGGTAATGAAGGTGCTTACAATTATAGCGACAATATTCATCCCTATTACGTTCGTAGCGGGTATATACGGGATGAATTTCGATCCCTCTGTTTCTAAATTCAACATGCCTGAATTGGGATGGCCGTTTGGATATATATTTGCCTTGGGAATAATGGGAGTTATTGCCATAGGAATGCTTGTATATTTCAGAAGAAAAAAATGGCTATAACAGCAGATAAAAGATACGACAAAGGTATATATGAAATTGTTAATATTAGACGCCTATAATGTTATTTACGAGTTGCCGGAGCTTTCCGATAAGATCAAGAGCGGGCTTTGTGAGGCCAGGAGAGGACTTCTTAATTTCATGATCAATTGGAAGCAAGGCAACGGATTTAACGGGAAGATCTGTATTGTTTACGACGGGCAGGATGGAGTTGTTAATTTTGAGGGGTCAAAGCTCTGGGGCGTGGAATGTGTTTTCACCGGGTCAAAGGAAGAGGCGGATGACAGGATAATATCTATAGTGAGTAAAACTTCAAAAGCATCTGACGTTGTTGTTGTTTCCGGAGACGGGAAAGTGGCTAATGGGTGTAAAGTATATGGAGTAAAAGTCGAAAGACCGGAATTTTTAAAAAGAAAACGAAAGAAGAAATATGGCGCGTCCGAATCTCGGAGTAAAAATTATTTATCGGGTAAAGTTCAAAACGAGATCAACAAGTATTATGAGGAAGCGCTTGAAAAGGCTATAAAGGGTTAGTAGAGATCAGAAACGAGAAGGAGGGAGACAAAAATGATTATTAATCTTTTGTACTTCACGTCAACAGGCAATACGCTCTGGCTAGTTCAGGAAGCCAAGAAAATTATCGAAGAGAAGGGGCATACTGTTAACCTCTTCGAATCTGTCAAGGCGGGCCCGTAGTTCGCCGAAAACTGCGATATGATAGGTGTATTCTATCCCGTATGGGGATCGGATATACCCGACTCCATTAGAGAAAAAATGAATCAAATGAAAGACGGGGGCGGGAAGAAAATCTTTCTTGTAGGGGACTGCGCCGTTTTTACGGGGGATACCGGAATGCACTGGAAGAAGATCCTTAAAAAGAAAGGGTATGACGCATTCTATGTGGACCACCTTACCATGCCCATAAACATAAATATACCCGGATGGAATCTATGGAAAGTTCCGGACAAAGACAAGCAGGATAAGCTATTCGCCGAAGCAGAGTCCCGCCTGAAAGAACTTTGTTCCTCAGTTCTTGAGGGAAAAAGAAAAAATGACGGGACTTCTCCTTTCTCCAGATTCTTCGGTTGGTTTCAGCGTATGGGTTTAGAAGCCTTCACTAATTATGCTAAGAAATTCTTCATGTGCGATAGTAATAAATGCACAAGATGCGGACTCTGCTACCGCGTGTGCCCGCAAAATAACATAACCATAGATGAAGACAAAGGTGCGGTTTCCGGAACGGACTGTATCCTCTGCATGAAATGTTACAACCTATGTCCAGTAAGCGCGGTACTTGTCGACAAGGGGAGCAGCGACGTAAAAAGATATCGCAGGTATAAAGGTCCGGGACGGGGAATAAATCCGGTGGAGTACCGGTAAAATTTCTTATTTAAAAGGGCATAATTAAAACGTACGTTGAGTATACTCAAACAAAAATAAAAATATGAGCTGGACTTGCCCTCATCAGGATAATGACTTTTGTGAATTACGGAAAAAAGAATGCAAACCCGGCGCGGAGGGGTGCGTTTTAGCGGGCAGGGTTAAATTCGGGAAAGATGAAGATAAACCCGAAACAAAGAAAAAGGGAAAGTGTGATGAATAATACCTGTTTAGATCAGAACTGAACCCTTTTAAGGTACCATTTCTTTGCTAAAATTTTAAGGGATGGTATGCTTGAGGGAAACAAGGAGGTATCAAATGCCGATTGAAACATTACGCATAATGCTAGGCTGGTGTTCTGTGATCAACCTGGGATTGCTTATATGGTGGTTTTTGGGGACCACTGTATTACATAATCTTGTCTACAAAATACATAGTAAATTTTACAAGATCTCGGTAGAAAAGTTTGATGAGATACATTATTTCGGGACAACGTTCTTCAGAGCAGCCGTATTCTTTCTTAATATTGTTCCGTATGTAGCGTTAACTATCATGAAAGGATAAGAGATGTGTTAGATAAGGGGCGACCGCAAGGGTCGCCCCTTATAAAGAGCATTTAATTATGAAGATCCGTAAAATAGTACTCTAATCTTACTATTCCTCTTTTTAATGCTTTTAGGTATGGTTTTTATCCCGAGCATAATCCGGCCAAGACCGGGAGTAACTGATCCTGAAAAGTATCGTGCGATATTATCCGTGATATTGTACATATACATGACTGTAATAAGTCTTGTATACGTTGTCTATTACACTATTCGTGTCGTCTTTCGCAGGATAAGACGGCGACGGGGAACCGGCGGATCTGGCGAAGATAATCAAAAAAGCGATATAATCAAGATGATCTTGTTCTTCCTTCTCGGGTTAGCCGTAGCAGTATATCCGGTTACTCTTATACTTTTCTCGGTTAATTTGCAGACTTTCCAGGTTCCTCCGAGATCTCGTCCCGGCCTATTGTAATAAAAAACCGATTTGTCCTGAAGGCGGGAAATACGAGATCGGCGCTTTTTGGGAAGTCCCAACATGTTCTATAGGCAACGATAATCCCGAAAGTCAGAGAAATGACCACATTTTAAGATAAAAAATCCCTTCCGAATAAAACTTACCGATAATCTTAATAATCTTTACAGAACTAGCTGTGAGAGTATAATACAATGATACAAAGATCTGAACGTATCAATCAGATACATAAGGAGGCAAGGATGAAAAAAGTATTAACATGTATGCTTATTGTTCTGGTGCTAGGTATAGGGTTTGCAGGGATATCTGCAGCCGAGCATCCAACTGAACATCCAAAAACAGCAGTAGCCAAAGCAGTAGAACACCCGGCAGCAACAACCGTAGCCAGTGTTGCAGCATGCACGGGATGCACGTCAAAAGATTGCGCGGTTTGTACAGCAAAAACAACTGAAAAGGCCGCTACTATTGCGGAATGTGAAGGATGTACGTCAGAAGACTGTTTAGCTTGTGCGACAAAAAAAGCCGAGAATCTTACTGGAACGGAACATCCGGAAGCAGATCATCCTACAACATAATAGTTGAAAGGAAGCATAACGTCAGAAGATTGAAAAAAAATAGAAGGGATTATTATGTCCAGAAAACGGATGGTGATAACGAGCATAGTATTATGCTTTATGTTTTCGGAAATATCAACGGCTGCCATACCTAACGTGGTAACCGGCGACATACAAACCGGGATAGAAACGTATATTGAAGATCAGTCTAATCTGGGCGGAGGATATTTTAGACTTATTTCAGGCGGTACCGAATATCTATTCAAACTTGTGCGTGTACATACGGAATATTTGGCGACACTCGGGCCGGGTAGGCATTTCGCTTGTGTGGACCTGGTCAATACCGACGGTGATGTATACGACGTAGATTTCTTTCTTTCAGGCGATCCCGGGAACATGACCGTAACCGAGACCACTCTGCATAAACTTAACGGCATACCTTTTTATACTTGGGAACAGAATGCAGAAGGCGGATGGGACAAAGTTCCCGTAGAAGGCGCAAGACCGGAACTTTTAGGTGTCATCAAAGGTACCGACGAATTCGAGTTCTTCTATATCGCTAAACTTCCTATTTTTACGGATGTTGCTCGGATGTGGATCCCATTACCTCAAACAGATGAGTTCCAAACCGTTGAAATGACAAATATTGACTCACCTAAAGAATATCGTGTATTAGACGAGACTAAACATGGTAACAAAATCCTTTATTTTGAGTTAGGTCCGGAAGATAGTGAAAAAACCGTTGATATTACGTACAAAGTCAAACGTCTCGAAAAATCCGGATATCGTTCCAAAACCGAAGATTGGCAAAAAAGTCTTGAACCGGATCAGTTAGTCCCCACCAACGAAAAATTCCAAGATATAGCCGAAGATATCGTAGCCGGTAAAAAAGGTGATCTTGTCCGTGCACGTGCGCTTTACGATCATGTTATCGATAAGATAAAATATATTAAACACGGAGAAGGATGGGGTAAAGGTGACGCTGTTTACGCGTGTGACATAGGTACGGGTAACTGTACGGATTATCATTCTTATTTTATATCTTTGGCACGTAGCGTAGGTATCCCCGCAAGGTTTGCTATAGGCGCGGCGATCCCTTCGGGCCGTAATGACGCGGGCGTTGACGGGTATCACTGCTGGGTAGAGTTTTATGCTGACGGAAAATGGTGGCCCATAGATATCTCAGAAGCCGATAAATACACAAGCCTATCAACGTATTATTTTGGCCATCATCCCGCAAACCGTCTAGAATTAAGCCGCGGGCGCGACCTGGTATTAGACCCGGGACCGAAATCAGGACCCATAAATTTTTTAGCATACCCGGTACTTGAGGTCGATGGAAGCTCAGTAAAAATAAAGCCTAAATTTTCGTTTAAGCGAGAGGATTAAGAGCGTAGTTTTTTTGAAGACGTTTTTAAGGAGAAAGGGTGATATGTCAGATTTTCACTGAAATATGTTCTTGTTTGTTTATTGAGCATTACAATATGGATCACCGCGGCGGATAGCTCGTATTCGTACACCAAAAGCCTATAAGAAAGTTAAAGAGAAAAGGTGAGAAGTGTTCTCATTCTATCGGATATCTGATTTTAATTGATCAAGATTAAGCGTAGCCGGGGTTTAAACCCCGGCTACTATTGTGGATAACTGACTTAAATTTATTAAGAAAAACAAAACAAGCTTGTTCTTTTTGTGGGACAGGTATAAAATTAAAAAGATGGTACAGCTTCGAAGAGACAAGTACTCGGGTAAACGGATCTTTCGACTTTTTAAACTTTTGAACTTTTAAAACGGGTAGTCGTTCACCATGAACCATGCGCTATGCACTGTGCAAATTAACTTTTCGATTATTAACCATTTAATTTCTAATTATGAAAAAGTATAACGAACAACAAATTATTGATACGCTGAAACAGTATTGGGGATATACATCTCTTTGGCCGTTTCAGGCTGAGGTGATGAGGTCCGTT
Source organism: Candidatus Aadella gelida (assembly GCA_030765205.1). Taxonomy (GTDB): domain Bacteria; phylum Omnitrophota; class Gorgyraeia; order Tantalellales; family Tantalellaceae; genus Aadella; species Aadella gelida. The sequence goes on along the minus strand of JAVCDB010000040.1, from coordinate 8,411 downwards.
CTGGAGGGCAGAGAAAGTCTGACTGTTATGCCTACCGGGGGAGGGAAATCGCTTTGTTTTCAGTTACCGGCTTTATTGACTGACGGTCTGGCGGTTGTTGTTTCTCCATTAATATCTCTGATGAAAGATCAGGTGGACGATCTTCGGGATAAAGGGATCGAGGCAAGATGTTTGAATTCGGGGATGCTTGTTAGTCAACAGAACGCAGTGATAGAAGAGATAAGAGATGGCGGCGTGAAACTTTTATACATTGCGCCTGAAAGGATACAGAATGAAGAGATGGTCGACCTATTAAGGTCGGTTAAACTTTCTTTCTTTGTTATTGATGAAGCGCATTGCATTAGTCATTGGGGACATGATTTCAGGTCGGATTATCGTAATCTTTGGATGATAAAAGAGCTTTTCAATGTATCGAATATACATGCTTTTACGGCTACTGCTACAAAAGCTGTTCAGAGGGATATTGTTGAACAGCTAAAATGGACCGCGCCTGATGAGCATATAGGACATATTGATAGAGACAATCTTACTTACCGCGTCGAACAGCGCACAAATATGATGACACAGGTAGTAGATGTTTTGAGGAAACATGAAAACGAACCGGGAATCATTTATTGTCTCCGGCGGAAAGATGTAGATTCTGTCTCCGAGAAACTTAATAAGATGGGATATAAAAATCTTCCGTATCATGCGGGACTTCCTGATAAAGTGCGGCATGATAATCAAGATATGTTCGCACGAGAAGAAGTGGATATTATTGTGGCTACAGTTGCTTTTGGTATGGGGATAGATCGGTCGAATATACGGTTCATTCTTCATGCTACTATGCCTAAAAGTATTGAGCATTATCATCAGGAAACAGGACGTGCCGGACGTGATGGACTTGAGTCGGCTTGTTATATGTTATATGGGGGAATGGATTATCGTACATGGAGTTATTTCATTGAGAAAGTTTCGGAACAAGAAATTCCTATGGATAAACTAAAAGCAATATATAATTTTTGTTCCCGCGCGCAGTGCCGGCATAAAGTTTTAGTAAATTATTTTGGGCAGAAATATGAGAAAGAGAATTGCGGTGCGTGTGATTATTGCTTGAAAGAGCTTGATATGGTGGAAGATGCGGCACTTATCGGTCAGGCAATAATATTGTGTATAAATAATGTCAGAGAAGGAAAGACTTACGGGTTTGGCGCGGGGCATATAGCGAATGTGTTAAAAGGAAGTATGACCGAGAAGATTTTGCGTCTCGGGCAGCAACATCTTGAAGGGTTTGGAAGTATGGAGTCTTCAACATTGGCCTTTATAAGGTATATGATAGAGCAGATGGTTGGGCAGGGATTTCTTGAAAGAGAAGAAGAGTTCTCGACGCTTTCTGTGACGAGCACTGGGCATATGGTTCTAGCGGGAGAAATAATACCTACCCTAGCTAAACCGATCGCCTTCGCCAAGAAAAAGAAAAGCGAGAAAAAACGTAAAGCGCAAAAAGAAAAAGAATGGGAAGGCGTAGATGAGGAGCTATTTCAGCTTCTCAGAAGTTTGCGTACAGAGCTTGCTCAAAAAGAACGGGTGCCCGCATATATTATTTTCGGGGATAAATCTTTGAAACATATGGCTGCCGTGAAACCGGTGACAGTAGATGACTTTGGTCAGATATACGGGGTCGGAGATAGAAAAGTAAAAAATTATGCGAATATCTTTATGGAAACTATAAAGGGGTATTTGGGGTAGACAATTGACCATTGACTATAGACTATTGACGGAGAATGACCGATACGAGAAGACTAGTTTCCAGTAGCCAGTTTCCTAGTCACCAGTAAAAATTCAATCGAAAATCGTGAACTGACACTCCAATGTCGTACCAGACAACCCTGACTCTTTAAACCGTTTATCTCCTGTCATCCCGAGTGTAGTCTGCTGCAAGCAGACGAAATCGAGGAATCTTGAATAGCCTCCAGATTCCTCCGCTTCCTCACCTTCGGTTCGTTCGGCCGGAATGACAGCGAAGAAGGATCAGTCAATCTATAGTCAATGGTCAATTGTCAATAGTCTAACATCTACCTTCTATCCCAACCGTCCGCACTCTTCGCATTCTTTTCTTAGAAGTAGGCTTGGTGTGCCGCAGTTTTTGCAGATCCAGTATCCTTCGCTGGGGAGAGTATTTATTTTCTTTTGTTGTTTTATATATGGTTTTATAAAATAGTGGATGATCATATAGATCAGCAGGCTTAGCGCCATAAGGGATGTAAATAGAAAGATGTGCGGAGGAAGGGAAAGAGGAATGGTTACGTCTTTTAGATCTATCCCTTGTGAAGTAAGACGAGATCTTATTAATTCGTCTGCTATGTCGTAACTGTCCGCTTCGCTTGTAGTTATACTTTGTATCATTCTTCCAGAGATCGGATATTCTCCTGCCTCTAAAGTTTTTAATTTATGTAAGTAGCTTTTATAGTATCTGGCCGCCGAGCGAGGATCTCCCCGGCCTTCATAAACAAGTGCTATTAGAAAATCTGTCCCAAAGTATTCCGGCCAGATTGTGCGTGCCTCGAGCAATTTGTGTAAGGCTAAAGGGTATTCCTCTGCTGTAAGGGCGTAAAGGCCGTCGCTAAAGGATTTTGCGAATTTATTTATTTCCCCTTGAGGTCCGCTCTGTTCCGGAACATTCTCAAGCGTAAGCATTGCAGGAAGGAATCTTTCAAAAGAAAAATAGGGATCGTCATAAGTATAGTCTTCTGCTAGTAATAGTCCGGAATTAAGCGCAGCGGAAATAAAGACAAGCAAGACTATCGTTTTTAAAGTTTTCTTCATAGAACTATTATTTAGAAATAGCAGAAAGAAGTCAAGGAAAAGAGAGGAAGTTTAATAGTAGAGACTATAAAGATAGAAGGTAGATGTTAGACTATTGACAATTGACTATAGATTGCCGCGTCGGCCTTGCGAGGTGTGTCGAAACCGTGTTAAACCACTTTAGATCTACTTACAGATTCCACAAGCAAAGTGCAGTGAAACCTCCGTGTTTCGGCGCAGTCTGTAGTTTGTAGCCGGGGTTTAAACCCCGGCTACAATTGTGAACAATTGGCAACTATTTACTGTTCACTGTTTACTACTCACAGTTTACGAGCCACAAGTCCCGGGTCACGAATCCCGAGTTAACCATAATTTACGTATCTTTTATAGCATTATAAGAGTATAATGATTAAAAATAATATGAATTTTGTTGATTGTGTGTTTTTTTGAAGAAAAAATCTTTTAAATACAAGTAGCGGGGCAGGCCCTGCGAAGGATAGACATTATGCAGATTAAAACTTCCCCCAGACACCGAAAATGTAAGTATCCGAAATGTAGTAGTATCCTCAGTATGTATAACCATGAAGATTTTTGTAATGTTCATTTAAGACCGATGTTCTGGGAAGATAAGGTTGATGGTATCCCCGCTAAACAGGTTGAGGATAATATTCCGAAAATTCAATCTGCAAACAGTTTTATGTAAAAAGAAGACAGTTCTTGTAATTCTAAAATAGGTATAATATAGGGCACTCTTAATGGGTGCCCTATTGCTGTTTATTCGCAATGAAAAAATTTAAAAGAATATATATTGAGATCACTAATGTATGTAATGCTAGCTGCAGAGCATGTCCTAAAACTTCACGGGAACCGGAGTTTATGGGGAGAGATCTGTTTGAGAAGATCATTGATGAAGTGAAGGGGTATTCCCGGCATCTTTACTTTCATGTGATGGGAGAGCCTCTCCTGCATCCTGATATAGACACTTTTTTGGATCTATGCGGAGAGAGGGCTCTTGAGGTAAACATTACTACGAATGGCACTTTGATCAAAGAGGCAAAGGATATACTTTTGTCAAAACCCGCTATCAGATCTATAAATTTTTCATTAAATAGGTTCGATGAAAAAACGCCTATAAAAGATATAGACGAATGTCTTGATGAAGTTTTTAATTTTATTACAGAACTGGGCCCGTCTTCCAAAATGATCGTTTGTTTTAGGTTGTGGAATATGGAAATAGATGATACGCAGAATTCTAACCAAAGGGTACAGGAAACAGGTAAAAATTCGTATATTTTAGGGAGGCTTGAAAATTTCTTTAAAGTCTCAGGCGGCATAAAGGAGACCCTGTTCATCGGAAACGGTTTTAAACTTAAGGATAATGTTTATGTTAGTCAGCGGTCTTTTTTTGATTGGCCGGATAAAGATATATCGGATCTAGGTGAGGAAGGGTTTTGTTTGGGTCTTAGGCAACAGATTGCCATCCTTGCAGACGGAACCGTAGTTCCGTGTTGTCTGGATAATGAAGGAACAATTGATCTGGGGAATATAAATGAAGCCAGCTTCAAAGAGATCATAGAAGGAAAAAGAGCCAGGGATCTCTATAAAGGATTTTCAGAAAGAAAAGTGGTTGAACCGCTTTGCCGGAAATGCGGGTATAGGGAAAGGTTTGATCAGTGAATAGTGAACGATTGTTTGACTAATATGCTATTAGTTGAAAGGCTAAAAGTTGTCCACAATTGTAGCCGGGGTTTAAACCCCGGCTACGAACTACGAACGCTTTATCCTTTACAAAAGTGCCGAGATTTTGTATCCTCTAGCTTCTGTATATAGGAATATTATGATAAAAACGCGAGGAAGAACATGATAACAGCCAATGGTGTATCGCTTCAATTCGGAAAACATAAACTTTTTTCTAAAGTAAACATTACGTTTGCGCAGGGTAATTGTTACGGATTGATCGGTGCAAACGGATCGGGAAAATCTACATTTTTGAAGATACTCTCAGGTGACCTGGAGACCACGTCCGGAGACGTCTCTGTGACCCCGGGGAAAAGGATATCTGTCTTAAAGCAGGATCAGTTTGCTTTTGATGAACATACGGTACTTCTTACGGTTATGATGGGTCATAAACGTCTGCATGAAATAATGGCCGAGAAAGATGAGATTTACTCAAAAGAAGATTTTTCTGATGATGACGGGATGAGGGTATCCGCACTTGAGGGGGAGTTTACTGAACTTGATGGATGGAATGCCGAAGCTGATGCGGCAAAACTGTTAAGTAATGTTGGAATATCTCAAGAACTGCTTGATGTTGAGATGAAACAGCTTGAGGGTTGGCAAAAAGTACGAGTACTTTTAGCACAGGCGCTATTCGGTAATCCGGATATTCTTCTGCTCGATGAGCCTACAAACCATCTTGATGTAGAAACTTGTGTCTGGCTCGAAGGATTCTTATGTAATTTCCAGAATACATCTATTGTTGTTTCTCATGACAGGCATTTTCTTAATAAAGTATGTACACATATCGCGGATATCGATTATGGGAAGATACAACTTTTTGCCGGGAATTATTCTTTTTGGAAGGAGTCAAGCCAGCTCATACTCGAGCAGCGAAATCAAGGCAACAAAAAGATATTGGAAAAACGTCAAGAGTTGCAGAATTTTATCAAGAGGTTCAGCGCTAATGCATCTAAAGCAAAACAGGCTACCAGCCGGAAAAAGATATTGGAGAAGCTCACGCTTGAAGATATTAAACCATCTTCAAGAAAATATCCGTATATCAATTTTGATCAGGAACGCGATTCCGGTAAAAACATTTTAAAGATGGAAGGTCTTTCTAAATCGCTTGATGGTCAGGTTATGTTCAAGGATCTGAATATTGTAGTTGCTAAAGGTGACAAGATAGCTTTTGTAGGTCAAAATGATATTGCTAAGACAGTTCTTTTTCGGGTTATCATGAACGAGATCGAGCAGGATAGCGGTCAGTTCAGTTGGGGCGTGTCTACAAAACAGGCATACTATCCTAAAGATAATGCCGTTTATTTTGAAACTGACATGGGGCTTATAGATTGGCTTATGCAGTATACAGATAATACGGAGTCGACTTTTGTACGCGGATTTCTCGGACGGATGCTTTTTTCGGGTGATGAAGTTTTTAAAAAAGTTAATGTTCTTTCCGGGGGAGAGAAGGTAAGATGTATGTTGGCACGCATGATGCTTGTTATGGCCAATGTTCTAATACTAAATGAACCCACAAATCATCTGGACCTGGAATCTATTGCGTCATTGAATGAAGGGCTTGATAAATATAAAGGGACTGTTCTTTTTTCGTCACATGACCATCAGTTAGTGCAAACAGCAGCAAATCGTATCATAGAGGTTACACCCAAAGGGTATATCGACAGGGCCGATACAACATATGATGAATATCTAGCCGATAAAAAGATAGCAGATAAACGCCATAAGTTGTACGGGTAGTTCGTAGTAGGTAGTAGGGGCGGGGTTGCCCCGCCTTGATAATAGGATATAGTATCACCAGAAGTAGCTGGGGTTTAAACCCCAGCTACTTCTGGTGATACCCGAATTAAAAAGGACAATAGTCAATTGTCAAAAACTGGATGGATTCTTGAACCCATCCAGTTTTTTATTATACTTTGATATTATATTTGACCAGTCGAATCTGGTGACGGATTCTTTGGGAGAGGGGCAGCTGTCAAGATTTAGTATCAGATCTTCTAGTTTTCTAATAAGATCTTCTTGATCTGTATAGAAATTATCAGGATATTGTTTGATAGGTATAATTTCGGGATAGGACAAACGGTTCGGCAGGAGGGGAATACATTCGCAATGGACCGCTTGGACAATACTCTCGCCGAAAAAATCGTGATGAGAAGTTACCGGGATAATATCCGCCTTCCATAACCAGTTGATATATTCAGCCTGGTCTTCCGCATAACCAAAATGTACTATAGATGCCTTTAACTCTTTTTTTGCTTTTAAAAACGTTTCCGGAACCTTATTGAAACATTCTCCCAGAAAAGCTACTTCAAAATCTATTTTCTTCTTTTTTAATAATATCAAGGCGTTAACGAAGTCTTCGGGATTTTTGTCGTGTTCCCACCTGTGATTCCAAAGTATCAAAGGTTTCTTATTCTTCACGGGTTTTGGTTTGTTACGGGATAGTTTTGCAAGATCTACCCCTAGGTGAAGAACATAGCTTTTCTTTCTTATTACGTCAACTGTTTTAAGGCCCTGGTTGTCGGGGAACATTTTCAGGAAACGCGTCAGATCTTTAAGAAAAATGTCTTTATGATAACCTGAATTAAAGAATACTTTATCCGCGAGATACGCTGAAATATAGTTTATGAAAGAGTAATGGTGATCGCGGTTGTTTTTTATGTCTCTGTCTATAGGGGACCAGGGATAAGTTAATTGGTTTTCGTGAAAGTATAGTGCCGTAGGAATGCCCGCTGTCTTTTCGCGCGTAAGCGCTAAAAAACTGCTCAAGTTAAGCATGTCCGTTGCTAGGATAAGATCCGGACAGAAATCCAATTTACTGAATTTCTCGGCTAAAGTTATAGCTCCGCCATGCATGCGCCATTTCCAAAAACTTCCGGGCATAGACAAGATCTTAATGTTATGAGAACTATATTTTTTAAGTCCATCGGCCCAGGCTTTATGGGAGCCCGTATAATATGGTTCGAGTAAGAGAATATTCATGGAGCATTATTATACTACAAAAAGTGTAAGCGATAAGAAATAATGAGGGGTCGCGGTGTTTTCGACCCCTCATCCTGAGGAGCAAAGCGACGCCTGCCTTCCGGCAGGAAGGATCTCTGATCTTCGGCCTGTATATTCACTTTTTTTGATTTTATATTTAATTTATCTTGTAACGGTTATATAATATATGGACGGTCTTTATCAAAAACCTAGGAGGCATGATATGAGTGTAGAAAGATATGAGACTAAAAATCCCAGTATTCTTGGGTTTTCTGTAGATGGGAAATTTACGACCGAAGATATACAGGGCTTTCTTCCTGAAATGGAAGAGGCTATCCGCCAGGCGAACAATAAACTCAGACTTTTGATCGACGTTAATCAAATGCATGGTGCAAACGTAAAGTCAGAATGGGAATTGTTCGAATTCCTCAAGAATCATGTGAAAGGTATTGAATATATAGCTATAGTAGGAGCTCATTCCTGGACGAAGGTTATGAGTGAGATACTTGCTGATTCTGTTTTCATTATGGCGGAGACACATTATTTTAAGGCTGAAGAGATTGATGATGCCTGGGCATGGCTGAATACTGCCGCGCATCCGAAACATATTCCTGTACGCAGAGTTATTAGCAGTGATAAAGGCTTATTCACCAAATATGCATCACCTGATTATATTTAGGTTGCCTCAGAAGTCAGCGGGACTGCCCAAATAGGGCATAATGGGTGGGGCAATCGAAAAAAGATTGGGTTTGATGCGGAAAACCACTATTGTATTGACATGGCCGGGTATTAAGGTATAATGTCCGGTGAAGAGGTAGTAGATGAGGCGTGAAAGTTTTGTGACCACAAGGCAAGAATTTTCTACCTTGTGGTTTTTTGTGTACGCATCATTTACTACTACAATATTT
>JAVCDB010000042.1 GCA_030765205.1 Candidatus Aadella gelida | reverse complement strand
GCGAAGCGGAACCCCTAAAATAACCAGAATTGTAAATATAAGGTATATAAGCATTTAGGTGTGTAGGTAGAGGTGGTTAAAGGAGTTACAAATGTCCTTCTAACGAATCCCGGCACCTCCACCAGTTGTTTCAGCAGAAAGCCGATTTCAGTCACGAAGTCGGATTTTTTGCTGTAACCCCTATAAAACACTAGTACATACAACATCACTTATCCTCACTTTACATCAGACAGCATCACTCCTGAAATAAAAAAAACCGTACAAAAACGTGAACAAAACGTGAACTTTAAATTTAGGTTAGAAACAATCCCTTTAGCCGAAGAGGTATATCTAAAAGAAGGGGAAGAGTGTATAATGTCAATGAATATACTTTAATAACGAGGCGGGAATATGTGGTTTCAAGTAAAAGAGACTTTAACTGAAGAAGATGTCCAGCGCGGGATGAAAGCTATCATCAAAGACGGTATGGCATCAACTGCTATGGCAACCTGTACCGGCGGGGTGTTTCTTGCGGCTTTTGCTTTAGCCCTTGGCGCGTCGAATGCTGTTATAGGCCTCCTGGCGGCCATGCAGTCAAAAAAGTATTTGAATAAAAAAATGAAAACTAAACAGTGAATTAGGGGTATAGATATGGCTAAAAAAGAAAAAAATGTAAAAAACTTAAAGCATGAAGCTCAATTGAGCAAAGAAGACGGCATGGATAGCAAGATTGGTAAAATATTATCTAATGATGTTGAAATCGAAGTTTATGATAGGGAATATTTCAGGAATATCTCGAAGAATCTGAAAGATGAAGCGTGTGTGGAAATTATCTACACGCTTACTCACAAGGTTATTAATAATGCCCGTAAAGCCAAGGATATGTATTACTCGATCATGGATCATCAAGATAGTTTATCTCGCCTGCTGGGTAGGAATGTTGGCATAGAAGTAGCGACCTTAGATTTCTTAAAGAATATGGAAAACGAATTAAACGAACCCAGGATAATAGAAAAAAACAAACTGGATAAAATATCCGAAAAAGCTATTACGGATGGAGGAACGGGTATTTATGATAAGGAAACATGTAACGTTAATCTTGAAGTCGAGATCGAACGATCAAAAAGATACAGACACGACATGGTTGTATTTTTTTGTGATATAGACGATTTTAAAAAAATTAATGACATTTATGGTCATGTATTTGGGGATAAAGTGATAACTGAAATTGTAAATATCATGCAGACAGGACTAAGGACTACAGACAGCGTTTATAGATATGGAGGAGAAGAATTTGTTTCTATTTTACCCGAAACCGATCAAATGAAGGCATTTGATGTGGCCGACAGGATATTGAAAGATATACGTAAATTGAGAATGAAGGTTGAGGGGAAGAAAGACATTGTAAATGTTACTGTAAGCATAGGAGTGGCTGGTTATAATGGATTGGAAAATATAACAGCCACGCAATTGATCAATAGAGCCGATAAACTGATGTACAAAGCAAAAAAACTTGGGAAAAATAGGGTTGAGGTATATGGCGGGTCACCCGGTGAATCTGGTAGAACCAGGAAAGTCGAGACAAAAAAACAAAAAAGGGAGATATTACAGGGGATGACAATTTCTCCGGGAAGAGGAAAGGGCAAGGTGTTGATTTATAAGGACATATTAAGTCGAAACCTTTATTCCGATACCATAAAAAAAGAAGAGGTTGATGAGGAGCTAAAAAGAATTAAAGAAGTAAAGGAAAAGATTATAAAGGATCTTGATAAAACTCAAGATGTGGTAAAAAAAGATATGAACAAGGCTCATGCGGATATTTTTCAAGCTCATAAAATGATACTTCAAGATAAGATAATCATGAAAGACCTCGAGTCAATAATAAGAAGAGAAATGATAAATGCGGAACAGGCTGTTAAGAGGGTATTTTCTGAATGGGTAAACAAATTCAAATATTCCGATAATAAATCTCTTCAAAGTAAAGCGTTTGACATACTTGATGTAGAAAAGCGTTTAATAAGGGCGCTATTGGGTTATGAACACAATATGCTTGATAATTTACCCAAAAATACGATTGTTGTGGCTAAGAGGCTCTTGCCGTCGGATACCGTTAGGATCGATGAGAAAAACATAAGCGGATTAGTTTTGGAGGAAGGTAACGGGCATTCACATAGCGCGATAATAGCAAAAGCCATGGGCCTTCCGGCCATTACAAGAATAAAAGATATTTTTTCAAAGATCAATGACGGAGATGAGCTTTTGTTATTGGGAGCAGAAAATAAAGTAATAAAGAATCCCGATAAAAAAGACAAACAGAAGTATTTAAGTGTGACCATCAAAGAAAAAAAATACAAAGTATCAAAAAAGCCTGTCATTATGAAAAACGGAGATACAGTAAAAGTTTACGCTAATGTAGCTACGGAAACAGAAGTTGAAAAATCCGTAAAAAACGGATGTGACGGAATAGGGCTTTTCAGGATAGAAAGGATCTACATGGGGCTGGATAAATTGCCCGACGAAAGTTTCCTGGTAAAAGAGCTTGATTTAATATTAGACCATGCTAAGGATAAGGAAATAACTGTAAGGCTTCTTGATATAGGGTCTGACAAAAATCTGCCTTATATTGACATTGATGATTATATGGATCCTTCATTAGGTGTAAGGGGCGTTAGAACATTATTGAAATTTGAAAATCTGCTAGAGGTTCAGTTGAGAACACTTATTCTGCTAAGCAAAAAGTACATGTTAAGAATACTGGTGCCAATGGTAACCGTTCCTGAGGAAATAGGTGAAATAAAGAAATTTTTACGAAAAAATCTAAATGAAATAAACAAAAAGGAAGAAGGCGGTTTTAACAATATTCCGGTAGGAGCTATGATTGAGACACCAGCCGCGGTGATGGGAATAAAAGAATTAGCTAAAAAGTCCGATTTTTTAAGTATAGGAACAAACGACCTTATTCAGTACACAATGGCTGCGGGAAGGGAAAACAATGAACTTTCCGATTATTTTGACAAGGGTCCCAGTGTTTTAATGGATAGCTTGGCTGAGGTTGTTAAAACCTCTAAAGGTTTAGGTATTGAGTGCGGGATATGCGGAGAAATAGCCGGTGAGGAACAATGGATAAAGCCGCTTGTCGATATAGGTATCAGAGAATTCAGTGTTTCACCCGGGAGCATAAACTTTCTTAAAAGCGTGTTAAGGAAATTGTAATAAGAGATATTAAAGGTTTGATTTTATGGAGATGGCTGAAAAAAATATTATTGAGCTTCATAAAAGTAAGATTTGGGTGGAGAATGAAGAAGGGAAAGGTGCTCGATTTATTTTTACCTTACCAAAAGATTTTAGAATATAAATAAAGAGAATATTAACAGAGTAATCATCAGAGCTATTGCTGTAATTGAGATAATCATAGGGTTGACTATTTCAATGAGTTTCATAATTCCTTCGTTGATAGATAGTCCTGGAAATCAGAAAACTTTATATGGATTTGTTATTGTAATGAGCCTAATCTCTATAGCAATCGGTATTGGGCTTTTTAAATACAAGAACTGGGGCAGGAAAATTCTTATATTTTTTTCCGGATATGTTATATTTACAAAATTTCTTCTTGTTTCTCATTTAGTTACTTTTACCGGAAATACGATTGCATTTATGTCCAATAATGCAAAAGATACTATGTCCCTGATATATCACATTGTAATCTTGATCGTGTTTAACCTGAAAAGCATTAAATGTGAAATGCACTGACAAAGTAAAGGTAAGTGTGTCAGTGATCAAATTGTGCCTATTCAGATACAAAACATCAGTTATTATCAGAAGTAAAAGCATGTAAAACGGTGCAAATCGTGGTGGAATGCCCAATTTGAGCACGAATGAGGACAGATCCCGGCACCTCCACCATTTACAAACAAAGGCGGATTAGAATAAATTCTATCCGCCTTTGTTGCTTGTAAATGTCTGTAATGCCTGCGGCATTCCAGGTTTATTCAATTCGTCAATTTTTGGAAATGAATTTCCAAAAACCTCTTCATTTCATAAACTGGTGTCGGTACCGGGGAACCTCGTCGCTTTGCTCCTCGTTTTCCCGGCACCTCCACCAAATTGTTTAAGCATGAAGCCGATTTCAGTCACGAAATCGGCTTTTTTGGTGCGCCCAGCATGGGCGCTTACCCCTATAAGACACAAGGACATACAACATCACTTATCCGCAGATAACGTCAGATATCATCACTCCTGAAATGCAAAAAACCGTACAAAAACGTGAACAAAACGTGAACAAAACGTGAACTCTGAAAGTAAAATATTAAGAGAAAGGGTGACATTTTCAGGTAAGATACCTTGACAGTGGTGTCTTGTCTGATATAATGTTAGTGATTATTCACTAACATTATATTTAAAAGGAGTGTCTAATGCGAAAAACTTCAAGTCAAAGAAAAGAAGAAATAGTAAGCAGCGCAAGAGATTTGGTTATGCGAAAAGGGATAAAAAACCTTACAATTAAGAACCTTGCAAAAAAAAACAAAATATCAGAAGCAGCTATTTACAGACACTTTAAAGACAAGCGTGCTATTCTGGTAGCATTGATAGAGAGCTTTGAACACAATCTAATGAAAGCCATAACGGAGCCTATAAAGAGATATAAAAACCCGCTTACAAGACTAAAAGAGATAATGAAGACACACATGGTTTTTACCGAGAAAAAGAAGGGGATGTTATTTGCGATAACGGCGGAATCTATTCATTTTGATAATGATTTTCTTCGTAGAAAAATATTGGGCGTTATAGAAAGATATAAAAATGAAATAATAAAAATCCTGACAGAGGCGCAAAAGAAAGGACTTTTACGCAAAGACGTTAATTTAAATGCTGTGAGTTTGGCTTTTTTCGGGATGATACAAACAGCGATAATACAATTTGCGCTAACGAACTATACTGTGCCGCCTTTAACAAAATTTCAAACCCTTTGGAAAATCTTCACTATCGGGATCGAACAAAAAACATAACGGAATAATGTAGCAAAGAATAAGAGGGTTCTAATGATGGACGATGAAGGAAGGGTAGTCTGCTAAAATGATCGAGCGAGATGCTAATACGAAGGCATATGAAAAAACCAAAAAACTATTATTTCTAAAAGAAAAGCAATTGAAGTAATTACCCAAGATTGCAACTGATCTTTTTGTTAATAATATCTGTTTGATAACCTTATCAAAACTATTCTCATTAGACGTTTTATTGTATTTATCATCCAGTATGGAGAGGTTCTAAGTTGTGCTGAGAGACAACAATTTATTTGATAAAAAAGATTTGAAATGTTCTTTTGAATGCGTTCGTTTGGGGCAAAAATATTTTTTTGAAGGAAATATTAACAAAGCTATAAAGTTTCATCAAAAGGCTGTTAGGTTGAAACCCAACGATGCTAAAATACGAATCTTTTTAGGAAATGCTTGGCTTAAAAAAGCTAACATTTCTTTAAAAGGGACAAACGAAAAGAAGATTAATTGGTTTAATAATGCCAAAATACATTATTTGAAAGCCAAAACATTATCTACTAATGGAGTAAACAAGGAATGGGCTAGACAGCGAATAAAAGAAGTCGAACATGCTCTGGTTGCATCTGAGTATTTGAGAATATTGAAAGACATTTGAAAAGAAGGATGAGAAAAATATGATTCTCTATATGTGCGATAAAAAATGTAGGAAAAAAGAAGGCAAACGTTGTTTTGAACGATAACAAAAAGGTGAGCGAATAATGGACAAAAATATTTTTATTATTGCCGGAGCTTTGTTAATAGCCGTAATAGTGCTTTTAGTCTTAGTGGGCATTTTAAAGAAAAAGAAAAAAGTGAGTTATTTTCAAGGATTAAAGGTGCGGTTAGAAAAAATGATAGTGCCGATGGGATCTTTGATGTTTTCGGTGATAGGTATGACAGTTTTACCATATTTACGGTTATCTAATGATATTAATTCCAGGACATCGCAGCTTTTGAGTGTATGGGTAATTGCCTCTGTAGGATATTTTGGGGTAATAGTGGTACAGGCTATAAAAGAAGCCATACTTAAGAGACATGATATAAAGGTGTCTGATAATCTAAAGGCCAGAAAAGTTTATACTCAAATAGGGGTTATGCAGAGCATTCTTAATGTTGGAATAATAATTCTTACGATTTCCTGCGCAATAATGGTTTTTCCGAGGATGAGGCAGATCGGTGTGAGCTTGCTTGCTTCAGCCGGGGTTATGGGGATTGTGCTGGGGCTTGCTGCCCAAAGGACTCTTGGCAATTTGATAGCCGGGATACAGATAGCAATAACCCAACCGATAAGATTAGATGACGTGCTTGTAGTCGAAAACGAATGGGGATGGGTAGAGGAGATAACGCTTACGTATGTCGTAGTGCGAATATGGGATCTTAGACGTTTGATACTTCCCATATCTTACTTTATAGAAAAACCTTTTCAGAACTGGACAAGAGCATCCTCTGATATTTTGGGATCTGTTTACATATACGCGGACTATAAGGTTCCCATAGATAAAATGAGGGAAGAGCTTACGCGTATACTTGAAGCAAGCCAGCACTGGGATAAAAAAGTTAATGTTCTTCAGGTAACAAACGCTACAGATAAAACCATTGAAATGCGAGCACTTATGAGCGCAAAGAATTCACCTTTGGCATGGCAGATAAGGTGTGAGGTCCGCGAAAAACTTCTAGTGTTTTTGCAAAAAAAATATCCTGAAGCATTGCCGAGAGTGCGTCTTAAAATGGAAAAGGACATTCAGGAGGGGCTTGATAAGCCTTAAAGCAGAAACCAATCAGAGAAGCTGGAAGTGCGAGGAGGAAAGATAGTAAGTGAATGAAAGATTTTATCGAACGAGGTATTGAGAAAGATACTTGAGAGGAGACAGATGACGTTAAGTCAGAAACAGAGAAATATAAAAGAGAGAATAGGTAAAAGTGATTCAAAAACTGAATGGTTTGATTGGACATGGCATATAAAGCATGCGGTTAAAGATATTGCTACTTTTGAACATATTATGAAAATATCTTTGGATGAAAAGAAAAAGAAACAATTAAAAGAG
>JAVCDB010000007.1 GCA_030765205.1 Candidatus Aadella gelida | reverse complement strand
GCCTCTACATCCTTCTTTATTTTATTCGCGCTTACTTGAGCTTCCTTATCTTCTGCTACGGCTTCTTTAGATGTCTTACTCTTAATCATGGAATAAATTTTCGAAAACCAGTCTTTTTTACTTCTAAGATCGCCTCTTGAAGATTTTTTCTTTTCATCTGTCTGTGCTAGTTTCTGAACATTAAAACTTCCGTCTGGCTCCGTTTTAACATCTATTTCGGCACCGGATATGCTTAATCTTGAAACAACAATCTGTTTTGCCAAAAGCCTGAGCAGACTGACTCTGATAGACGCTTTTTTAACACGTGCCATACTCTCGCTAGTACTGTCCGGATCGAATACTTTTAGATTCGACATTGATGCAGATAAAGTTAATGGCCATACATTAACTTTTCCGATATCGATCTTTGCTGCTGAATGTTTATTAACATTTTCAACAATAATTTTGCCTAGTATAGGTGAAAGAACCATTCCAAAAGCTACCTGAAAAATAACTAACACGCCTATAAATATCCCGGCTCCTTTGACATTAAGTATTTTCATATTAACCATTGCTCCTCAGTTTTCCAATAAGACCAACCAGTTTACTTACTAGTGGTATTTTCATAAACCATTTAACTATTTTTGAGTTCTTAATTTTGTCAAAATATTTGGTCCGCAGAACTACTATTCCTTTTTTTGCGCCCAAATAAACCGGGTAAATTAGTGCGCATGATATAAGTAGCCCTCCGCTTACAAGGGTGTTATTAAGATCAAGAAGTGCAAGTACCGGAAAATGTGTTATTATTCTCCATACCGGCGTTAAAAAATCCATATTTATTAGAACAATTCCTCCTACTGTATCTGCTAGGCTGCTAACACCTAAAACATATAAGAGTTTAAACAAGGGGAGTACCAACATAGCTGCAAGCCTATTGATTTTAAAAACGAATAGGAATATAAGCGCAAGGATGGCTAAAGGACCGTTCAGGGGAAGAAATCCTATGATCATCCCCATACATACTCCTGCTGCTACTTCACTTTCAGAAACATTCGAGCTGAAAAGTTTCACTATCTTTACGGGTAAGTTTAAAAAAGGTATCATACGCTTGGTTCCTCCTTCTTTTTTGTCAAAAATCTAAACACTTTCTTTAGAAATCCAAACATGGTTCTTAAAAACCATATCGAGAATACAATAAAAGATATAACCAGCACTCCGGCTATGACAGGATGTGTCGCAATAAGCCAAAGCGCAACTACTACAAGAGTATCTTCCGAAAGACTCGCCAAGGAATTTGTAAAAGGTTCCGGTGAAGTGTTAATGGCAACACGTGTTGTAGCCTTGGTAAGATGAGAATCCAAAGCAACGGTTCCTCCTAGAAGCGCTAAAGAAAGTGCACGGCTTCACCTGATCCTTGCGGTGCCTGCATATACCATAAAAGCAGCACCGACAGGCCTTATAAAGGTATGCACCGTATCCCGGGCAGAATCAACATATGGTATTTTATCCGCGAAAAATTCTATCAGAAACAGCAAAACGGCTACGGTTATCACCAAAGGATGTGACAAAACATCGAGTTTTCCGGGAAGATCTATAAGTCCGGCTTTACCGGCTATTCCAAGACCTGCCACCGTAAGATAAAGATTTATCCCCGAAGCCCATGAACCTCCGAGAAGCAGACCCAAAGCATTCACTTAATACCCCCATTCCCCACATTATACTACCAGCTCGCGTTCTTGCAACCCCAATAATCATACCGTAGCCCATAGACTATCACTAGTGTCCCGTTGTTTTTTTAGTTTTTTTTGTAATTCACGTAATTATAACAAGATGGAACAAAAATGTCTGTAATCGATTTGAAATCAATTCTATACTATGACCATTCCAACATCAACATAAAAGGAGTGGTCAATGAATTCCGGCAAAATGATCTTTTCTCAAATCATGGATTTTATGCCCATGAACGAGTTTCGCAAATGTGTCGATCGATACAACGGAAATTACAAAGTACGAAAATTCTCTTGTCTCGACCAATTTCTATGCATGGCATTCGCCCAACTGACTTTTCGCGAAAGCCTACGCGATATCGAAGTATGTCTTCGTTCTATGAGCAACAAAACGTATCACATGGGTATTCGCTCAAGAATATCCCGCAATACTTTGGCTCGTGCAAACGAAACACGAAATTATCAAATATACTCGGACTTTGCTCAAGTGTTAATTCGTACTGCTCAAAAATTATATATCAACGAACCCTTTGGCGTAGACCTAAAACAAACAGTCTATGCTTTAGACGCAACAACTATAAATCTATGTCTCGCTTTGTTCCCCTGGTCACATTTTCGACTAAAACAAGGTGCCATCAAACTGCATACTTTATTAAATCTTCAAGGCAACATCCCTTCATTCATAAGGGTTACAGCTGCCAAAGTTCCAGATGCTACAGTCTTGGGCGAGATACAACCAGAAGCCGGCTCCTTTTATATTTTAGATCGAGGATATATCGATTTTTCACGACTCTATACATTGCATCAAGCTTTATCATTCTTTGTTGTAAGAAGCAAATCACGTATCGTATATCGAAGAATTCGTTCTCACCCTATCGACAAATCAACTGGACTAAGATCGGATCAAACAGTTCATATCGGTTCACTTCGGGGTGTCGCAAATCACTATCCAGAAAAAATACGCCGAATCCGATTCTACGATTCCACAAACAACAATTACTTAACCTTTTTAACAAACAATTTTACTCTACCAGCTTTAACCATATCAGAACTATACAAAAG
>JAVCDB010000081.1 GCA_030765205.1 Candidatus Aadella gelida | reverse complement strand
GTAGACAGTATAAATACAACAAGTTTTTGGGAAGGATTAAAAGCTACTGCACAAACTTTATGGGACAAAAGAAATTTAATTGCCACAACAACCAGTGAGGTTGCGCAGTTTATAACTGATCCTTCAAAATATGTGAATGATAGATTCTGGACATCTGACATTGGAACTCAGTTTATGCAAGAAATCGGCGATTACTATGGTGAAACTAACTTGACAAACCAGTTTCTGACCATAGCAGATAATGCCGCAACAGGAGGCGTTGTTTCAGTCTTTGAAACAGTTGGTTATGATAATCTCTGGACAGGGGTAAAAGAGGTATCCGAATTTGTTTGGGATAATCGTAATGGTATTATAGGCAATGTAGCGGAGATATCTTCATTAGTGTCAAACCCGTATGACTATTTATGGGGTAAATATTTAGATACTTCGACCGGGAAAGCATCCCAGGACCAGATGTTGGAGTTTTTTGGCCTAAAAGAACCGAATACAAAGGTGGAAATAGATTATATAACTAAGACGGTAAAGGTAGATCCAGAATTAAATTATGGTAATATTTTTGAAAGACCAGTGCTTGGATTTCTAGATGGAGTTATGTTGTTGCGAACCGCCAATTTTAGATACGATAGAGCGACATACAATGCCGGATTAAAATGTGATGGGTTGGGAAATGATTTGCTGGACGGGAAAATAAGAGGATTTTCAATTTCAGGAATTAATACGGACGGTGCTAAGTTAGATGAGTTGACTCGGGATCTTGCTGCAGCGTTTTTAGGTACTTATTCACTTACTCATAGCGCAGGTAGTTCAGCTAGAATTAAATCGAATGTGTGGACAGAGAAGAATATTATGATATCACCTCAGGAAAAACGTATTGATGTCGAAAGTTGGATGGACCAGATGGGTTATACAAGTGATAATGTGCTGATTGTTGATGTTGCGGGAGATTTACCTTATAGACCGGCAGATGTTGCTAATATAGGGTTAGATGATATTTTGAATCCGGCTACTTTTGTTGATACAGGATTTTTAGCACAAAATATAGTGGATATCGTTAAGGACAATGCGTATAATGACTATAGTCAGAATCCGAATAGTAAATATACGTATGTAAGGATTATTGATGGTTCAGGGATTGATTATGACCTGGACATAATCGAAAATCATAGTGTTGGAGTAGATGGAGCATTGGATTTGAATGCAAAATATAGTATTAGTGTGAATGGCTTATTGCTAGAGGGAGAACATAGACTTAGCGATATTTATGGAAAGTTTCTACGGGGAGAATTATAATGCTCAAAAAAACTAAGAAAATACTATTGTTATTGTGTGGCTGTATCTTTTTATATTATGCAATAAGTTTTGGATATTGGTATTTATTAGCGTGGAGTGGACCAAAACCTTATTATGCTAAGATTAACAGGATTAAGAATATGTCAACAAAAGATGTCACAAAACTTTTACATAATTTTGACCCATTGAGTCCCTATCCGGGATTGGCTGTTAAAGTTCTTGCTGAAAGAGGTGATAAAGAAGCCGTTCCAGCATTGATTAAACTTTTAAGTTCATGGAATAAATACATAAGGCGAGATGCTATTTGGGCTTTAGGAATAATTGGAGATAATAGAGCTGTAGAACCATTAATGAACATAGTGAAAAAGGGTGAAAAACACCCTGATTTTAGGCCAGCATTAGTAGCTTTATCAGATATGAAGTATGATGGAGTTTTTTCTTACATAGTCGAAATAGCTAAAAAAGAGTATCCTGAAAATTGTGGCGCCATTGGCTTATTAAAAGAATTCAATAAACCAGAAAGCATTCCATTATTACTAGAGATCAAGAGTACCATAAAAGATGGTATTCCCAATGCTAAATTTTATAAAAGCTCAATAGATGATGCAGTCGAGTATCTTGAGCAAGCCAGGGGTCAGGTCTCCACACTTGACAAAAGTGCACTTTCCGGATAATATCAGTATATGGCAAGACCTTTAAGAATCGAATATGAAGGAGCATTTTATCATATTATTCAAAGAGGGATAGAGCGAAAGCATATCTTTCTGGATGATAAAGATAAAAAAAGGTTTCTGACTTACCTAGAATCCGCTAACACCGCTTACCAAGCAGTGTTACATTCCTATGTTTTAATGGATAACCACTATCATTTAATACTCGAGACACCCTGCGCAAACCTCTCAAAGATTATGCACTATGTAAACACCAGTTATGCTGTTTATTATAATGCGAGGCATAGGAGGGTAGGCTCATTATACCAGGGAAGGTACAAATCTATATTAGTGCAAGCGGAGGAGTATCTGCACTATTTGTCGCGATATATTCATTTAAATCCATTGAGAGCAAATATAGTCAATCGTCCTGAAGAATACCTTTGGTCAAGTTATAGGTATTTTTCAAGCGAAGAAAAGGCTCCAGGGTACCTAGATACAGGATTCATTCTTTCAATGTTTGATAGAAAACAAAAGAAGGCTAAACGCTTACAGAACAAAACAGGGTCAGGGCAGCAATTCCGTAAGATAAATAATTCCATTTCGCAACCCTCATAAACACCATCATTTATAGCTTTTATTTCGCGATAAATCATAATAGCAAATTCGCATTCATTTTTTTCTTGACTTTCTACCTTTTATCTGATATAATTGATTCTATCAGTTTAAAAAGGAGGGTAACATGAGAAATAAAAGTAGTATGACGAGAGCCGAACGGGAGGCACGGTCAAAGGCAGTAAAAATTGTTAGTAGTGAGCTATTTGTTCAGGGGAGCCTGATTAAAATGGCACGAGTTTGCGGCAAAAAAAACTGTAAGTGTACAAGAGGCGAAAAGCATGTTTCGCTATATTTGGCAGTTCGCAAGGACAACAAAAGGAAAATGATTTTTATTCCTAAGAATCTGGAAAAAGAAGCACGATTACTGGTGAAGGCATATCAAAAAATGAAGAGATCTCTGGAGGCAATTTCTGGTAATTGTATCAAACGATTGATGCAGACAAAAGAGGAGAAATAGAAACCACATGCTTAGAAGATTTTGTGGTTACATTAGCAAGGTATTCTATTTTGACGAGCAGGTTTTCAGGGTAGAGGATGATCGGGAAAAACCTGATATAAAAACCAGTACGATATGGGTAAGTGGTTTGCTGATGTGCGTCTTGCGCATGGGCAGTCTTAACGCTATGGAAACGGAGCTGTGTATGCCACGGCGGATGGAGAAACTTATCGGGAAACGAAAAACGAGTATTGATTCTATAGGTAGAGTATATTCTGTTATGGATTTAGATTCTATTAGAAGTGTTCTTGTCGGAATAAGCACACGTCTCAAGAGGAATAAAGTTCTACGAACAGATTGGCCTTTTCGGTTTGCGGCTGTTGATGGGCATGAATTGTTTACAAGTCGCAGTCGGTGTTGTGCCGGATGTTTAACACGGAATATCACGATAAACGGAGAAAAAGTTACAGAATATTATCACCGTGTAGTTGCGTGTCATCTGACAGGATTCAAGATACCAATACCGCTTGATATTGAGCCTGTTTTACCTGGAGAGTATGAAGTAAGCGCTGCGAAAAGATTACTTGAGAGAGTCTTCCGAAATTATCCTAGATTTTTTGATGTAGTTGTGGGAGATGCTTTGTATATGGAAGCCCCATTCATTAATTATTGTCAAAGCCATGGAAAGCATGTGATTACTGTTTTAAAAGAAGACCGTTTGATCTTGATGCAAGACGCTAAAGGGATTTTTAAGATGACAGAGCCTGAGGTTTTTACTGAAGAGAACGAAACCATAAGGGTATGGGATGCTGAAGGGTTTACGACTGCCGGAACAGATAAACCATTACGTGTAGTCTATGCGGAAGAAAGCGAAAAAAAACGTAGACGTGTTAAAGGTAGGTGGGTTGAGGAGATAAATGAGCATAAATGGTGCTGGGCAAGTACTATTCCGCAGTCAGAATTGACAGTTCGCCGATTATGGAAAGCCGCTCATAACCGCTGGGAAATTGAAAATAATCTTTTTAATGTTCTGGTTAACCACTGGCATATGAACCATTGTTATAAGCATGACCCAAACGCGATCGTCGCGTTTTTATTAACTTTGTTTATAGCGTTTATTCTTGTGCAGAGTTTTTATCACTTAAACATAAAAAAACCCGTACGTGATAGGCTGGCTATCATTGCAATCACACGTCAGCTTTACGGCGATCTCGGACAGAATACTTTTATTGCTCCATGGCTTTTGAAATCGTCAGCACCTCCATAAAGAAACAATTTGTATAAGATATTGTGAAATTTGGTTCTCGCTTGTACCTTCCCTCAACAGGCAACGCTACCGGTGTCTCTTGTTGGTTAAATTCGCACTCAAATCCCACTGCGAAACTCTTGATTATTCCCGCTATTCTTCTCTGCAGCCCAAAGCATCCCATTTGCTTGGTGTATATATGAAATCATGAAGTAAAATTTTATCATCTTACGGAATCGTTG
>JAVCDB010000057.1 GCA_030765205.1 Candidatus Aadella gelida | reverse complement strand
CCGCTAATAGACCCAGATATTCCGCGCGATTCGCGGATCTTAGTATTAATTCATTTCTCATCGGCATGAAAACTTCAGTAACAAACGGATTTATATCTACGATCAGAGCGGAATCAAAGTTCCCGTGACACAATCTCGATAGATTTTGTCCACCGTAAGAGACTCCTACATATACACCTTCTTTCCCTTCCATCTCACCCAAGGAATCCGCCCAATCATTTTCGTTAGTGCCGAACCAGTTCCCCATATTGAGTATCATCCGGGTCTTCTCATAAAGATTAGTATAATCGAATTTTTGGCTAAATCTATTCAGAAATGCATAATATCCTTCCGCAACACCCTTTAAACCCTCCTCTGCCGATAGATAGGGATTCAGAAGTTCGATACCCGCAGCAAACGGAACCAGTTTTTCCGGTATCCCCGGACCGAGAGTAATCTCGCCGATCTCTCCGCCTATAAACTCCTGTACATCGTCGCCGTAAATTTTAGCGAACCCGCGTCCCTTTCTCTTAGCAAACGCATTCGCTTTCTCCGCTTTGTCATCCATCTGGCGAACCAGAGACAAAATTTCCTCTCCGGACTTCCCTTCCATCTCTTCAAATGTAAGCACACTGATACCACCGCTTATGGCCGGTTTCTGTTTACTCTCCTGTCCCGGAATATCAAACTCTATCTTTTTCCCTTCATACATCATTCCGCTTAATTTTTCGTTGATATCACGAACCACGGAGCTTAAGATCTTCTCTATTTCTTCTGCCGACCCGTCATGTCTTCCTATAACAACAGACTCATCCCCTTTACCTTTTTGTACGAATATCGCCGTTCCGGAGAACTCATCACGAAAATACCCGGTTATCATCTTCAGCCCCTCGTCCTTAAGATGATCCCCCATCTGTACCGGAGCTTTTGAAAGATTATCAAAATCTATATTGACCCTGAACAGCACTCCGCTTCCCGCGTCTTGCACCTCTCCCAGAAAACGCTCAGCAAAGGTGCTAATAACGTTCCTCCCTTTCAATCCGCCCGCCTCGGACTCAACGTTCAACTTCACGCATTCTTCAACAAAACTCTTTATTTCCGCGTTAAGTTCCGGGGTATTTTCACCCGCGCCTATACGCCTGTTCAGGTCTTCTTTTTTCCGGGCCAATGCCGTATAATTCGGGACGAAGCGTTCTATACGCGTGATCTTCATCCTTTCTTTGTTTGCCGGATCGGATATCCATTCATCCACATCCTCTTCATTGTGAGCAAACACGTTTTTAAGACCCTCAGGTACCTTGGTATTGAATATGGTCTGCTCTTCCCCTATTTTCCTTTCGCTGCGCGCGACTCCCGCCTTGAATTTTTCCGCAAAATATTTTATCTCCACAAAATCTATAACACTATTACTGCTGGATCTTACCCTCTCAACCATCCTTCTGTATTCTTCGCTATCACCCTTCCGGGTAGACCATGTTTTGAATCCTGCCGCTATATCGCCATTTTCGCTGATCGTGAGTATCTCTTTGACCATCCCGCTGTACGCCTCATTGCTGAACATACCTTCCATTACACTTTTTATATTGTCCTCCAGAGCAGAAGGCGGACTTTTCTCGATCAGGTTTATCCAGTCCCTCACTTTATCCCGCCCCGTCTTATCATCTGTATCATCAAGAGCCCTTCCTGTAGAATGAAGAACATCAAGCAGTCTCTCTCTTTTTTTACCAAAAACTTTTGAAACCGCGACATTGGCGTAAAATGCCTGAACTAGTATGTCATTTTCTTCTATACTCTTACCGAAGCTCTCTTCCAGAAGGTTTTTTGCCCTCTCCCTAGTCTTGGGTATCACTGTCTCCAGCATACCTTCAAGCGCT
The DNA here is from genome assembly GCA_030765205.1 of Candidatus Aadella gelida. Classification (GTDB taxonomy): domain Bacteria; phylum Omnitrophota; class Gorgyraeia; order Tantalellales; family Tantalellaceae; genus Aadella; species Aadella gelida. The sequence goes on along the minus strand of JAVCDB010000057.1, from coordinate 2,284 downwards.
GTTTTGAATACGTTCTCGTCATATTCCTCTCCGGCCTCAAATAGATACTGCCATCTTATCCCATAAGGCGTATAAAGCGAGATCGGCCTTACTCCAACGATTCCAAGATTTATCCCCTGAAAATATGCGTGAATATTCTCACCCAGAGTGTCCCTAACCTCGTCAACTATACTATGCGTCCAATTCTCGTTCAGTTCCCTCAAAGATGAGGGCTCGATTGTGACCGCAACTATCTCTTTTCCGGCCTCTACCGCTCTCATCGCTTCATGCGTAGCATACTTCGTCAGATCAGCGCCTTTCGTCGAAGGATCTCTGGTAGCAAAATCAAAAGCTTCATCCAAGATCTTTTCAGCATCCTCCAGAACTATTTCCTTCTTATCCGTAATAGTGTCCGGTCTTTGGTCGGTTTTTGCCTTTAGAAGTTCGACCGGTTTCACTTCATACATAGCCTTGTTTTCCTTACCGTAAAAAATTATTTTCCCGTTCTCATATCCTATATCTTCTATCCTTGCGATGAAATCTGTTCCTTTTAAAGCCATCAATCTGACCGTAGCATTAAATGCCGCTACTTCATCTTTTCCCCAGACTTCCTCTCCCAGAGAAGAAAGCATACTGGCTACCTGCATCATGGAAGCTTTAGCAAGTACTGATGCCATCATACTCTGAACATTAGTGGTCTGCCCTGCCAAAAGATCAAAATACGGGCTTTCATATCCGTCTTCTGAGGTAAACTTAGGAAGTATGGAAACATAAGAAATACCGTTATCCCCTAACAGCTCACACAGGTTTTCCGTATGAAACCCTCCTGTCATAAGTATAGCGCTCTGAGATCCGTGTCCCGTGCCCCGTGTCCCGTGTCCCGTAGAAAACCGCAGGTTTTCCACAAAGACCTCATCCCTCTTGAATGAATATTCATAGAATTTAGTTATGTCTTCCAGATAAGAATCCAGTTCTTCTATGCCCTCTACCAGCCGCGCAGTGATCTTGAATTTGGGTGACTCTTTTTCTATAAAAGACGTATAGTTGTATGTAGAGAATAGACTTTTATTTCTTAAATAGTAACGATAATCGCTTTTGGTAAGTGTTATAGCAAACATGTTTTTGGTAAGAGCAAGGTTTTTAGAAAGCACATTTAGTTCACGTTGATCATCGCTTGTATAGAAGAGTTCTTTGATCTCGTCTTCCATGGCGCTAACCTCATCCATTACCTTATAACGGTCGACGGCCTCATAAAGCGCGACATATACGATATAAGTTGAAAACGCGGGGAATTTTTTTATATCCACATCCAGTTCTTTGGCTTTGCCTAACAGATAATTATAGAACGTTTTTCTGGATACCTTTTTTGTCTTAAAATCAACAGTCCAGGATACAAGCTCTCTGAGATCGTTCTTGGAAGAATTCTTTTTGAGCTCCTCTACAAGTGCATTTCTCTCGACATTAGCTTTCTTAAAATCTATGTTGTTTTCCTCTTCCATGGCTTGGAACAGAAGATAGAGATTGGGAAAGGATCTTATATTTACTCCGTTATCTTTAGCATGCTTAAGAAGAAAAACCATATATTCTCTAAATTCCTTGTTCCCCGCCTTGTAAGCGCTATATTCTAAATCCATCTTTAGGAGTTCTTGGGAATAGAGATGTCTTTTTAGATTATTCAGTATATGCGTAAGGCTTTTAAGGAAGAGATCCGCCTTTTCTTTATAGATCAGAGAATCTCTGTATACTTTCAAGTTGGCAAGGTAAAGATCTTTTTGCTCTATACCCCAAAGTGTAACAGCCTCAGGATTGTTTATTGCGTAAAATTCCGCTCCATTTATCTCGCCCTTTTTAACAAAATAATCCGCTACTTCACGTCTTATGGCTTCACCGCTTATCGAAGTGAACACGTCAAGATCATAAGGACCTACCCCTCCTTCCAGATTGACCATATTTATCCCGTACTCTTTATTAAGATAATCTATGATCCCGGATATTTTATGCTGGGCAAACTGATTGCAATGAGCGTCCTGTATATGAATAATGACTTTGTCGGTCTCTTTCTTGGATGAAAATTTTATCTCACCTAGATGAGCCGGAATGGTAAAAGTATCAATATCTATACGAGTAAAATCTGCAGAAGACGTTTTAGCTTGTGTTACTCCGGAGATGGATGAGTTTATGTCTACTATGGCACTCGCATCATAGGCTAAAGTGCTCACAAAAAAGGCAAAGGCAAGAGCTACAGCTACTGCTTTATTGAACATTCTGTGATCTTTAATCCACATATTCACAATATTTCGCCTCT
>JAVCDB010000031.1 GCA_030765205.1 Candidatus Aadella gelida | reverse complement strand
CTCGTGAACCGTGATTCGTAATGGTAGCTGGGGTTTAAACCCCAGTTACTTCTATCGACCATCCGCTTTGACAATAGTCAATGGTCAATTGTCAATAGTCTAATAACGTCCCTCATCCTTCGTCTTTCTTCCTTCTGATCTCTCGCTTCTAACTTCTAATAACCTCTGACCTCTGATCTTCAAGTATAGTCATATGAATAAGGCTTTCTTTTGGAACTATCTCCGCTTCCGAGAGTCCGCCTCCGCTTGCCTGGACAAAATAGACCTTCCCGGTATCTTCCGAGTAATACACATAACTTTTCTCTTTCAGCGTAAAGACTTTACTGACCCCTCCGTCATCGTCCCCGTCTACAGGCATAATGAAGAGCGTTTTTCCGTCAAGGAACAATACATGCGAATCATCGTATATCAGGAAACACTGTTCAATGTTCCTACCTTTAGTATACACCCAGTTAACCGAGGGCTCTTGTTCTAACTCGACCGATCCTATTCTCTCTTCATCGAGATCCAAGATACCGATTCTATCCTTTTTCCATATCAAGACCTTTTTGTTATCCGAATACATCTCTATTCCCAGAACTCCTTCATCCGCGAAACGATAAGGCAATTTATTGACCAAAAGTTCTCCGCCCGCGCCGATGAACAGGATAAGGTCCTTTTCCGGGATCTTGATATTATAATGTTCCTCCCCGCTGAAGATAGATGAGACGTTGTCTATCTTTTTAACTATTATCTCTTCTCCGGGTTTGTCAAAACCCATTTTCGTAAAAGTATCATCCGTTCCTAGAACATATATCTCTTCCTTGTATATCCCGTATCCTTTCACATTCTCTATATATCTGGGATATTCCGATCCCGCCTTAATATCAAGACGGTTCAGATATCTATCCTGCAATGAAAAAATATAGTCAGGATGTCCCGGGGTCCACTTAACATCCGAAGGCCTTACAGGAAAAAACCTAGTTACATCTTTAACCGTGTTCTCCCCTTCCTTTATATGGAACCAAAAATATGTTTCTCCTCTTTCCGCTGCGGCATGCACCAAAATAGAAGGGTCTCCATCTGAGGTAAAAGAAGACAGATACTTATGTTCTTTGAGGCTGGATGCCGCCTCAAGAAGAGGCCAGCTCTTCTCTTTGACGCGGTCATATACCATATGATCGCCAAGTTTATCACTTTCGGATAGAATAAGAAGGTTCGTCCCCGGCAAAACTATCATTTCCGAGAACTTCCCATGAACGCTTATATTTTTTTCCCACGATTCAGGAAGAAGCAAGATACTCTCAAATACCGCGGCTTTTTCTTCTTTGACCGATACCGTGCGCTCCCAATCGCGATATCCTTTAAGCTTTATCTTTATGTCATAATCACCCGGCAGGAGTTCCCGGAGAATGGCGGGAGTCTTTTTAGAATATTTTCTTCCGCTCATATAGACATTGGCTTCGTCTGGCGCGGTAGATAAGGATATGAGTCCGGTTTTAACTACACCTCCGACGGTTCCAGGGGTATATAAGTATCCAAATGCGTATAAGATAAGTGCGGGACACAGTATGATATATACTGCGGTAAAAATATAAAAAATTATTTTTCTAAAAAATAACATATTAAGAATATCCTTTTGTCGGATCTATTCTGCTAAAGATTCCACCTTCTTGGAAATATCACACTACCTGTCCTGGCTGAAGTATATCCTTCACCGGATCCATCAGAACCGTAATAGGAAATAGTCTCTCCGACATCCGTCGGCATAGGTTCATACTCTTCCGACGGATCCGGGTCACCATCACCAACATAAACTTTATTTACAAGGTCACCTGACACATTATACTCTTTATACTCCATAAGCGTACCACCACTTCCATAATACCCTTCGGCAACCATATTCCCTCCGGAATATTGCCATTTCATAGCCGCCCAGCCGTCAGCAGTTTCACTAAGTCCGCCTTGTCCGTCATAATTAGCTACGGCTATCTTCTTCCCATTATCATTATATCTAACAGCCCTTTCTAGAGACCCGTCCTTGCGATAATCTTTCACCCTTACAGGCGAACCCATATCACCATATTCAGTTACAACACGCACTTTCCCGTTATCCCAATACTCATTTTTTATTTCACCGGCATTTACATCACCTGTTAAAGCAAAACATATTAAAGACATTATAATTAATACTATTATAAGAAGGACTTTTTTCTTCATATTTCTCCTTTCAAGAAAAGTTAACTTTTGACGTACCATTATACGGTATTATTGCAGGCCTTGGCAAGAAGGATAGGCGCCGAGGACGTAATGTCCGAGGCTCCTTTTTTGTGTTTAAACCGTGCTACGCTTCTTGATAAGCTTGCAGGTTCCGTGGTTAGCCCTTTTGTTAGTGGTCGGCTAAGCCACGAAAGGTGTCCCTCTGCCCAAGTCCTAACATAGTGAACCGGGTTAGTCACTTTGCCTGAGGCAAAGGCTTAACCCGGTTCAAGAATACGTATCATTTATAATTTCTTTTGGAATACAAAACCCGTCTTTTCATAACCCATTTTATCCTCATAGAACCTATGCGCGCCTTCCCGTTCAAACTTAGAGGCAAGAGAGACGATCCCGCATCCCTCTTTTCGCGCCATATCTTCTATGTATTTCAACATCTTTTCCCCGTAACTTTTTGATCTGTATTTTTCAGCGGTAACCAAGTCATAAACCCAGATATGTCTTCCATGATAGAGGTTCATGGAAACTTCTATTCCGGCAACGGTAACCATCTCCCCCTTATATTTAAGCGCAAGAAGACGATACCCCCGGGCTAGCATCTCATCCGCAACATCAAGATATTCGCTTTCAGAGAGATGAGTCCTTAACTCTTTAACAACAGAAAACGACTCTTTTATCTCTTCCGGTGTATATAGTTCACATATTTCACAATTCACGATTCTCCTCCTATCTAATTACGATTTAATAAACTTTATGATAATAGAAAACCTTACAGGATTACAACCAAGTTCCTCCGGAAGCGGTGGGAAAGGTTGTACCCGTTTTATACTTTTTGCAACCCTCCGCTCCAATGTGGGTAAACCATCAGAAACCATATTACTAATTTCGCTGAGCCTGCCACTGGCCTCCAGTGTAAATGTAGCTGTTACGGTTCCTCTTACATTTTTTCTCCCACTAGAATGTATCTCAGCACGGATCTTTTCCCTGATGAGGTTGTAGTATTCCAGGAAGGCGATCTTCTTGTTTATATTTTTATCGTACGGGACAACAGACGTCTCATGTATCTCCGTGAAAACCGATTCCTCCGGCAATATCTTCTCAGCAACCTCACTTTTAGAATATGTCTCTTCTTCCGCGAGACGAGGATCTTCGATTATGACATAATTGAGCTCAACAAAGGGTTCAGCCTTTATCTCTTTATCTTCATGCTCTTTCGGGAAGAAGTGCATCGGTGCGACAACCGCGCAATGCGCGAACAAAGAAAGCCCAAGAGCTATTTTAAATATAGGATCACCAAACATTTTTATTTTTTCTCATATCTGTGATTATCAAAATTTCACTTCCGCTCCAAATGTGAATACCCTACCTGGAGCAGGATTAAAATATCTTACACCGCTTGATGTTTTATATCCATAAGAGTTGTATTTTTCATCAAACAAATTCTCAACTGTTAAAAAAATCGACCAGCGATCCCATTTATAACTAACCTTTGCATCTGCCACGGTATAGGCAGGGATCTTGTCATCATTGGTCGAATCTAAATAAACGCTTCCAACCCTGGTTAAAACCAGGTTCAGATCCAACCCAAAATCTGTTTCAAGATCAAAGCCAAGACTGCCTTTATGCACAGGAATATTAGTCAAATAATTATTTTTATACTCTCCGCTTTCGTTCTTCGCTTCCGTATAAGTATAATTCGCAAAACTGCTGAAACCCTTAAAAAGCTTTAGCCATAATCCGGTTTCTATCCCGTTATGTGATGTTTTCCCGTAATTTTCGTATATGCGTACGTCGGAATTGTACCAGATCTCATTGTCGAGATCCATCCAATATATGCTGAAGTTACCCTTCAAATAATCATTAAACCTATGCCTTATCCCCGCTTCATAGTTTTCTGCTTCTTCCGGATCTAGATCAGGATTTGACACGCTTCCATAGGTAAACATCTGCCCCATTGAAGGGGTCCTGAAAGCCTTCGCATAACTTCCATAAATATTCGAATCTTCTTGATAAGTATATACCACCCCGTATTTCGGGGTTATTTTTGACATTTTCTTTTTCTCTGAATTAGAACTGTTTCTATGGTCGGTAAAATCGAATTCCACCATATCATACCGCGCGCCCGTTATTATTTTAAGAGCCTCCATAAGGGCGATCTCGCCATGTACATAGGGCCCTGTCGTATCTTTTGTGACACCATAATCCGAACGAATGGTGCTCCTTTGCTGATACGGAGCATTGTATTCTTTATAGTTAAAACTATTCCTTTCCAGGTCAACTCCCGTCACAAATGAATGTTCTTTTCCGAATATCTCCGGAGTTACGTTTAAACGTAACGGCAGCCCATAAGCATTTTCTTCTCCAAGCTGCTCTCTCGTAGACGCACCAGTGGAACTTCTGGTATAAAAGGACTCATTATCTCCATACCTGTAATAAAATGTTCCCACCACCTCTACTATTTCGGTGATCTCCTTGTCATAGTCCACACTTATATCTATTTTTCCAGTTTCATTCTTATCGTTTTCAGACCCCGGCCTTGCTTGTCGTCTATCATCATGGGTCTGTGCTTCCGTTAACGCCCATGGATAAGCACCATTCTCTTTTTCCCGATAGTTCGCCGCTAATTTGAGTGCTTGGGTCTCATCAAAATAAAAATCCAACTTGCCGTTTACGTGGATACCTTCATAATCGCAATATTTCCGAAACCCGTCTGTCGACTTTGCGATCACACCTAAATAGTAACCTATTTTTTGAACGATCCCCGAAGTAAACACCCTGTAATTTTGAGTATTATAATTTCCATAGGAAACGGTTGCTGTAGTCTCCGGAACATCACTTGGATCTTTTGTGATAATATTGATAACCCCTGACATCGCATTATCACCGTAAAGAGCAGAAGCAGGCCCCCTTACCACTTCTATTCGTTTAACATTATCCAGCGGTAACAGATCCCAATCTACTAGCTTATCCTTACCCTTATTTTGCGGAATACCGTCCAAGAGCACCAGGTGATGCGTTGACATCCCTCCCCAAAAACCGCGCATATTTACCCTGCCCGAAGTACCTACTCCGGAAGAATCGTATGTATAGATCCCTTCCATGTCCTTTAACAGATCCGTCACACTTCTCGCCCCGGATGCTTCTATCTCTTTTTCTGAAATGACAGTCACATTCGAAGAAACCTCTGATAATTTTCTTTCCATTTTCGCGGCAGTGATCGTTATCGGCTCCAAAATAACAACTTTGGCTTTGTCATTTTGCTTTTCTTCGGCCCGAAGGTTTCCGGTCATTATCAAAATCAACGTTCCTGTTAAAATTAGAATTTTCTTTCCCATCTTTATCCTTCCTCGAGGTTCTTTCCCCGAGGGCAATAGACCGGGCTCCTCCACACTATGCAGAGATTACCGTTGCGGGACAGCGGAAGGGATCTAACCTTCACTTCCTTTGCTTATCGGGTAAATTAAATCAATACTCAATTCCCTTGCGCCCTTCTGTTCCGAGTGCATAAGGGTGTTTTACATTCTTGATCTCACTTACCAGATCCGCCTTTTCAATTATTTTTTTCGTAGCAGAACGGCCGGTTAAGATCAACTCCATATTTTCCGGTTTAGAATCCAATGTCTCCAGGACCTCTTCTTCTTTCACGAACTCGTCACATAAAGAAATATTTATCTCATCCAGGATAAGGACGTCATATTTCTTCTCCCTGAAGATTTTCATGATAAATTCCAATCCCTCAAGGCACTCCCGGCGAACTTCTCCCGGGTTTATTTCTTTATGAAATCGCGGATGTTTTTTGGCAAAACTAAAGATATCGATCCCCAGCTCCTCGAGCGCGGCCTGTTCCCCGGGGCCTCGCTTGTCGGTATCTTTATGGAAAGATATAAAACATACCTTTAATCCACGCGCCCGAGCCCTCACCGCCAAACCAACAGCGGCAGTTGTTTTACCCTTACCATCTCCGGTATAAACCTGTATAAGCCCCTTTGTTCTCATTTTGATCCCCTTTTCTGGCGTTCTTCCTCCGAAACCAGCAAGACATACGGTTTGGAAGAAACAGGATTTTTTTCCACGACAACAACTGTTTTATAAACTTCTTCTATAATATTGTAAGTCAATACCTCTTGGGGAGATCCGGTTTTATGAACTTTTCCGTCATCAAGAAGCAACAATCGGTCACAATAACTTGCTGCTAAATTTAAATCGTGTAAAACTACAATTATGGTTAGATCCTTTTTTTTATTCAATCTCTTGAGCAGGTCTAAAATTCGGATCTGGTGAGCGATATCTAGATGAGACGTCGGTTCATCCAACAGTAAGAGACGCGGTTGTTGGGCAAAACCCTGAGCTAAGATCACTCTTTGTATCTCTCCCCCCGATAACTCCGTTATTTTTCGCCCGCAAAATGAAGAAGTGTCCGTCAAATGTAAAACTTCCTCCAATATCTCATGATCCTTCTCCTTCAAGGCTCCAAACCTACCCGTATGAGGGAATCGTCCCATTAAAATGAATTCTTCAACCGAAAAAGCAAAAGGTATCTCCAGAACCTGGGGTATGACCGCTACTTCACGCGCAAGATCACAGGGTCGGATCCCGGAAACATCCTTCCCTTTATAAAACACATTGCCGTTCCACGAACTTAACACACCGCTTATAGCGCGAAAAAGAGTGGTTTTTCCCGCCCCATTTGGACCGATTATCCCTAAAAAACCCCCTTCTTCCACTGAAAAAGAGATCTCCTTAATAATTTCACGCCCATCATACCCACATGTCAGATCTTTAACTTTCAATATATCCATCAAAAAATTTTCCACCGCTTAGACTTCATTAAAAAACTTAAGAAAAATATCCCGCCGAATATCCCCGTTATTACGCCTACCGGTAATTCCAAGGGCCTAATAATGGTCCGAGCCAAAGTATCGCAAAGAATGAGAAAGATCGCACCGGCAATGCATGAGGCCGGCAAAAGCACCCTGTGATCGACCCCGACGATCCTTCGCATGAAATGAGGGATCACTAATCCTACAAAACCGATCATCCCGGAACAGGCGACACACGCGCCTGTAATGCAAGAAGCCGTAATAAAAAGTATTTTTTTAACCTGTTCTGAATTAACTCCTAGATGCAGCGCTTTTTCTTCCCCTAAAGTAAGAATATTAAGATCACGGGAGAACACTAATAGCAAACCCAGGGACGGGAGAATAAATACGGGGATGATCTTTATCAAAAGATTTTGCGCGGACGAAAGATCTCCCATTAACCATAAAATCACCCCATGCACATCTTCCGCCCTGGAAACGGAAAAGATCAAAAAAACTAAAGAGGAAAAAAGAAAATTCAACATGACCCCCCCCAGGATCAATGTAGGATTTGAAAACTGTTTTCTTGCGGCTATGGCATACACTACAAACATACTTATCGCACTGCCGGCAAAAGCAAGAAAAGGAAGATAAATACCGCTGACAGCCAAAACAACACCCAAAGTTACCCCGAAAGCGGCGCCCCCGGATATCCCCAACGTATAAGGTTCGGCTAGAGGATTACGTAATACCCCTTGGAAAACGGTTCCACAGGCGGCCAGCCCGGCTCCTACAAGCAATCCCAAAATAATTCTGGGAACACGTATCTGCCAGATGATATCCCTTTCTATCCCGTAAGAACCCGGATGAAAAAGGTAATACACAGCCTTTGCGCTTTTCAGCTCACTTCCTCCGATAAGACTCGCGAGAATAAAGCTAAAGCATAATATCACGATGAGTAGAATAAATATCCAAACCTGTTTTTTATTCACACTTATTCCTTCTTTCCAAAAACTTCCGGATGCAGAAGAGTTGCCACCTCTTTTAACCCGGTTAAAAAACTTACGGGTGTAGGCCTGCAAACCTTATTGCCGTCTATAACATATATCCTGTCATCTTTAACCGCGTCTATATCTTTGAACTTCCGCCAATACATCTTCTCCTTTGCTGTTACGTTTCCCATGGTAACTAGCACGATCACTTCCGGATTTCTCCTTAAGACTTCTTCTCGGCTCACTCTAGGGTACATGACAGAAGCATCGGCAAATATATTAACACCTCCGGATCTCCAAATAAACTCATTGGCAAAAGATCTGCCTCCGACACCGATCAATGGGTTGGCCTCCACTTCCCAGAAAACACTTACCGAAGGCACATCTTCAAGACGCTCTGTGATGGACCTTATCTCCATTCCCACTTTTTCCGTGATTTCCTTAGCCGCGGCTTCAGCGCCCATCAGACTTCCCAGTCGATCAAAATTCCTTATGACATCATCAAAGCTGTTACATGTCTCAAGGACTACCACCGTTAACCCCAGACTTTTTAATTTCGCTATTGTTTGCGACCGATTTATCCCTCCGGCTGAGAGTATTAGGTCAGGAGAAAGAGAAAATATCTTCTCAATATTCGGATTGACTACATTTCCGATCACCTTTTTGTCCTTTGTCTCATCAGGATAGTCGCAGTAAGAAGTCACTGCGACCAATTTTTCCTCCTGCCCCAGAGAGTACAAACTTTCGGTTATTGACGGCGCCAGAGACACCACTCTTTGCGGAGTTTCACTGCCCGCACATAAAAATGGCACTAAAAACACAAAACTTGCAATTAAGCTAATTTTCTTCATCAATTTCATGGTCTAAAATATCCAAAAACCAGTGCTTATCTCTATTTATCTTCTTCGACTTCAATATATCGATCTTCTGCTTAAAAATAGGCCCTGATACAACTAAAGTATGATATTCCCCTGCCTCACCGCACAGATCAACTTTGTCCAGACCTTTCAGCTCCTTGATATACATTTTATCTATCTTCCGGCCGATCCATTCCGGGCCCATAACATCAGCTTTGACGGAAACAACAAACGCTTCAAAACCCAAATCGATGAATTCCGTGAGAAGGGCCTCTCTTTCAGCCTGCCATAAAGGGAATATCGGTCTAATACCCGTTTCGGCGCATACCCTTTCCACCCAATCCCGATGCTGCTGGAGATCTATATCTCCGAATACTCCCGCTTCGATACCATCTTCTTTAAGTATCGCAACCGTCTTTTTGAACCCTTCTTCATAATTTCCCCAGGAAGTTCTTTTCTGGACAATGGGAAGAGACATCGCCCCGGCCTGTATCCTAAGCATCTCCGAACTGACCCCGTGAGTACGGGAATGTTTACCATCCTCAGAGACCATATTTAAAAGATGCGTAACGTCTATGTCCTTATCCCGCATCGCTCTATAACAGGAAAGCGCGGCATCTTTGCCACCGCTCCATGAAACAAACGCTTTCATCTATATCCTCCAATTCAGAACGTGTCCGCATACCTTGCAATGGAACGCAACAGGTTTCATACCGGCGCCACAGGCGGGGCATGCCTTCTCATCCCGCTCGGGAAGAGGAATATCACCGACTACATCTCGGTATATCTTATAATAATAATAATGCTCTTTATTAAAAAAACTGATACCCTCCGCTTTTTCCGCTTCTTCAAACTCTTCATCGCTGACCTTTAAGGTGATGATATCCCGAATACCGGTCATTCCGGAACCATATTCCAGCGGTCTTTTACTTTGCCATATTACATCTTCCGGCAATATCCCCTCAAAAGCCTTGCGCAGGATCCATTTACCGAAAACCTTATCATTTTCCATCTTTATCTTAATATCCCTTCCCATCCCGAGAGAAATATCTACCACATCCTGATCCAGATACGGTTGTTTTATGTCTACATCCAGGAAATCCCCTAACTCGTTAGAACTGAACCGCATTGAAGAAGATATCCTCCTGATGTACTCCTCGAGATCATCCATCTCCCGCATAAAACTGTACCCCGCGAATAGCTCATCACTGCCGTCACCGGTCATCATCCTCTCTATCCCGATATCCCTGGCCTGTTTGATCCCGAAATACGCCACAATATCATTAGGGAGAGCCGGGTCAAAACTGCGAAGCACTTTTATCACCTCGGGAACAGCCGCTATTGCCTCTGAAGCATCAACTTTTATCAGATGATGTTCCAGCCCGAGAAATCCTGCTGTTTCGGCGGCATACTTTACATCTTCTCCCTGACCTTCAAGACTTATAGTCACAGCCCTCACATCAGGATCGATGCCGGCGAGTATAGCCGAATCCAGGCCGCCGGAAAACAATATTCCATCACTCTTATTCCTTTCAACTGATCTAAAAAGTTTATCCCTTAGTTCAAGGATCATCCCTTCCATAAGATTTCCTTCATCGCTGAGACCAGAAGCAGGTTCTCCCGATGAGAACGTACAGCCACTCGCACGTATTTATCGTTTAAACCCCTGAAATTACCGCAATCCCTTATAAGTATCCCTTTTTTAATAAGCATTTTTTTTAAAGATGTTGAAGTGATCCCTTTCTTTTCGATCCTTATCAAGATAAAATTTATTACCGAAGGATAAGGCTTAAACCCGTCTATCCCGGCCAACTGCGCTAACAGAAATTTCCTTTCTCTTTCTATAAGCCGATAGGTTTTATCGGCATATTTTTTATCATTCAAGATCAGCCCAGCGGCTATTTGCCCTAAAACATTCGTATTCCAGGGCGGCAAATGTCTCTTTAATTTATCTATGATCGCTTTATGAGCGACAAGATAGCCGATCCTTAATCCGGGCATAGCGAAAAACTTAGTAAAACTCCTAAGCACAACTATTTTTCTGCTTTTTGCGGCTTTCCAAATTAAAGTATCATTTTTCTGGTCAGGTAAAAAATCCAAAAAGGCTTCATCAATAACAACTATTTTACGCGCCAATTCCTCAACTTTTCGACGGCCTTCCAAAATAAGATTACCTGTGGGATTGTTCGGGTTGCAAAGAAAAGAAATGTCGGATCTGACAACTTTAGACAGATCAAACCTAAAACCTTCTTTTTCTTTCAATTTCAGGAAATGTATCTTACTTTTTACGGTTTTTGCCGCCCGTTCATATTCTGTAAAAGTAGGAACGGGCATAAATATATCTTCAGGCTTAAACGCCTTTATAATAAGATAGATCAGTTCGATCGACCCATTAGCTAAAAGTACATTCTGTTCGCTTATCCCCCAGTATTCAGCAATTTTCTTGGTAATCATTCTCGAGTTGGGATCCGGATAATGAAGGATCTTATCAAAATTATCATCGATCGCTTTCCTTATCCTTACCGGCAGGCCTAAAGGATTTATATTCGCGCTAAAATCAATTACGCCTTTATTATTCGCACCTTTAACCTCGTGAATATTTCCGCCATGTGAAAAAACTAGATCAGCCATTTTAAAATAACTCCTATAGAGATCATTAAAAAAGAAGCGACAAAACTTATAGTCAACGCGTCATTTATAAAAGAACCCCGCAAGGGCTTCTTTTCTTCTCCTATATAAGGTTTCATAACGGATCTGCCCTGATAAGAACAAGTGCCCCCCAACCTTATCCCTAACGCACCCGCCATGGCTGCCTCTGAAACTCCGCTATTCGGAGAAAAATGTTTTTGTCCATCCCTGATCATTGTCCTAAAGGATCCTATAAACCTTTTCCCTGTGATCAGCGCGGAAACCGATATCAAAATTCCGGTAATTCTTGCCGGAATAAAATTAGCTATATCATCTAATTTCGCGGAAAACCATCCAAAATGAAGATACTTTTCGTTTTTATAACCCACCATCGAATCAAGTGTATTTATACTCTTGTACGCTATGGCTAAAACCGGTCCTCCCAGGATCAGATAAAAAATAGGCGCTATAATACCATCATTGGTATTCTCAGAAACACTTTCTATCGTAGCCGCGATCATCTCGTTTTTGTTCAAATTTTGCGTATCCCTGCCTACTATCCCGGAAAGCTGCCTTCGAGCTTCAACAATGGAGTTCTCCTCTACTTCTTTTAAAACCCCTCTTGCTTTTACCCGTAGATCTTTTATCGAAAGAGTGGTATAGCCTAAATAGATCCAGATCAAACTTCCGAAGAAGGGGTTTACTCTTTTTGAAAATTTTATCAATAAATACGCGGAACAAATACTTATTCCCACTACAGCAAGGGTCAAGATCACGCCTTTTATCCGTTCCGGCCATTTACCGGCATTTGCCCTTAATCTATTATCCAGGAAACTTATCAGTTTCCCCATCCATCTTACCGGATGAGGGAACCGTTCCGGATCGCCTAAGATCAGATCAGCAGCATAACTACAGATCAATAAAAGCACTATACTCCCCCGAAACAGATCACCGCAAAGAAAAGAACAGCAACTTCCGCGATCTCGCTTACCGCGCCGATCGTGTCTCCTGTCATACCGCCAATTTTTTTCTTTGCGTAATATATAAATAAAAACGCACACAAACAGGACATGATAAGGATAACAAGCCCCATTACCCCTACTAGGAACATAAATAATGCCAGAGTGAATATCGCCCCGATAAACAGTTCCTTTTTGCCGGCATACTCAATAAAAGCTCTTGCCTTTCCATCCTTACGAGCGTAATCTGACGTATAGCACGCGAAAACCTGAACCCATCTCGCGAACACTGCCATGACGATCACAGCTTTCCAGAGAATATCTTGTGGAAGACTTGCTATCAAACTAAATTTCAAAAGCAGCAGACAAACTATACCGGTCACCCCCATAACTCCGCTTCGAGAATCTCTCATTATTTCCAATATTCTCTCTTTTGGGTTAGAACCGTAGAAACCGTCACAGGTATCCGCAAACCCGTCCAGATGGATCCCGCCCGTTATAACAACGGACACCGCAAGTATAGACCCGCTGCTTACCAATCCAGGTAAAAAACTAAAAATGGATACAGCCAGCGCCAGCATACACCCTATAAGCATTCCTACCACAGGAAAATACAAAAGAGACTTTCCTAGATCTTTCTCCTCTATTGGTGATCTGATCTTCACAGGTATAATGGTCAAAAACTGTAATGCGATAAGAAATCTATTCACATTTCCACCTTTTCAGAAACATTCGCGTCCTGGAAAGTAGCCATCTCCGTCAATATCCTGACCGATGCTTCTACTACGCTCATCGCTAAGGCCGCGCCGGTCCCTTCTCCCAGGCGAAAATCAAAATCCAGAAGACCCTTAAGGCCTAAATGATCGAGAACGGCCCTATGTCCTATTTCTACAGAATAATGCGCGGCAATCATATAGTCTTTTACTTTCGGCTCTATTTTATAGGCTATCAGTGCCGCCGCACCTGAAATAAACCCATCGATCACGACGGGCACTCTTCTAGAAGCTGCCGCCAGAATAACGCCTGCCAGGCCTCCTATCTCAAATCCTCCGACTTTAGACAAAATATCTATCGCATCCTCCGCATCCGGTTCATTTACGTTGATCGCTTTTTTGATCAGCGCGATCTTACTGGAGAGGCCTTTATCATCTATCCCGGTTCCCCTTCCTGTCATATCCTCTACAGACTTACCCATTACAACAGAAGCTATCGCGCTTGATGCGGTAGTATTTCCAATACCCATATCACCTGTTCCCACTATATCTATTCTTTTTTTCCCATCAGAAGAGGAAAACTCTTCTTCAAATATCTCTATACCGTTTTCGATAGACCTAACCGCCTCTTCTCTTGTCATCGCCGGCCCCAACGCCATATTTTTGGTGCCATAGCCCACTTTCTTTATCACCAATTCCGGATGTGGTTCCAGATCACAGGCTACACCCATATCGACTATAACAACCCTGGCACCGACATGATTCGCTAACACATTGATCCCGGCGCCGCCTTTTATAAAATTATAAACCATCTGAGGTGTCACTTCTTTGGGGAACGCGCTTACTCCTTCTTCGGTGATACCGTGGTCACCTGCCATGGTAAAAATAACCTTGTTTCTGACCGGAGGATTTTCTTTTTTCGTTATCGCGACCATCTGCTTAGCAAGTTCCTCCAGGCGTCCAAGACTTCCCTGCGGTTTAGTAAGATTATCGAGTCTTTTTTGTGTTTCTTCGGCTAAAGAATTATCTATTGCCTCGATCCTATTTATCGTTCCATTCAATTTTTGCAAATCTTCTCCCTTCCTTTAATATAGAGCGGAATACCCGCTTGCATCAATATAACCTCATCTGCCTTCTTGGCTATCATCTGATTTGAGAAACCGATCACATCCCTAAATCTCCTGGCCAGGGAATCCTCCGGAACCACACCACTACCTACATCGTTTGACACTAATATTAAAGTAGAAGCAGATCTTCTCATACTCGTGATAAATTCTTTTATCTTCTTTTCTATGTCCCTGTCCTTAAGGCCCTCTGCCATAAGATTTGAAATTAATAAACCTACGCAATCTATTAAAATTACGCCATATTTATCCTTTAGCCCGGATAGAACCGAACTTATCTCTTTACCCTCTTCTATTAACTTCCACTGGCGCGGCCTTGAAAGTTTATGCAGCTTTATCCTTCTTTTCATTTCTTCATCGGTTGCCTCGGCCGTAGCAATAAAAGCTGTTTTTTTTCTAAACTTTTTCGCGCATTCCACAGCATAACTGCTTTTCCCGCTCCTGGCGCCTCCTAGAACTAAAATGATCTTGCTCATAAAATACTCTCTTCTTTGGTTTTTATATGAGAACTATCGTTTTCCTTGACTACCAATGGTGACAACCCATCAGTATAGTCTATTATGTTTAAGGCTCCGAGTTCCTGTTTTATCTGCCAGAATCTCCTTAGATCTTCACATAGAATAACCCCTATAGGTCCGCCATGAGTGATAACCGCTACGTTTTCGCCTTTATGCCGGGAGAGAATAACATGCAATCGCTTCTTGACCCTCTTACTTAGATCTACCAGGCCTTCTCCCCCGGGGATCTTGACCTCTATCGGATCAATTATCCACTCTCGGTAAAGTTCCGGGTATTTCTTGATAATTTCTTCATATTTGAGCCCTTCAAAAATACCAAAATTCATCTCTCTTAGATCTGAAAATTTCTCAATTGATCTATCTTTAAAAACAATATCCGCTGTCTGATAAGCCCTTTTTAGATCGCTTGAGTAGACTTTATCTATTCGCGTCTCCTTTAATCTGTCAGCCAACCTTCTGGCCTGCCGTATACCTTTATCATTCAAGGGAGGATCACTAAATCCGCAATATTTATTTTTCAGATTATGATCTGTCTCACCGTGACGTACTAGTATTAGACGCGTCATAAAACTCCTTTAAAATAAAAAAATCCTTAATCCCGCTTTTTGCGGATATTAAGGATTGCACCCTGCTTAAACTTCATCCTTCCTCGAGGCGGGAGAACATATATTACTAGTCTCCCAAGTACTTTATAGGCAGGTCTTCTGGCTCCCGGTTCGTCCTACTTTCCGCCCCTTCCCGGTCATAAATAACCAGTGGCATCATAACGGATTTCGTCCCCGGTTACAGCGGCGGGACCGCAATCGATTTTCACGATTTTCCCTTTTTAATTCCCATCACGGGAATACCTATGTACCGAATTATGGATATATGATACTACAGCGCACGGAAAAGGCAAGATTAAAATTAGAAGCTAG
>JAVCDB010000034.1 GCA_030765205.1 Candidatus Aadella gelida | reverse complement strand
TGCTCAGCGGTTCACTCGCGTTCGTCTCCTTGATACCTACCTGACGTATTTATTTACGCCTTTTACCTTAACGCTCACTACAAAGGCTCTTTACCAATGCAGCTTAAGGCGGTTTGAGATCATCACCTGTATGACGACTTCGAGGGGCCTTCCCTCATCTTCTATGCAGCTTCGTGACACACGCACCATTTGGGCACCAAATTATTTTTTATTATTAAAGCATGGAAAAATGGCAATTATAAATATTTTTTCCCACTAGCCCTAAGCGTTTAGAGCTGGACACTATAAGCCCTTTTTTATCGAGAACTCCAGCCATTTTAGACCATTCATTCAATGCTAAAATATGCTGAGAACTAATTGTTGAAGATAATTTAAATTCAATGGGAAAAATTCCTTGAGCTGTCTCCACCAAAAGGTCCACCTCAAAACCGCTAATACTGCGCCAGAAATATAGTTTACAATTATCCATAAGAGCAGAAAACCTCTTTATAAACTGCATTATGCATGCTGTCTCAAACAATGCGCCTGCCATAGGTCCTTTTATCAGATGTTCCTCATCTTGCAATCCCACGATATAAGACACTAAACCTGTATCTGTAAAATACATCTTAGGAGATTTAATTACTCTTTTTCCAAAATTCTTGTGATAAGGGTATAGCAAATAGATGAGTGAACTTGCTTCAAGGAAAGACATCCAGGACTTTATCGTTGGGACTGAAACACCTATCTCTCTGGATAATACTGAAAAACTTATTTCCTGCCCCGTTCTTCCAGCTAATAGCGTTAGAAATCTTTCAAAATCATTAAGATTTGCTGTTTTAATATTTCCTCTCACGTCACGATCAATATATGTTTGGATATAACTGGAAAACCATATCTTTCTTGAAATCTTTTTATTAACAAATAACTCAGGATATCCGCCCTGTAAAATCCAATCTCCGGTAGAACCCGTTTTTTTTATTTTGTCTTTTGTTCCACTCAAATTTTTTATATAAGAATCTGCTGTTCCTAAATTATACCTGAGATTACGGCTTTTTTCTGCCTGTGAAAATGGAAATAAAGTTAAAACCGCTACTCGCCCCGCCAAAGATTCACTAACATTTCTCATTAATGGGAACTGCTGGGATCCTGTTAATATCCACTTTCCGGGTTTTCTATCCTTATCTATTTTAGCCTTAATATAGGATAAAAGCTGAGGTGCGTTTTGAATTTCATCAATAATCAACGGACTCGGATATCTTTCCAGAAAACCTCTTGGATCTTCGATAGCAAAAGATCTTATATCCAATTCATCTAATGAGACATAGTCGTACTTCTTACTTAAAACTTCTTTTACCAATGTTGTCTTACCGGATTGTCTTGGACCAGTAATAAGCACAGCTGGAAAAGTTTTTATTGCTTCCTTAAGCGTTTTTTCTAACAATCTATTTATATACATATATACCATTTTAAAGTATAACCTTAAAATGTCAACAAAATAATTATGTTCTCATCGTCCACATATAAATCTCAAACTTTTCACCATACTTGGTCCTTCTTTGGGCACTAGTCTAAATTCAGAAAAAAGTAAAACCCCAAGCTATTATATTATAATAACTTAGGACTTATGCTTTCAACTGGTGGAGGTGTCGGGATTCGTATGACCGGTGGAGTATAAGTTATTACACTATAAGGGTTTACGACGTTAAGTCTTTTATCTATAAAAGTTTAGGTAGCGCGGATAGTGATGGATGCATGCGGTTGTTGTAGAATGTTTTGATGTGAAATGGGCACTGTTTGGGCACTACTTTTTATTTGCCAATACGTGCACAATTGCCCTATCAATTTCTTTGCTCGTATTAATCCAAGTTAAAATAACTTCAGGATGATGTTCTACAAAAACTCTAAATAATTCATCGGCAAAGCCCTGCCCAATTGTCTTTACCCCCTCAAAATCTAAAACCACTTCCTTAAATCTATCAAATCTTACTACGAGTCTCTTGGCTTGCGATCTTGACACCAGCTCTTCTCCTTCATGCTTGAGAAGTCTAACAGGAATCTTAGTCTTAGAAAAGCCATAGTCATTCTCACTTGGAGCATATGCATCAAATATTTCTTTATTGGTTTTATTACTCTCTCGATTTATATCCATAAATACCACCGTTCCTTCAGTAAAAGATTTTTCATCAGACAACCAATCTCTACCTTGTTCTCCATGAAAATATATATTTTGCGAAAGAATATCAAAATCATCACAAACCCTTGATGTAAAATAAATTCCTTCTCCAGAGTGATTTGCAGAATCAGTAGTAAATTTCCCCTTCGCTAATTCTAAAATTGAGTGCTTAGGATTATCTAAATTAAGATATTTCTGTATTTTTTTAAAAATTCCAATCCCAAAATCGATCAGAAGGAAATGTATTTGTACTGCATCATAGCTCATTACAATTCTCGCACTATTTGAATCAGAATGATCAATAATATTATTCATCATCTCACTAAACGCATAGTTGCAAATGTCATACACATTTTTCTTTAATTTTGGCAAATTGGGTACAACATGAACACTCCATACTTGATCTTCATGCAAAGAGGGAGTGATAGTCAGATTAAATATGTGTTCCGTCGTTTTAAGTTTATACTTTACATTCCTCGTTTTACCTTCAACCTCAAGAATACCTTCTTGTAAGAATCGTTTTAAATATTTATGAATTGTTTGTCTACTTGTTGAAAAATATCTTGAAACATACAAAACAATGTCATTTGGATGTTTTTCTACACTTTCAAGAATAAACTTTTTTATCAATTCCCGTTCTTCTAACTTTAATCCCATCACTCCTCCTTCACCTATAGCATAGATATTACTACAGTATTTCCTTTTGTCAACTTAAAAACTAGCTATTGCCAACTTGTGCATTAACATTTGTAAATTTAAGAACAAACTATTATCACCTTAAAAGTTAACATTTGTAAACTTATAACCCCTCATAACCTTGGATTGTGGTGACAGACTCGTAATTAGCTTTCAAGCGCAAACGAGACCACAAATAGACGCTGTTTGGGCACCAAGTACTTATGCATAAAAACAAGAAGCCCTAAGTCATTAATATATAACAACTTAGGGCTTCTACTTTCAATTGGTGGAGGTGCCGGGATCTGTCCCCATTCGTGCTCAAATGGGTTATTCCACCACGATTCCACCACGATTTGTACCAAAAAGTGTACTTATGAAAAAGATATTTTCAAATTCTAACGGCCTTTTTTGGGGGTTTCTATCTTATTCAGATACCTCTTCCCTTTTCCCAATAATCTATATTTTTGCTTACTACTGGTGGGCTTATCTGGAATTGTCATCTCAATTAACCCTCTAGATATAGCTACCTGTTGATAATATTCCCGGAAATGTTTCTCATCTGTAAGTCCCAATGCTTTTTGAATTTCCTGACGCGACATTTCACCTTTGATTGCAACAAGCATATCTAAAACTTCGGGGGTGACTTCGGGGGTGACTTCGGGGGTGACTTGCTCTGCTTTATTCGCCGCGGCAACTGGATGAATCGGAAACTCTATGATAAAAAAACTACGATCATCATCCGTATGAATAACAGGGGCAGGAGATCCATTCTGTTCGATAGCCTGATATATCTTCGGTAGCCCCGTACCTCTTCCTTCTGTGAGTTCAAGTTCCTTCAAAAACTCACCAATACGTCGATTCCGATATCTTCTGGACAAAAACAGACCCTTCTTAATATCCTTGTCTTTAATAGATCTATCCGGCCCCGGAAAACTTCCTATAGTGATCTTATCCGGCAATATGCGAACCTCAATTGGCTCATGTATCTCATATGACCTATGATATACAGCATTTGTTAAAGCTTCTTCAATCGCCACATATGAGTAGTTGAAACTATGCTCGGCCTCGGCCTTGTGCGCGTATTTCTGGATATTTTCTTCAATAAACTGAGAATTCATATAATTTAAAGCGTCAGACAGCATTATATTAAGCGGCCCTTTAAATATTTTTTCTGTAAAATTATCGGCTCCCGGACCATGCGGAAAAGAAACTACATCAATTTGTGCCTGTTTAAAGTATTTATTGGGTCCCGGATGAAAAAACATCAATCCAACATTCTTTGGACGAGCAGCTTCATCAGGACCATCAATAATATTCATATTACGACAAAGCTGCATAAAATCCATCTTTGCCGACTCTTCGAATAAATCACTTTTTACATGTTGCAAAAAAGATCGCATTAAACCTAGCTCTAGATCCTTAACCTTAGCTGCATTATTTACTCGATCGTCAAAAGGAACATCGGCTGCTAGATCGAATAGATCTTTTTCTTCCTGGGCTTTTGCTATAACAGTTTTTGAAGCTTTTCTCACATAATACGCAAACCTCTTTGTTCGCCTTAGACAATGATACGGGAGCCTTATACGGACGAGTCTGACCTCCTATACACCACAAAACAATAATGTGTTTGTTCTTGCAGACATACGGCATAACAACCGGATGATAATAAGGTTGTATCTTATAACCTATCTCGATGATTTCTTTCTGTATCTTATCAACATTTTTTGCGGATAGACCTTTTTGTTTCCCCGCGGGTCTGCCATGCTGTTCCGAGATTCCTATAATGATATAACCTCCTCCAAGATTATGGATATCATTGGCAAACGCACACATGGTATGCATAACATCTTCTGAGTTCCATCCGGATTTGAATTCTAATCGTTCCCACTCCACTGTACGGGCGGTCAGAAGATCATTAATATTAATTGGAAGACTAAAAACTTTTTCTGTATTCGGCATAATTGAATTGTATCACCATATACCCTAAATGGCATCCACATTACAATTACGCACAAAACAGCAGAAAATTATGCACAAATCGACAACTACACTATTTATTTTAGCATCTTCATAGTATTATTTTATATGTCTTGGGAAAAACATTCACAAGTATGGCTTTTATAGACCCAATTTGGACACTATCAATTAATGCTAAAAACAGAAAGCCCCAAGCTATTATAAATTAACAACTTAGGGCTTACGGTTTTAACTGGTGGAGGTGCCGGGATTCGTTAGAAGGACATTTGTAACTCCTTTAACCACCTCTACCTACACACCTAAATGCTTATATACCTTATATTTACAATTCTGGTTATTTTAGGGGTTCCGCTTCGC
>JAVCDB010000047.1 GCA_030765205.1 Candidatus Aadella gelida | reverse complement strand
TGACACAGGTAATGGAAGTTATGAAGAAGCAGGATGTGATCATTAAAAATCAAATTCCTGAGGCTGAATGGGTTGTCGGAAAATTAGGAAGAGCTGAAACAGCAACAGATCCAGCACCTGTAATAATGATAGAGACGATCATTCATCTTAAAGATAAAAAAGATTGGCGCAAAGGTATGACGAGAGAAAAGATCATACGAGAAATACAGGAAAAAACAAAAATGCCGGGAGTAAGCCCGATAATGACACAACCTATACGAAATAGGATTGATATGTTGGCTACAGGGATACAGACTCCTGTAGGCATTAAGGTTTTTGGCGCGGATTTAAACGAAATTGTAAACATAGCTATAGAAGTAGAAAAAATTGTAGCTGGAGTAAGGGGAGCAGTAAGCCCATATGCGGAGAGAACGTCTAACAGGCCTTATTTTGAAATAGAGATAAATAGAGAACAAGCAGCAAGATATGGTGTCAAAGTTGGGGATATCCAGCATATCATAATGACTGCTATAGGAGGTATGAATCTTACTACTACTGTTGAGGGTAGAGAGAGATACCCCGTGCGTATACGATATTTGAGAGAGTTAAGGGATACTCCGGAAGCACTTAATAGGATTTTAGTGCCAACGGCAAGTGGAGAACATATTCCTTTAGCACAGATAGCGCAACTCAAGAAAGTTTCTGGACCGGCAGTAATAAACTCAGAAAACACTGTCACATATGCCAGGGTTTTTGTAAATGTTGATCAGAGCAAGGTTGGCCTTATAGACTTTGTGGAAAACGCACAGAAGGCAGTGCAAGACAAGATAAAATCCGGAGAACTTAAAATACCCAGTGGATATTTCATTTCCTGGTCAGGACAATTCGAATCTGAGATGGAATCCAGGAAGAAGCTTGTTCCGTCATTGATAATATGTCTGGCGATAATTTTGTTGTTATTATATATGGCCTTTAAGAAGTTTGGTATTTTGCTTATTCTTGCGACGGGACTCCCAGTATCATTGATGGGGGGAACTATCCTGTTGTTTTTGTTAGGATTCAGGTTTTCTACCGCTGTGTGGGTCGGGTTTATCGCATTATTCGGGATTGCAACGGATAATGCCGTGGTATTATTATCAACGATGGAGGATTTATTCAAAGAGAAGGTGCCCAAAACAATAGATAGTATTCGTCAAACGGTTATTGAGGGAGCCTTATTACGTGTCAGACCGGCTATGATGACCACAACGACTACTATTATAGCTCTTATGCCAGTAATGTTCGCTACGGGAACTGGAGCTGAGATCATGAAGCCAATGGCCGCACCGACAGTCGGCGGCTTAATTACGGCGACACTTTCAAATCTCATACTTGTTCCAGTGATATATTGCTGGCTTAAAGAAACTCATTTAAAAAAGGTAATTAACCAGGAGGATAGGTAATGGCAAGAATATTATTGATGTTTTTAGTGTGCATGTCTTTAATCGGTGCTTTTTCCATAAGCTTTGCCGAAGAGATGCATGACCACGATCAGCATATGATGGGTGAGGGACATAAAAGTATGGAGAAGACTCAGGATCTTGGGATTTGCCCGGTAATGAAGGGAAAGGCTACTAAAGAATATTCTTATACCTATGAGGGAAAGATATATTATTTTTGTTGCCCTGGGTGTATTGAGGAATTCAAAAAAGATCCGGCAAAATATATTTCTAAGATAAAAGAGATAGATCTTACTGCCTATCAATTCGGGTTTTCTCCGGAAGAAATCGTGGTGGATAAGGACGATATTGTAAAGCTTTCTGCTACTTCAAAAGATGTGCCACATGGGATCTATATTAAAGAGTATGGCATCAATGCTACCGCAGAAAAGGGTAAAGACGAAAAAATAGAATTCATAGCAGACAAGGTTGGAGAATTTGATATAATTTGTTCCATTTATTGCGGCCAAGGACATCATGGTATGAAAGCAAAGCTAATAGTGAAAGAATGAAAAAACTATTAACAGACAAGAAGAATCAGTTATTGCTGCTTCTAAGTATACTTTTTTTGATAAAGATCCCTCAGGAGGAAGTACGCTTTACTTTATGGGTTCTGGGTGGAATTATCATTGCTATGATCTCAGATGTATTAATAAAGAGATTATTTTTCAGAAAAAAGATAGTCCCCACTAGTGCAGCAATTTCTGGGTTTATTGTAGCAGGGATTATAAATTATCAGCAGCCTTGGTTTGTATTAGTTATCTTTTCCTTATTGGCAATCATTTCCAAAAATGTTATAAAGCATAAAAATAGGCATGTATTTAATCCAGCAAATTTTGCTCTTTTTGTAGCCACAGCTTTCGGAGTACCTCTTACATGGAGTATAGAGTCTAATGTTTACATCATTATTGTGTTCGGGGTATATATGGCGTATTCAATTAGAAAGCTGACTCATGTTCTAGGATTCTTGGTTTTATTTTCTAGCCTTTGTCTTTTGAAAGACGTAAACCCCCTGATGCTTGTGAGCTGGTTTTTTGTCTTTGTTATGCTAATAGAGCCAAAAACATCGGGTGCTGGATATTTGAGAGGGGCTGTCTTTGGATGTATCGCTGGGGTAGTTTCATTTATAGTGTTTACCTTTTTCCCCCGTTATGATTTCTTTGTTTCTGGTCTATTTGTCGCAAATTTGATCAGCGGATTTAAACCTAAAATCCACTGATATGTTTGGTCTATTCTTTGAGGAAGATATTAATATAGGAGAAAAAGGCATTTTTTTTCTTGACAATATTAGAATATTACGCTATTCTAATATTCAACGATGGTTTTGCTTGGAGAAAAAAGAAGTAGGTGGGGTTTAAACCCCACCTACGAATGTGAATAAAGGTTCCATTTTGGGAGAAGAATGAAAAAAATGTTTCCATATAAAGAGGCAGCGGGGATACTTAGAATAATCGCGCATCCCGTCAGGCTTAATATCATAACGCTGCTCGAAAAAAAGCGTATGAATGTGTTTCAGATACAGGAAGCTGCTGGGGTGAAGCAATCCATAACCTCTCAGCATCTTAAGGCTATGGCCGATAAGGGCATATTAATGAGAGAAAAGGAAGAAAACAGAGTGTTCTATTCTATTAAGAAAAAAGAAGTATTTAGAATACTTGCGTGTATCAAAGGATGCTGCGGAAGGTAGGAGGGAAAATGTTTAGAAAGATAGTGGAGTTTTCGGTAGCAAGACCCAAGGTGGTTATAGCTGTGGTTATAGTAGCTGTTATCTTGAGTTTGTCTCAGTTTCCCAAGATTATAGTAGATACTGATCCTGAGAATATGTTGTCTGAGAAAGAATTTGTTAAGATCTTTCACCATGAAGTTAAAAAAGAATTCGGACTTCATGATTATATTGTTCTAGGGATAGTGAATGAAAACGGGGAAGACGATGTTTTTAATCCTGATACTCTTGAGAAAGTGTACAAGATAACCGAGGAGATAAAGGGTATAGAAGGCGTAATTTCATATGAAATTATAAGCCC
This sequence comes from Candidatus Aadella gelida, assembly GCA_030765205.1. Lineage (GTDB taxonomy): Bacteria > Omnitrophota > Gorgyraeia > Tantalellales > Tantalellaceae > Aadella > Aadella gelida. The sequence continues at coordinate 2,130 of JAVCDB010000047.1, read as the reverse complement.
TTCTACGAAAGATGATATCGAACAGGAATCTCTCGGGGCTGTACGTTTTAAGTGGCTTATGAGTGCGCCGCCTTATACCGACGCGGATGCTGAACATATTCGCACACGTGCGATGGAAAACCCCATGTTCTATGGAACAATAATATCAGAAGACGGGAAGGCATTATGTATATATGTGCCCATAAAAGCTAAAAATCTTAGTTATGGTATATCTCAGACAATTAAAGATATAACAGGGTCTTTCGAAGGTAACGAAAAATATTACATTACCGGACTTCCCGTAGCGGAAGACACTTTCGGGGTGGAGATGTTCAAGCAAATGGCGATATCCGCGCCTCTTGCTATGCTTGTTATTTTCATTCTCATGCTGGGATTTTTTAAGAATATAAGACTTGTTATATCGCCCTTACTTCTGGCCGGTGCAACCGTCCTGATAACTATGGGACTTCTTATTGGATCAGGATTTACGGTACACATCATGAGTTCTATGATCCCGATATTTCTTATGCCAATAGCGGTTCTGGATTCTGTGCATATACTAAGCGAGTTTTTTGACAGATATGGGCATTTTAAGGATCAGAAAAAGGCCGTGTTAGATACAATAGACGCTCTTTTCAAACCTATGCTTTTTACATCGCTTACGACTACAGCTGGGTTTTTATCGTTAGCGTTCGCTCCCATACCGCCAGTGCAGACTTTCGGTGTATTCGTGGCTATAGGGGTTATGCTGGCGTGGCTTCTTACGATGACTTTTATACCCGCTATGATTTCGCTTATGAGTAAAAAGTCGCTTGAAGGGTTCGGGGCAGATGTACATAATGACACCGGGATCATGGATACCGTTCTTTCGGGAATAGGGAGATTTTCCGTCCGAAGATGGAAAGCGATACTTTTGATGACTGTCATTTTAGTGGGAATTTCGGCATATGGCATAACCAAAATAGTGATAAATGATAATCCTGTGAAATGGTTCAACCCAAAACATGAGATACGCGTAGCTGATGATGTTTTGAACGATCATTTTTCCGGGACATATACTGCTTATTTGGTACTTGAAGCAGAAGATAAGGATAATGAGATATTTAAAGAACCCGATATGCTCAGGTATATTGAAACTATGCAGCGATATATACAGGATAAAGGGAATGTGGGCAAAACTACATCGTTGGCTGATACTGTGAAAAAGGTGTATTATGAGCTTTTGGGCGGAGATAAAAAAGACAATGTAGTGCCTCCGACCAAGCCGGCCGTGGCGCAGTGCCTGATATCTTTGCAGAATTCACATAAACCGGATGACTTGTGGCATCTTACAACGCCGGACTATTCAAAGGTAAACATATGGTTCCAGCTCAGATCCGGGGATAATAGGAATATGTCAAAGGTCGAAGAGGATATAGACCGATTCATCAACACGAATGCCCCTCCCTTTGAAATAAAAAGCAATTGGGCCGGATTGACATATATAAATACGGTATGGCAGGACAGGATGGTGGGAGGGATGCTCAGAAATTTTATGGGCAGCTTTATCATAGTATTTTTCATGATGGCGTTTCTTTTTAAGTCGCCTGTTAGAGGATTAGTGTCCATGATACCTCTTACGGTGACGATAGTTTTTATATACAGTCTGCTGGGTTTTACGGGAAAAAATTATGATATGCCGGTTGCGGTATTATCTGCCTTAACACTTGGTCTTTCAGTAGATTTTGCAATACATTTTATGCAGCGCGCAAGAGGTATTTTTGCGGAGACCGGAAATTGGAAAGAGACTGCCGCGCTTATGTTCAAGGAACCGGGGAGGGCCATATTAAGGAACGCGCTTATTGTGTCCATTGGTTTTCTGCCGCTTTTAGCAGCCCCGCTTGTTCCATATAAGACCGTAGGGTTTTTCATGTTCATGATAATGTTCACTTCGAGTATAGGGACATTAATAATATTGCCGGCAATAATGTCCGCTATACCTCATTTCATTTTTGACACGAAAAAGGAAGAAAGAGGGAGATAATATGGGTGCGCCAAGCAAAGCCAGCGTAAGCAAGTCGGACAATCCGACACGTGTAACGACTAACCATCGGCACGGAACTGAACCATGCGTATGAGGAGGTAACGAATCATGCGAAGCCATGGGAAGGG
>JAVCDB010000039.1 GCA_030765205.1 Candidatus Aadella gelida | reverse complement strand
TAGGGCGGGGGCATAATCGGCGCGTACAGGAAAATAGCGCTATCTTGCATGGAGAAATGGATGCTTTAGAGAATGCCGGGCGCCAGACAGCCGAAGTATATAAAAAATGCGTTCTATATACTACACTTTCACCGTGTTCTATGTGCGCAGGAGCGATACTTCTTTACGGGATACCGCATGTTGTTGTTGGAGAAAACAGTACTTTCATGGGGGAAGAGAAACTTTTGAGATCTAGAGGAGTGAAAGTCGATGTTCTGGATAATGAAGAATGTATGACTATGATGAAAAAATTTATAAAGAAAAACCCTGAACTTTGGAATGAAGACATCGGGAAATAATGAATAAAAATTTTCATGCAGCATATGAGGATTCCGTAAAACTGCTAAAAAGTCTTATAGCGGATGGAGAGTACAATAACATAGGTTTTTTTGCTTCATCTGTTGATAAAGAGAACTACAAGCGTTTATTTTCCAGGGACGCTTTTTGGGTAGGTATGGCCGGTCTTCTTTCAGGGGATCCGGATCTTATCCAAGGGTATAGGAGCAGCCTGGAGACGCTTGCCAGGAACCAGCGTGAAGACGGAGCTATTCCCAGCAATGTGACCCATGACGGTAAAGTCAGTTACGGTGTTATTAATCCTCGAGTAGATTCCACTACGCTGTTTATAATCGGTGCATTACAGTACTGCAAAAGAAAAAAAATATCTGACTCAGGCGATCTTTGCATCAGAAATGTAAGTGATGCGGTCAGCTATCTGGAAAACAATTGGGAAAATCCTGATAATCAACTTTTATATATACCCAGGGCCGGAAACTGGGCTGATGAATATTTGCAGCAGGGATATGTCCTGTATGATGAGATGCTTTGGTATTATGTTCTTAAAGGGTATGGTGAGATGCTCGGGAGTCATGGGCAAAAAAATGCGGAAACATATTTAAAGAAAGCAAAAAAAGTCGCAAAGCAGATCAGGGATAGGTTCTGGATGAAACTGCTTAAGGAAGACGGGAGCGTATATACCAAAAAAATTACTCGATTGTTTGACCTGGATAAAGAAGGGTTTTTTCTTCATTTTTATCATCTTATGACAAAAGAAGAAAAAGGTATGGGGCATCCTCATCGGACGTTTGATGCATTCGGGAATATACTTGTTCTTATGTCAGGCTTGGCATCAGATGAACAGAGCGAAAAGATCAGACGATTTATAGATAGTATTTCGATGAACAGTTATCCTCTGATCCCGGCTCACTATCCCTTTGTTCCGGAAAAACATTTTAAAACATATAAGCTCTATCAGTACAGGTTTAAAGAATATATAGGACATTATCATAACGGCGGATTGTGGCCGTGGTATACAGGACTCTATGTATCTTATCTTGCTAAAATAGGAGACAGGGAAAGGGCTATGAAATATCTTGGCGGTGTTCTGAAAGCTAATACTAAAATGTTTCGGGGGGCCGGGGACTATGAATATCACATGAATACGGCTGCTTCAGTAGAGACGACCGTGATGCATGAAGAGGGTATAAGTCTTTTTATGTCTATGATAGTAAAAAATATAGTTCTTGATAGAAAGTCTATGGTTCTATTAAAATATAAGAGAAAGAAAGTAGATCTTTCTGACGATATGGCCGTTAGGGATCTTAGGGTGCCAAAGGGTGCGGAAATCAAGATAACTGCGGTAGGGCCTGATGCCGGATCTGTGTTGAGGGATATAATGGAACTCAGCGATAAAGAGACAAATTGTCTTTCAGAAGGAGAGATCAAGATAAAAAAAGATAAACCTTACGGAATACCTTCATTGGGAGTAAGTGCTGCTGCTTATGTTATTGGATACAAGGCAGTTTTTGAGAATAACATTATTTTTGATTAATTTTATATGAGGAGGAAGAGAAGATCATCACGGTGTGTCTTCGGAATGCCTTGGTTTTTTATATTGCGTGAGGTATAATATTGCCTGTTCAAAAAAAAGAAAGGATGATGGTAGAATATGTCGTACAAATTAAAACCGTTAATGCTGGGTGATCTTGAAGTAAAAGTACCTATTATACAAGGAGGCATGGGGGTTAGAGTCTCTACCGCGCCTTTGGCGGCAGCCGTTGCTGAATGTGGCGGAGCCGGAACCATAGCAAGTGTGGGACTTCCTCCGGATACTCCTAAGAACAGGGCCGATGTCCCAAAGTCTTCCAGAGAACACCTCCAGAAACAGATACGTCAGGCAAGAGAACTCTCAAAAGGTGCTATCGGCGTTAATATTATGGTGGCTCTTAGTAATTATGAGGATTTGGTTCGTACCACTGCGAAAGAAGACGCTGATTTCATTATTTCGGGTGCGGGACTTCCTATAAGTCTACCGGAATTCGCTGAGGGATCGGATATTAAACTCATACCATTAGTTGCTTCAGCTAGAGGTACGGAACTTCTCCTAAAAACTTGGAAAAGACGATATAACCGTTTTCCGGATGCGATAGTCGTCGAAGGACCGTTATCGGGAGGACATGTAGCCGGGTATAAGCTCAAGGAACTGAACGCAATGAAAGATACTATGGCGGACAAACCTCTCCTGGAAAATGCAATGAAAGATATAATCGCACTCGCAAGAGAATATGAAAAAGATAATGGTGTTAAAATACCCGTTATAGCCGCAGGGGGCGTATGGGGCGGAGAGGATATGGCGAAGTTCCTTAAAATGGGGGCAGGTGGTGTTCAAATTGGGACAAGATTCGTTGCTACTACCGAATGTTCTGTTGCCGATGAATTCAAGCAAGCGTATATCGATGCCGGAAAAGATGATATTGTTTTCATACAAAGTCCGGTAGGTATGCCCGCCAAAGCGATTAAAACAAAGTTTCTTGAGGATGTCCTAAGGGGAGAGCGAAAAGAATTTATTTGTAATTATCAATGCCTACGTACCTGTAATCCCGAAACCGTACAATATTGTGTCGCTAAAGGGTTAATAGATGCCGCTGAAGGAGATATAGATAATGCGGTAGTCTTTGCTGGTACTAATGTATCCAGGGTAAAGAAGATCGTATCCGTTAAAGAGCTTATGGACGAAATAGTCACGGATGCCGAGAAAGCTATGGAAGAATGAGCGAGAAATAGAGAGTTCGTAGTTGGTAGTTCATAGTTCGTAGTTAAGAACAGAAGATAGAGGCTAGATGCTGAAGCCAGAAGTCAGAAGCTAGACTATAGACAATTGACTATAGAATGACCGATGTGCAAGTAGCAGTAGCTGGGGTTTAAACCCCAGCTACTATTTCGGTTTATGTTAAAGAGAGAAGAGAAGTAGTAACTATAGACTATCGACAGAGAAGGGCTGATACCCGAATTAAAAAGGTCAATAGTCAATAGTCAATGGTCTTTTTAGACTGCTCACGGTTTACGAATCACGATTTACTATGAAACATTCAATGGAAGTAGGATTTAGTTTTGGGGCAACATCCGGCATAATTACCACGCTGGGACTATTAGTGGGACTTAATGCGAGTACGCATTCAAAAAGTGCGGTTGTCGGCGGGATATTGACCATAGCATTAGCTGACGCGTTCAGTGACGCTTTGGGTATACATATCTCTGAAGAGGCGGAGAATATACATTCTCATAAACAGGTCTGGTTTTCTACGCTATTCACATTTATTGCGAAACTTGTTTTCGCGATGACATTTCTAGTTCCCGTACTGCTTTTAGACCTTTCAAGAGCCGTTTTGGTTAGCTTGGTCTGGGGTTTTTCAGTGCTCTCCGTTTTGAGTTACCGGATGGCGAAACGCCAGAACGGGCGTCCTGTCAAAGCTATTTTTGAACATGTCTTTATCGCTTTGGTGGTTGTCATTTTGACACATCAAATAGGTGATTGGATATCCATGAAATTTTAGTTTTACTTGAAAGAGTCGGCAAAATCTAGTAGAATGGCAACCGTCACACAGGTGTGGCAGTTTAAGCAACTTATTGCAGTGAAGTAAAAGTGGGCCCCAAAACATATGCATTATATGATCATAATATGAAGGCAGTCTTGTTTTAAAGCAGGATTGCCTTTTTTTTATTCATGTTCATTGTGAAGTATTAATGGAAAAAGGAGTATAAAATGAGTGGTATTTTTGGAGTGGTATCTAAAGAGAATTGCGCTGAAACATTATTATATGGTACGGATTACCATTCCCATTTAGGGACAGAGTACGGTGGTATAGCCATTTTAGGTGAAGAGTTTTATCGTCAGATACACGACATTAGTCAAAGCCAGTTCAAGTCTAAATTCTATGCTGATTGCCATAAAGTAAAAGGAAACAAGGGTATAGGTGTTATCAGCGACAGTAATGAACAACCGATGTTTCTTAACTCTAAATTCGGACCGTTCTGTATGGTTACTAGCGGACTTGTAGAAAATTCCGATACTTTGACTGCGGAACTTCTTGAACAAGGTATTTCTTTCAGCGAAATGAGCAATGGTTCGGTCAATGGAACCGAACTCATAGCAAAACTTATCAATCAAGGCGATAATCTGATCGATGGGATAGAGAAAATGTTCTCAAAAATAGAAGGGTCGTGTTCTCTTCTGCTTCTAAATAAAGAAGGAATATATGCTGCCAGGGACAGGTGGGGATATACGCCTCTTATTATAGGTAAAAAAGATGACACGTGGGCGGTAACTTCAGAAACAAGCGCTTTCCCAAACAACAGGTTCGAGATAGTCAAGTACCTGGAGCCGGGAGAAGTGATCCAAATAAATGAGGATGGGATAGCCAGCAAGAGAGACGGCTCTGAAGAGCAGCAAATATGTGCGTTTCTGTGGATATACACAGGTTTTCCGGCATCAAGTTATGAAGGCATAAATACGGAGATCGTTAGAGAAAGATGCGGAAGGGCTTTAGCGAGGCATGATAAAGATATAGGAATTGACCTAGTTGCCGGGATTCCGGATTCAGGTATGGGGCATGCCTTGGGGTATGCTATGGAATCCGGTAAACCTTTAAGACGTCCTTTGGTTAAATATACTCCCGGATACGGAAGAAGCTACACTCCTCCTTCGCAGGAAACAAGGGATCTTATAGCTACAATGAAACTTATACCTGTAAGGGAAGTTATTGACGGGAATAGGGTGGTGATCTGCGAAGATTCTATAGTCAGAGGCACGCAACTTAAAAATTTCACGGTTAATAAACTTTGGGAATGCGGAGCAAAAGAAATCCATGCTCGCCCAGCATGTCCGCCGCTTATGTTTCCATGTAAATTCTGTCTTTCAACAAGAAGCATAGATGAGCTTGCGGCTCGGAAAGCCATAAGAGATATGGAAGGTCATGATATTGAAGATGTCTCTGAATATACAGATTCAAATTCCGATAAGTATCAAAAGATGGTTGATTGGATCAGAGAGGACCTGAATGTTACTACGCTCCGATATCAGACACTTGAAGATATGGTCGAAGCGATAGGGCTTCCCGAAAAAAAATTGTGTACATATTGCTGGACAGGAAAGTGTCCCGGATCTAAAAATAACAATGAAACAGCTAAAGCAGAAAAAGCTGTTGTTTGATCACAGTATCTAAGGAAGGTAAAATGGTCTTTAAAAAAGGTTTCGATAACGAAAAATATCTTAAAGAACAGACAAAAGCTATACTCGAAAGAGTAAAACAATATGATGATAAATTATATCTCGAGTTTGGCGGTAAGATAGTCTATGACTTTCACGCTTCACGCGTTTTGCCGGGGTTCTCGCCTGACGTGAAAATGCAGCTTCTCGAGAAACTTGCTGATAAAGCCGAAATTATATTGTGTATATATGCAGGTGACATAGAAAGAAAAAAAGTCAGAGCAGATTTTGGCATAACTTATGATTCAGATGCATTAAGGATGATAGATGAACTTAGGTCGAGAGGCCTTGAGATCGCCGGTGTGGTTATTACCAGGTTTGTTGATCAACCTTCGGCTGTGATATTTAAGAATAAACTCGAACGACGCGGAATAAAAGTATATACCCACAGATTTACTAAAGGGTACCCCACGGATGTCGATCTAGTGGTGAGTGATGAAGGGTACGGCGCGAACGATTATATTGAGACTACTAAACCATTAGTTGTTGTTACGGGTCCGGGACCAGGCAGCGGTAAACTCGCTACCTGTCTTTCTCAGGTATACCATGAGCATAAACGCGGTGTTAATGTCGGGTATTCTAAATTTGAAACGTTTCCGATATGGAGTATTCCTCTAAAACATCCTGTCAATGTTGCTTACGAATCCGCTACCGCGGATCTCAGAGATTTTAATATGATCGATCCGTTCCATCTTGAAGCTTACGGGAAGACGGCTATAAACTATAACCGCGATGTTGACGCGTTCCCGCTTCTTGGGAGAATACTCGAAAAAATAATGGGGGAGGATACGGTTTATAAATCACCGACAGATATGGGTGTTAACCGCGCGGGATTCGGGATAGTGGACGACAAAGCTGTGCAAGATGCTGCTAAACAGGAGATCATACGCAGATATTTCAGGTATGCGTGCGAGTATGCTATAGGATTTGCAGATAAAGGCACAGTTGATAGAGCGAAACTTATTCTTGAAGAAATAGGCATGAAACCGGAAGACAGGCCTGTGGTTGAACCTGCTCGAGATGCTATGATCGAGGGACAAAAAGTGTCACAAGGTAATGAAGATATGTTCTGCGGCGCGGCGGTGCAGTTAGCTGACGGGCAGATAGTAACGGGAAAAAATTCGCCCATACTTCATGCTTCGGCAAGTCTCATTTTAAATGCCGTTAAAGGTCTGGCAGAAGTTCCGGATAAAATACATCTTTTGTCACCAGCTACTATAGAATGCATTAAGAACCTTAAAGAAGGTCTATCCAAATCTAAAAGCATCAGTCTTGATGTCGAAGAGACTCTTATCGCGCTTAGCGTAAGCGCTGCAACCAATCCTACCGCTCAACTTGCCATGGAAAAACTTAAAGAGCTAAAAGGTTGTGACGCACATCTCACACATATGCCTACACCGGGAGACGAGGCCGGTCTCCGCAAGCTAGGAATACATCTTACCAGCGATCCTAACTTCGCATCTAATAATCTGTTTGTTTCATAATTTGTAAATAGTACTAGTAGCTGGGGTTTAAACCCCAGCTACTTCTCTTGTGATTTGTAAACCGTGAGCAGTGAAGAGTACTAGTAGCCGGGGTTTAAACCCCAGCTACTTCTCTCTAATCCCAACATCAGTCCCTCTACAGACTGACTTCTATCTTCTTTACCCTCTACAGGCTGCGCCGAAACACGGAGGTTTTCGGCGCACCTCGGACATTACCTGCCTGACGTCAGGCAGGCGTCCTCGGCGCCTCTAACTTCTAGTTTCTAGTATCTAGCTTCTAATTTTAATCTTGCCTTTTCCGTGCGCTGTAGTATCATATATCCATAATTCGGTACATAGGTATTCCCGTGATGGGAATTAAAAAGGGAAAATCGTGAAAATCGATTGCGGTCCCGCC
>JAVCDB010000044.1 GCA_030765205.1 Candidatus Aadella gelida | reverse complement strand
GGGAAGGAAGTTATAGTCATGGCTGGTCCTTGTTCTATAGAAAACAGGGATATGCTTTTAGATATTGCCTCTTCCGTTAAGAAGTCCGGCGCAAAGATGTTAAGGGGAGGGGCTTTTAAACCTCGAACCAGCCCTTATAGTTTTCAGGGATTAGGAGAAGAGGGTCTCAAGTATATGGCTGAGGCGAGAGAAAAAACCGGTCTTTCGGTTGTTACCGAACTTATGGATATACGCAGTCTGGATCTTCTTGTAAGGTATACGGATGTTATCCAGATAGGTGCCAGGAATATGCAGAATTATAATCTGTTAAAAGAAGTAGGTAAAACACAAGTTCCTGTGCTTTTAAAGAGGGGTATGTCGAGCACTATAAAAGAGTTTCTTATGAGCGCCGAATATATACTTTCTTCAGGTAACCCCAATGTTATTTTGTGTGAAAGAGGTATACGCACGTTTGAAGATTATACGAGATTTACAATGGACATAAACGCAGTGCCGGCAATAAAACAGTTAAGCCATTTGCCTATAGTTGTCGATCCTTCACACGGTACCGGAAGATGGGGAATGGTATCATCAATTGCAAAAGCCGCTGTGGCTGCGGGTTGTGACGGACTTATGATAGAGGTTCATCCCACTCCTGAAGACGCTTTTTCGGACGGAGATCAATCGTTACTTCCCGAAAAGTTCAAGGATCTTATGACAGATGTATCGAAAGTCGCGAAAGCAGTTGGACGTAGTATCTAACCAGGTTAGAGGATGGGAGAGATGGATACAAAATTCAAAAAAATAGTCATTGTAGGTATGGGTCTTATCGGGGGTTCTTTAGGCAAGGCTTTAATGAAGAACGGTTCCGCCGAGGATGTTACGGGAATATGCCGAAGGCAGGTGTCTCTGGATAAAGCATTCGATGAGAATGCACTGCTCCACGGAGGCGTAGATAATTATGAAGAGGCCGTACCAGGTGCCGATATTGTGGTTATAGCTACGCCTGTTCACGTAATAAAAGACGTGCTTGACCGTTTAGCCAAGGTCATTAAGGATAAGAACGTAATAGTTACCGATGCCGGAAGTACAAAAAACGAGATCGTTAAACATGCCGAAAAATACAAAGATAAGTTCTCCTTTGTGGGATCCCATCCTTTAGCGGGTTCGGAAAAATCGGGGGTAGGGAATTCTTCCGCTGAACTTTTTAAAGGATCAGTTTGCATACTAACTCCAGCCGATGATTCTAAAGGAAAAGAAACGGAACTTATAAGCGCTATGTGGAAGGAAGCCGGCGTGGACACCATAGATATAATGACTCCTGAGAAACATGATAAGAACCTTGCTTTTTCCAGTCATCTTCCTCATATTGTGTCTTATGCTTTAGCAGGGACAGTAGAAAAAGAGTTTCCGCATACCATGGCGGCGGCGGGTTTCAGGGATACTACAAGGATAGCCAATTCGGAAGAAGGGCTGTGGAGCGATATCTTTATGAGCAATCGTGAAAATGTACTTGAAACTATTAGAAAGTACAAAGAAGTGCTTGAGAATATAGAAAGCAGTATACGCTCTCAGGATGAGGATACTTTGAAGAAAACACTTAAGAACTGTAGAGGAGTTTTAGATGATCTTTTTCCGGAAACCTAATGCAGTAGCAATAGACGGACCCGCGGGCAGCGGGAAAAGTACGATAAGCAGATTAGTGGCAGACCGCCTTGGGTATACATATGTGGATACAGGGGCTATGTATAGAGCCCTTACTCTGAAGGTCATGAAAAAAGGAATAGAATTCTCCGATGAAAAGGCCGTTTCGGACCTCTCAGCGGAAATAGAGATAAGGTTGTTACCTTCCGAAGACGAGAAAAGTACCATACGCGTCATGCTTGACGGCGAGGACGTGAGTTCCGATATCAGGATGATGCAGGTGACCTCGAATGTTAAATATGTAGCTAAAATTCCCAAAGTAAGAGGCAACCTGGTAAAACTGCAGAGAGAAATGGTCCGCGGGATGGACGGGTCTGTGATGGAAGGTAGAGATATAGGGACGGTTGTACTGCCCAATTCAAAATACAAGTTCTACGTAGATGCTTCATTCGAAGAAAGGGTCGAGAGAAGATTTGCCGAGATGCGTGCAAAAGGACTTCCTGCGACAAGGAGCGAAGTAGCTGACGACCTTAAACAAAGAGATCATACCGATAAGACCCGTAAAGTCGGTCCCTTAAAAAGGGCTGAAGACGCGGTTTATATAGACACAACTAAGATGTCGATAGAAGAAGTTGTAAATGAGATCGCGAAACACGTAAAATAGCTAACAGAAGCTAGAGCACCCTTCAATGTAGCTGGGGTTTAAACCCCAGCTACGATTGTGGATAACTAAAACTATGATGTATCATATCTCACGTTTTCTTCTCGGATTATTTTACAAAGCACTTTTAAAAGTAAAGATCATGGGAAAAGAGAACATCCCGGATGCGCCATATCTAGTAGTTTCAAATCATGCGTCATTGGCAGATCCTCCTTTTGTAGGTGAGGCCTGCAAGAAGGATGCAGTAGATTTTATGGCAAAAGCTGAACTTTTTGATTTTCCGGTATTAGGTTCTTGGACTCGTTCGGCAGGATGCATCAGAGTAGACAGAGGCGCCGCTAGCGCTAGGAGTTTAAAAGAAGCCATGAAACGGCTTGCCCTAGGACGAGTTGTAGCTATTTTTCCCGAAGGAAAACGTTCAGAAGACGGGAACTTGCAACAGGCAAAGAGAGGTGTGGGTTTTCTTATTGCTAAAGCGAAGGTCCCGGTGCTTCCAATATACATTGAGGGGTCAAATAAAGCTTTTCCCAAGGGTGGTCCGTTAAAGATCGGAACTCGGGTCAACGTGTATGTAGGTAAACCTATGATGCCGGAAGAATTTATCGAAGAAGGACAAGAGCTTGTTAAAGATTATGAAAAAGTTGCCGTGAAAGTTATGGACCGTATAGCGAGTCTTAGAAAATAGGGACAGTACCAAGCGAAGCGTGTGGACTGTCCCTATTTTCTAGTTTGTAGTTGGTAGTTCATAGTTCGTAGTTAAAATAGAGGCCTGGTAAAAAGACTGTTCACTGCTCACTGTTTACTGTTCACGTTACTATGCAAAGACCAGATTCTTGACTTTTTCATAAACGAAGCCATAATATTAAATAACATTATAAGATTCTATCTTCAAACTAATAAGCGAGGTATGTATGAAAGGTAATAGAATACTAGTCCTCATAGTATTGCTAACAGCGATTGCAGCATCTTTCCATTCAGTGATCTATGCACGGTCAAACAGTCCACTTGAATTAACACTTTCTCTAGATAAGAACGAATACAAAAAAGCTGACGGTATTGTTCTTAGCCTTTCTCTGAAAAATACCGGTAAAAAAGCGATATATGTTAATAAACGGTTCTTTCTGAACGGGGAAAGCATGTCCGCCGGAGAAAGAGATGTATACTTAACGGTTGAGTCTCCTAGTGGAGAGGATCTTCCCTGCAAAGTATCTGCTGAAACAGGATTGCCGCGCACTCAAGATTTTATCCTTCTTGAGCCGGGGGAAGAAGCTAAACTTGAAAGAGAAAAGAACATTAAGTATTTCTTTGATTTTGATGAACTTGGGAAATATAAGATAACGGCTTTTTATCAGAATGTACACGGGGAAGAGATAGGCGTGGATGCTTTTAAGGGTAAGGTCATATCAAAAGCGGTGATCATAACGATAGTGGAATGATAAAATGAAAAAACATATAAGATTGTTAATCGGTATGTTTGTTTTTCTTGCGGCTTTCTCTTGCGCTGCTGGCGCACAGCGCCAAGACCTAGATCTTTCTGTGAGCGATAATAGAATAGTCACAATAGACTACACTCTTTATGTTGACGGAAATACTGTTGCTGAAACTACCAGAGGTAAGAGTCCTCTCATATATGTTCAAGGTTCGGGACAACTGATGGAGTCACTTGAGAAAAATATTGAAGGTATGAAAAAAGAGCAGAAGAAAAATATAGTTCTTAAACCCGAAGAAGCCTTTGGTAATGTTCGTAAGGATTATTTTGTAGAAGTGTCTTTAGATAAAATACCCGAAGAGTACAGAACTGAAGGTAGCGAGCTTAAGGTTTTAGGGAAAGACGGAAAACCAATTAAATGCAAAGTAGATAAAATAAAAAAAGAAAAGGCCGTATTGGATTTCAATCATTCTCTGGCCGGAAAAACCCTTCGTTATAAAGTTGAGATAAAGGATGTTAAGGATAAAATGCAATTTGGATAGGATGGAGATATGATGCAGAAAAAACATATACGAACATCAATAATGACATTTTTGGTAGTGACTTTAGCGTTTTCCTATTCTTTCGGTGAAGAGAAAAAACCTAGGTTGTTTTCGGAACCGGATGTAATAGGTGAGGCTTTTGGTAAACCGGTCACAGATAAGGATTTTTTCTATTACTACAAAACTGCATCGCTTTTTTCCAGAGATAATAGGGAAGCTAAGACCGATGAAGAGGTGAGAGAAGAAGCGTGGCAGAATATGGTTTTTAGACGTGGAACGGAAGAGCTTGGACTTGAGGTTACGGATGAAGAGGTTGAAACTGAGATCTCACGTCTTGTTGCCGAAAAGGGAATCGAATATGGTACAAATGAATATGACGTTTGGGTTATTACACAAATCAAGGATGAAACGGATACCTTTGAAAACCGAATAAGAGACCTTCTTGCTATAAACAAACTTATGCAACTCAAGGCTAATGCCGATGTCACCGTCACGGATGAAGAAATAAAACAAAAATTTCTAAATCAGTATAATTCGCTTGAGAGTGAATATATAAGATTTGAGAACAAAGAAGAGTCTGAAAAGTTTCTCGAGAAAGTCAAAAAAGATCGTAGTTTGTGGAAAAAAACTTACGATGAAAAAAAAGAAGAAGGGCAAAAAGGCGCCACATGGATAAATGTGATGTCTTTAGAAGCGTTAATAGATCTTTGGAAAATACCTAAAGAGGATGCATACCGTATACTGGGCAGTGAACAGGGAGACTTTATAGTAGGTGAATTCTTTTATGGGGATGCGGTTTTTAGGCTTCTGAGAAAGAAAACCGCTGACATGGAAAAGTTTGATGAAAAAAAGAAAGAATACTACAAAAAAACAATGACCAATACTAAAAAGAGAAAGATCTCCAAGGAGTATTTCGATGATCTCATAGGAAGGGCAGATGCCAGAGATTATATACTTGAGGACAGACAAGCCAAAAAGGTGGAGGATATGAAGAAAAGATCAGTAGTTGCTTTCGAGACAAATCAGGGGACAATAGAAATCAAACTCTTTCCGGAAACGGCTCCTATGGCTTGCGAGAATTTTATAGGACTCATAGATAAGGGATATTATGACGGAATAATATTCCATAGGGTAATAAAAGACTTTATGATACAGGGAGGAGATCCTACCGGAACAGGTGCGGGAGGGGATTCTATCTGGGAACAGCCTTTTGCGGATGAAGTTAATGACGAGGTTCTTTTTGATAAACCCGGTCTTCTCGCGATGGCGAATTCAGGAGCTAACACCAATAAAAGCCAGTTTTTTATAACGACCAAGGCCACCCCATGGCTCAATAAAAAACATACCATTTTCGGGGAGGTTACCAAGGGATATGATGTTGTTCAGGCCATAGAACAGGTGGAGGTCGGCCCTGGAGACAAGCCTGTTGAAGAACAGAAGATAATTAAGACATATTTTGTTGAACAATGATAGGCACTACAAAAATAAAAGGCGAACCCTCTAGCATATGAGTCCTATAGCCATAGTTAATAGGCGTTACCTTAACTGTTAGTGTAGCATTGGCCCTGGCTCTTGTCAGGGTAGCTAAACTTACAGCCAGTCTTGATATAAAACGTACAGCTTCCGAATACAAATCTAATCAAAAGACATCAAAAATATCCGAGGTTCAAAGTAAGATAGGCGAGATTGTCAGCGCATCTTCCAATAAAAAAGAACTTATGCGAACCCTGGGTGACGTTATGGAGAAAGAGATCACTAAAAGTGTCGAGATGGTAGAGATGGCGGTTGCTCATAAGTACGAAGGCATACTGGAGGAGAAGGGCTCGTAGTGGTCGACAAAAAGGGTAAAGTGCTTCTTATGAATCCCGCCGCAGAAAAACTTCTGGATACTAAACGTGAAGACAAAATAAACAAATCCCTCTTATCGGACCTTAAAGACGGGCAAATGGTATCGTTAAGCAAAGACGGAAAAAGAGGGACGAAAACAGTAGAGTATGAAAGTACCGATAACGAGACAATAAAGACCATAAAGTCATCAAGCGCCGTAGTCCAGGACGAAAACGGACATACTGTTGGAATGGTTTCGGTTCTAACCGACATGACCAAGCAAAAAGAACTGGATCAGATGAAAACCAATTTCATAAATACCGTGACACATGAGTTTCGTACGCCTATAGTGGCTATGCAGAAATCTATACAGGTAATGTTAAGCGGAGCTACCGGAAGCATGAACGAGGCTCAGAATAAATTTCTGGCCATAGCTAAACGTAATCTTGAGAGATTGAACCTGCTGATAGATGATCTCTTGAATCTGTCAAAACTCGAGGAAAATAAAATTACTATGGATGTGAAGGAATATTCCGTGGAAGACGTGATAGAAGACATAACAGAAACCGTTGGAACATGGATAACATCTAAATCCATTACTATAAATAAGGAGTTCGAACCAAATCTGCCTAAACAGAAAATGGATCCAAACAGAATAGCTCAAGTGCTTAATAATCTTTTAAGCAATGCTATAAAATTCACTCCAGAAGGAGGATCTCTTACTGTTCGTACCAAGTCTGTAGTGGGAGGTCTGGTTGAAATAAGCGTAGCAGATAGCGGTATAGGCATGTCAGAAGAGGAATGTGTGAAAGTCTTCGATAAATTTTATCAGATCGGAGAAAGGACGACGACTGACATTACGGGAACAGGATTAGGACTTCCGATCGCGAAAGAAATAGTCGAACTTCATGGTGGTAAGATCTGGGTGGAGAGCGAGAAAGGGAAAGGATCAAGATTTATTTTTACATTACCCGCAGCATAAGGGGTATAAACGAATAGCCTATTAGAAAGTAAGAGGAGGATAGGAATGGACACAAAAATAAGTATACTTATGATAGATGATGAAGAAGATTTTACCGAGCCCATGGCATTTTGGTTAAGGTCTAAAGGCCATGAAGTGAGTACCGCGCCTAGCGGTGAAGCTGGGGTTGAGGCCATAAAGAAAACAGCTCCTGATATAGTTTTTCTTGATATTTTTATGCCTGTAATGAACGGGGTTGAAACACTTAAACGTATACGCCAGGTAAACGAAGATATTCCTGTTATTATGCTTACTTCCGCTGTTGTCGAGAATGTTCAGGAAGCCTATTCTATGGAGGAACTTAACAAGCTCGGAGTATCCGGATTCTTTAAGAAAAAGGACAGTTTTGAAGAACTAGCGAGACTTCTTGAGATAACCCTTAGATTGCATAAGAACATAAAGCGTCCGGAGAGCGAATGATCGGTCGATCCTCAGGGAGAAACCTTTTTATTTGTATGTTATCGGCAGGCATAGTTTTATGCTGCATGTCAATAACCGTGAAATGTTCGGCTCAGGAAGTAGATATGAGCCGAAGCAGTTATGATGCCGAAAGAGGAGAACGTACTGTAAACGGCCTGAAATTCTTTATAGCAGAAGACAGACGTATGGTCAGTAACGGACAGTATATAGAGCCGGAAACCCTAGATAAATATCTTGGCAGAAAGTTTGATAAAATGTACGAAATGTTTGATAATGTAGCAAGCATACTTTCCCGAGTTGAAGAGAGATTATCCAAGCTTGAATCTTCAGTGGACAAACTCTCTCAACAAACCCAAGCCAACACGCTCCAGTCCGGAGAAGAGATTAATCCGTAGGGGCGGGGTTCCCCCGACCTATACTCTAATTGTTCCACGACAATATTCCTTTAAAAGGGCGGGGAAACCCCGCCCCTACAACGTTTGACTTCTATCTCTTTAATTAATAAAACATATTGCAATATATATCGAAAAAGTGTAGAATATTGGCTCGACCTGGGCTCTTGGGTCCACCTATAGGGACGATCGGTTAAACCCTTACGGGGTTTGAACATGCGATCGGGGTTAGAATCTTAAAAAAGGAGTTGGTTTGGTGATGGAGAGAGAAAATGAAAAAGGGTTCGATAGTGATGAATCCGCGAAATTGGATGAAGAGCTTGCTCTTCTGTATGAGAACAGCATAGTTGATCTAAAAGAAGGTGAGATCATTAAGGGTAAGATCGTGCAACTTACTGAAAAGGAGATCCTTGTAGATATAGGATACAAATCTGAAGGAAGTGTTTTTAAATCGGAAGTACCTGATTCGGATACACTTACGGTAGGTGACGAGATAGATGTTATGCTGGAATCCAAGGAAAATGACATGGGAATGGTTGTTTTGTCTCATGAAAAAGCACGTAGATACAAGAGCTGGCAGAATATCATAGAGAACCATAGAGAGGGAGACATAATGGAAGGTAAGGTCTCCAGGAAGGTAAGAGGCGGGTTCATGGTCGATGTAGGCATGCAGGCATTCTTGCCGGCTAGCCTTTCGGTTATGCAGGAATTCGGAGGTCCTGACAGCATAGTGGGACATAAGCTTGAATTCAAAATAGTTAAAATAAATGTACCTCGTAAAAATATCGTTCTTTCACGTAAAGAAATAGTTGATGATCAGCGGCGTGATGAGAAAAAGGCTATGCTTGAGGTCTTGAATAAAGGAGACCTTGTTAAAGGTGTGGTAAGAAATATAACAGATTTCGGAGCCTTTATAGACATCGGAGGAGGCATAACGGGTCTTTTGCACATAACTGACATGAGTTGGGGACGTATAAATCATCCTACTGAGATCGTTAAGATCAGTGATGAATTAGAGATAAAAGTTCTGGATTTTGACAAAGAAAAAGTTAAAGTTTCTTTGGGTCTTAAACAAAAGACTTCAAATCCATGGGAAAATATCGATGAAAAGTATCCCGGAGGCGCTGTTGTAAAAGGAACGGTAGTTAACATAATGCCTTACGGTATATTTGTAGAATTGGAAAAAGGGATAGAAGGTCTTATCCATATTTCTGAATTTTCATGGTCAAAAAAATACGGGCATCCCAGCGAAAGATTTAAAATGGGAGACGTGATAGAAGCCATGGTTCTAAAGTCTGACCAGAACAGCCAGAGACTTTCTCTAGGTATAAAACAATTAGGGGATGATCCTTGGGTAGGCGTAGCTTTACGGTATAAAGTGGGGGACCAGATCAAGGGTAAGATAGGGGCTGTAACAGATTATGGCGCTTTCGTTGAATTAGAAACGGGAGTGGAAGGGCTGGTACATGTTTCTGATCTTTCATGGACGAAACGTATAACACATCTTAAAGACATCCTTAAAAAAGACGAGGAGATTGAAGCTATTATTCTGAACGTAGATGAAGAAAACAGGAGAATAGCATTAGGCGTAAAACAGCTTATGACAGATCCTTGGGACGAGATCATTAAGAAGTATCAACCGGAAGCTGAACTGGAAGGAAAAGTAACGAATATAACCAATTTCGGTGTATTCGTGGAACTTGAGGAAGAGCTTGAAGGTTTGCTTCACGTTTCTGAAATAGGATTAAAAACTACTGAACGGATGGAAGAGAAGTTTAAGATGGGGGACGCTATTAAAGTCAAGATTCTTCATATTGACGGCGTTCAGAAAAAGATAGCATTAAGCACAAAAGGTATAGCCGGACAACCGGACGATGCAGAATCTAGTGAGGAACCGGCAGCACCTGTTCAGGATGAGAAAGCTGAAGAGGAAAAGAAAACAGATGAAACAGCTGCTCCCGTAGATGAACCCGCAGCGGAGCCCGAAGAACAGAAGGAAGAAAAATCTGATGAGGGTGTAGCAGCACCGGAAGAAAAGAAAGAAGAGAAGGTTGATGAG
>JAVCDB010000050.1 GCA_030765205.1 Candidatus Aadella gelida | reverse complement strand
TTTTTTGACAAACTGCATTTTATTTAAGTGTAGAAGGGCGGGGGAGAGACTCTGGAAGTATTAATGTGTTATACATACGTTTAGATACACAATAATACATAACAGGCAGTAATTTGACAAAAAGGACGTTTAAATGCATACTCTACTATATTATTATAGAGAGAAACATGTTTAAATATTGAAAAGAGCTATTGACCAATGCCTGATATAACAATATTATAATAGTATGTGGCGGGCAGGGTGAGATAGACGAAATGGGTAAACTATCTAATTTGAGGAAGTGATATCATGAAAAAAATACTTATAATCGATGATGAACCGCACATAATCAAGATGGTAAAATCTAGATTAGAGGCTAATGGGTATGAAGTTGTCACCGCTTTTAACGGCAAAGAAGGGTTGGATAAAATGCATCAGGAAAATCCTGATCTTATTATCGTGGATATTCTTATGCCGATAATGGACGGATACACGTTCGTACGGGAATTAAAAAAAGAGGAGAAAGAAATACCGGTAATAGTTCTTACCGCGAATACCGGTATGACGGATCTCTTCGACGGAGAAGGGGTAACAGACCATATTTATAAACCCTTCAAAACGGAAGAACTTCTAGAAAAGATAAGGAAACATATCGGGGAGGATTAGGAGGGTAAGTATTAGGTGTTAAAAAAAGAACTACAAAAGAGGAGTGAAGAATAGATGGCTAAGAAGATATTAATTGTGGATGATGAACCTCATATAATAATGATGGTAAAGTCTAGGTTGATTGCGAATGGATTTGTTATAATAATCGCCCCCAACGGTGCGGAGGGCTTTGAAACAGCTAAAAAGGAAAAGCCAGATCTTATTATTCTTGACATGGTGATGCCGGAGATGGATGGAATAGAAACATTAATCAAGCTTAAGGCTACCGAAGAAACGAAGAACATCCCGGTGATAATGTTTACCGCTAAAGGTCAGTCAGAAGATGTTGAAAAAGCCCAATCTGCGGGAGCTGCGGATTATATAGTAAAACCTTTTAGTCCGCCCATCTTGCTGGAGAAGGTTGGAAAAGCGTTAACGTGATATCCTGGAGGGGACATGACTGAAAAAAGTAAAAAAATAATTGATATATTGCTCGATAAAAAACTTATCACAGAAGATCAAGCAATCGAAGTTATTAAAGAGCAGAAAGAATCCGGAATATCTTTGCAGGATGCGCTTCTTAAAAGAAGTGCTGTATCTGATGAGGATCTGGCCAAGGCTATAGGGGAACAGTTAAATATTCCGTATGTCAGATTGACAGAAGAAGAAATAGATGTCCAGGCGGTCAAGATGGTCCCGGAAGAAATAGCCCGGAAATATAAAGCCGTTCCGGTTAGGATCGAAGGTGAGTCACTGTATGTAGCTTTAGTTTCACCGCTTAACCTTCCGGCAAGAGACGAGATGAAACATGTGACAGGGCTTGATATAAAACCTTTAGTGGCTACGGAAAAAGAAATAGACAGGGCGCTTAACCAATATTACAAGGTTGAGGAAATAAGTAAACAAGCTCTGATAGATATGCGTATGCAGCGGTTCAAAAAACAAAAAAAACTAAGTGTTGTAAAGGTCGAGGAAGGGTTAGGCAGAAAAGAAGATCTTCCTATAGTCAAATTAGTGAACGACATAATAAACGGGGCCATTAATTCTAAGGCAAGTGATATACATCTGGAACCCCAAGATCCTGAAATGGTTGTTCGATATAGAGTTGATGGGATATTGCATGACATCATGACAGTGCCTTCACATATCATTCCTTCAGTGGTATCAAGAATAAAAATATTATCAAATCTAGACATAACCAAGCAAAGGATACCTCAGGATGGACATATAACTCTCAAGAAAGACGGTAAAGATTATGATCTCAGGGTCTCTACTCTAATGACAGTGGCAGGTGAGAAGGTTGTGTTGCGTGTCTTAGATAGAGGCAACATGATGATAGACTTAGGAAGACTGGGGTTTAGCAAAGAAGACGAAGATGATTTTAGAAAACTCATTGATAAGCCTTATGGCATGATACTTGTTACAGGACCTACCGGTAGCGGAAAGACTACTACGCTATATGCTGCGCTCAATCAAATGAACTCTAGTACTTCCAATATAGTAACAATAGAGAATCCAGTTGAGTACAGGCTTAATAGAATAAATCAGATACAAGTAGATACAGCCTCAAAGATAACCTTTGCGACGGGCTTAAGAACAATATTAAGACAGGATCCTGATAAGATAATGGTAGGAGAGATCAGGGATGCAGAAACTGTTGACGTTGCTGTGCAGGCAGCTTTGACGGGTCATCTTGTTCTTAGCACGCTACACACTAATGATGCTCCCAGTGCCGTGACGAGATTAGTCGAGATGGGAGCCGAACCGTTTCTTATTTCATCTACGGTCATCGGTGCTTTGGCTCAAAGGTTGTGCCGGTGTATCTGCCCGGAGTGCAAAGAAGAATATGTTCCGGACAGCAAAGAACTTGAGAATACAGGCATTAAATTGGAACCCGGTCAGACATTAGCCAGGGGGACGGGATGTGCGTTCTGTTTTAATACGGGGTATAGAGGAAGAGTAGCCGTATATGAGATCATGAAGATGTCTCCAGGGATACGTAAATTGATCAACAATGAAAAATCAATAGAGACTATACGAGAATTTGCCATTAAAGAGGGGATGAGAACCCTGCAGGATAATGCGGCGGATAAAGTGTTGAACAAGATAACCACTATTGAAGAGATAAAACGAGTAGTTTATTTGGATTAGGAGAATATGAAGAAGTACAAGGTAAATATTGATGAAGTTGTAGTCTTTACGGAACGTCTTTCATCAATGATCGATGCGGGTCTTCCAATAATAAAATGTTTGTATACCATCAGGACACAGGAAGAGAATGAAGACCTCAAAAGAATAATTTATAGTATGTGTCTAGATCTTGAAGGCGGCCTTCAGCTTTCAGAGGCTTTGTCTAAATACCCGACTATCTTTTCTGATTTCTATGTCAACCTAGTTCGTGCGGGTGAGACCGGAGGAATATTAGACGAAGTCCTTGAAAGGATAGCAACTTATCTTTCTAAACAGCAGTATATAAAAAGAGAGATAAAAAAAGCGTTTGCCTATCCCACTATAGTGCTTGCTGCTGCGATTTTGATAGTAGGCTTTCTGACAATATTCATAGTACCTGTTTTTGCGGATATATACAGAAAAATGGGTGTGACATTACCTTTACCCACCATAATTCTCGTATCCATAAGCAATATAGTTGGGAAATATTGGCTGCTTCTTTTAGTTTTGAGCATAGTTTCGGCCGGAGCCTTAAAGGCCATGTATAAGAAACCAGCGGTGAGGAGGGCAATTGATATGATGAAACTCAATGCCCCTATTTTTGGGACATTGAATCGTCAGATAGCTGTATCGCGTGTTGTTCGGACGCTAGCGGCACTCACTACTAGCGGGATACCGATAATGAAAGGGCTAGATGTGGTTAAGGATATTAGTGGGAATATAGTTTTCGCGGATCTTATGGATAATATCAAAGAAAGCGTAAGAGAAGGAAATATGATCTCGGATACATTGGAGGAAAGTAATCTATTCCCGCCTATGGTCATACAGATGATATCCGCCGGAGAAGTATCAGGAGCTTTAGAAAAAATGTTGAATAAAAGCGCGGATTTTCTTGACCGAGATATCAATTATACAATAGGTAAATTAGTAACTCGCTTGGAACCGGCACTTACGACTATGCTAGCTTTTGTGATCGGGTTTATAGCGATGGCTATATATCTGCCAATGTTTGATGTAGTATCGGGAATAAGTAAGTAAATTCTTGTAAAGTTGTAATGACAAGGGAAGGTGGAAGCATGAAGTTCAGGAAGAGAGGAAGAAAAGGTTTCACGTTAATAGAAATCCTATTTGTTGTGGTTGTTATAGCTATTTTAGCGGCTGTGGTTATACCGAGACTAACAACCACAGCTTTGGATGCTAAAAAGGCCGCAAATTTAGCCAACAAAGCGAACATAAACACACAAGTGGAAAAGTGGTATTTTGATAACGGAAGCTGGCCCGCTGATGCTTTGACAGATATTGGCGCGGATGATGATTATTTTCCTGATGGGCTGCCAACGGACCCCGTAGACAGTACAGCATATGCTCTTGACGGGACATCACATCGTGTGACCGGACATAGTCATTAGTAGTAAGTGTTAGGTATTAAGTGTAAAAGGCATAAAGTCCACAGGGTTATAGTGACTCATGCTCAATCTCGTAATAGATAAAAATACTAAGCTCTAAAATTTGGATTTTCGGTTTTTTATACTTTTGCCCATTTGACTGTTATAAACTACGAACTATGAACTACATACTACGAACTAATAAAGCGTTTACGCTTATCGAGATGTTGTTTGCTGTTTTTATACTCGTGGTCCTTATGGCTATTGTCATGATCAAAATAGGGGAGACCGATCTTTCGGCCAAGATCAGCGCTGATGTGGAAAATATTAGTAAGATCAATATGCAGGTAGAAAAATGGTATTTCAATAAGGGATATTGGCCGTTAAATGATCTTAAAGATATAGGTGAAAGTAAGGAATATTTCCCCGGAGGCATACCAAAATGTCCCGTTGACGGCACCGTATACGTGCTTGATCCGAAAAAACACCACGTGGTACCGCATGAGTACGAAATGGTAGATGGTGAATAGTATTTGTGAATGGTTGGGTCTATGAAGAACGATAAAGGTTTTACACTAGTTGAGATTCTCGCGACAGTAGCTATTATAGGGCTGGGGATAGTCCCTGTTATGGAGATATTACCGAGCGGGATGGATTTCTTGAGAAAGATAAATCATCTTACCAGAGACGTAATGCTAGCCGAACAGAAAATTGATGAACTGCGGGGCCAGATTTTAGGTACTAATGCGAGTTATGGGTATAACAAGGCCGGTGGATACGGAGATTCCGGTATTTTTGCAGGATTTACGGATTACAATTATACCGTAACCGATGATCAGGGAGCCGATATTAGGGAATTAAGCGTTACGGTATGGTTCGACGCCGATGGTGGTGGTACGCAGGACGCAGATGAAGACAATGTACAGTTGGATACTAAGATAGCGGAAAGGTAATAGGCTGGTGATCTTTATTAACGAATCACGAATCACGAATCACGAATCACGGCCCCCAAAGGGTTTTTCTCTTATAGAACTGCTTTTCACGGTAGTGGTTATAGGAATACTTGCCGCCGTAGTTATACCAAGAGTTACAAGTGGTGATCTTTACAACAAGTTTTTAGTTTATACCACGGCACATCAGGTTGCTGCGGATCTTAGGTTAACACGTAGATTGGCCATAACGAACAGTGATGATTATAAATTAGAGTTCACCGGGGATACATACGCTATATACAAGGATAATGGCGGCGCATGGGACAAAGTAAGTGAAGATAAAACTGTTGACGATAGTATCGCAAGGACCGGTCCGGCAAGCGTGACTTTTTCGCCTACAGGTGCTTCAGGTGTCGCGAGGACGTTCAAGTTCAACATAGGAAGCGTGAGATATCAGGCGGCTGTGATACGTACTACCGGGAGTGTAGTACTGGAGACATATTAGGGTCCAGAGGCTAGAAGGAAGAAAGATGAGGGGTGTTATTAGACTATTGACAGTAGACCATTGACTATTGACAGAGAATGACCGATGTTGGAATTGAAGAGTAGAAAGAAGAGAGAAATGACTGTAGATTATGGACTAATATTTTTCGTTGAGAGATTTTTAAAAGTCAATAGTCAATAGTCAATGGTCTTATAAAAATTCTATGAATATAAAAAGCATAAATGGGTTTACTTTACTTGAAGCTATCCTTGTTGTAGCGATAGTATCTGTTGTAGTAGTGGCTGTTTCACCCCTTTTTAGGACCGTGGTTGAGGGAAGAGACAAGCAGGATAGACAGATCGAGGTAATGCAGATCGGTAGAATAGCAGTAGACGATATGGTTAGAAACATAAAGACTGCTACGGAATTTATTACAATATCAGCCTCTACCTTGGAGTTTGATGATTGGGAAGGGACAACTATAGAATATGATCTCTCGGGGACGGTCCTAGAAAAGGACGGCAGCACTTTGGCTGAGCCTATCGATAGTTTAACCTTTACGTATTATGATAGTGATGGTAGCACTACAAGTGATGTTGCTGAAGTGCGTACCGTAAAAATATCTATGGCAGTATCGGATTCCGAAGCAAAGATAGCAGATATGACTTTTGAAAATGTAGTAACAATAAGGAAAGATCCCGCGGCGTCTATTAGTGTAGCGATAAACGAGATAAATTATAATTCACCTCTAGGCGGCAAAAATGAGAAAAAGAATGAATGGATAGAAATATATAATTTTGGAGATGATGCTGTAGATGTTTCCGGATGGACTATAGAAGGTGATATAATATCAGCGAATGGTGGGTCTACTGTTATCCCGTCAGGCGGGTATGGTATAATAACGTCATTAAATACTAGTACTCAAGTTTATTCCAATTACAGTGTGGATGCGGGTGCCATTAAACTTATGGTGAGTGATACTGCCATAGGGAACGGGTTGAGTGATAATTCGGAAACGCTAGACCTATTAGATTCCGGCGGCGGCGCTGTAGATACGGTAACATATGATGATGCCTGGGGCGGAGATGGAGACGGTGATACTCTGGAAAGGATCGATCCCGAAACTTCTCCTAGTGATTCCGGTAATTGGGAAGCGAGTAGTGATACAGCGACATATACAGCAGGTACGACCAATACTACTAGTTAAGGACAGACTGCAGACAACATACAATAAGCCAGGATTTCTCTACGAAAGATCCTGAAAAAGGTAGCCGGGGTTTAAGCCCCGGCTACGAGACTGCTAGTTGATTGGTGAATGGTGGAAGAAGATGGGGATGTTTAATTTGAACGAGTCACGAGTCACGAGTCACGAGTCACGATCAAATAAGGGTATAGCCCTTATCCTGGCGCTTTTTAGTTTGATGTTCATATCTTTACTTGTAGTGGTTTTTGTGGATACCGTGACAATAGATCAGCAGATAGTGACAAATTATGCGAGAGACACTCAAGCAGGGTTCCTTGCGGATGCTGGTGTAGAGTATGCGGTTTATAAGCTTAAAGATGACCCTACATATGACACGGATACCGATGGGGATGGAAATGTGTATCCTACAGATACAGATGATTATGATTCGGATACTATGAATGTCGGTTCATATAAGGTCGGAATCCCGACAGGAGGTCTTCCTAAAACAATAACATCAACGGGCACGGCCGGAGATTTTGATAATAGTGTAGAGGCGGTAATATCGAGTTCGGGTTCGTCTGTTGCTATAACTACATGGCGGGAAATGGAGGAAGGCGTTTAAATGGCGGGTAAACGGAAAAGATCAACAGGTGTTATGATAACCGATAAAAAGGTGTTTGCGGCACAAGTCGAAACGGGGCCGCAGGGACTCGAAATCAGCAAACTGGTAAGTGCGGATATTCCGGAAGGGATCATTGATAGCGGAGTTATTATTAACGCGAAAAGAATGGCCCACATCATTAAGGATCTTTTTAAACATAACGACCTGAGTTCTAAGAACGTTGGAGCGTCCATTTATGATTCACAAACTGTTGTGCGTGCCATAGGATTATCCAATACATCCGGACCTGAATTCCGAAAAGCTCTTCAAGAAGAAGCTCAGAAATATATGATGTTCGGCGAAGAAGCAGTTGTTGACGGATATACTATCTCAAAGGGCGAAGTTTTTATGGTCGCAATGAGAAAGAGTTCTATAAAGTCACTCCTTGCCGCATTTGATAAATCAGGTATAAGGCTAAACAGTATAGATATGCCGTTTTTGGCGGCTTTACGATCAACAAATTCTGAATGTGGCGGAAATCTCAATCTTAATTCAAAAAAAGCGGTAATGGCCGTAGTTTGTCATCCAGACGGTACTGATACGTTTGTCATTAATGGAGGAGTTCCCGTATACGCCAGAAAACTTACGCCTTCAGACATTTCCGAACTTGGCAGAGAAATAATAATGACATCAACTTACTGGGAAGAACAATTTCCCGGAATAGTTTTAGAAAAGATCGTTATTTTTGGAGACGCCTCAAAAGCGAAAGCGCTTGATCTAGAACTTTCTAATAATAATGTCAGCGCTGAGCAGGCACAGGTTTTCGGAAAGGTATCAACTGATCACAATTTTTCGCGTAGCGTGGCTGCAGGGTTAGCGGTTAAAACTTTGGAAGAGAGGGAATACGGGTTTGAGATAAACCTGCTTCCTGATGATAGAGTAAGAAGGGTACTTTTAGAAAAAAGGTTTATGATATCCTTCATCGCTGTTATTTCGGTTATATTTGTTTATTTTTTAGCTAGCTTTGTACTTGACGGGATGGCTGATTCTTACAAAAAGAAAATGAACAATATAGAAGAAAATTTTACTAAACAGATAGATGTATTGTCGGAAGTAGAAAAACTTAATCAGAGGAGAGTTGATGCTATAAACATATGGAACACTAGAGAAAAATTTCTTTCTCAAAAAGGAAGAAAGAACTGGCCCGCGATATTGGGGGATATAAGTAAATACATCCCCAAGGAGGTCTGGATCGCCGAAATGATTTCACAGAAGAACGATTCTTTGATCCTCAATGGAAAATCTTATGACCAAAACGCAATATACCGGTATGTCGAATTTTTAGAATTATGCGAAGACATTAACGAACCGGAATTGTCTTTCATTGAGGGAAAAGATGAAAAAGGAGTGTTTGAGTTTAGCATAATATGTTTTTCAGGAGACAGTAAAGAATGAATATAAATAAACAAGATAAATTGGTTTTTGCGGCGGTAGCTCTTGCCTCGGCAGTCATATTGTTCAATTTTTTAATGAAGCCTCACCTTGAACAATTCAAAGCTGTAAAGATTCAGTTCTTTTCACAGGAAGATCTTGTTAAGGTAAGAGACTTTAAGAAGAACGAGATATCCGAAATTCGAGACAGCGCGGAGAATTGGGAGAAAAAGGCCGCGAGTATTAAAAAAAAGTTCCTAAAAAAGGACGAGACTACCGCGTTTTTTAAAAGATTAGATGAATGGGCAAGGAAATCCGGTTTAAAAATATATTCCGTGGATTCTTTGGAAAAAACAAAAGATAAGAATAAGGAAGCTGAAATAGAGGAAATGTTAGTCGAGGTGAGCGCATCCGGGACATATCCGGCTATAGTGAACTTTTCTAAAAAAATATTTGAAAACGAAAAATTTATTAAGATTGACGATATCCAAATAAACACTTCAGATGACGAAACTTCTGGGATATTGGAAGTATCTATGATGCTTACGCTTTATATCCAATAAAACATGGGATTTTAATATGGAGATGAAAGATCTGCTAAAAATAGAGAAATTAAGTAAAAAAGACAGAGTATTTTCTGCCCTGCTCGCGATCGGCATTATAGTCCTAATTCTGATACTTTTAAGCAATTCTGGGAAGCGCGAGAAAAGCAAATCAAAAGAGATTAAAAATGTTGCGGAGCAAGCGGGCAAACCCGAGGTAATAGTTCAAAAAGGATATAGAAAAAAACCTTATATGTCATCTTCAGATAAAAAGGATATTACGATCGGAATGGGGAGAGACAATCCATTTATCCCTCCCAAAAGCGGCTCTAATGAACAGGGGAAATACACTTCAGGATTCAGGTTAGAAGGCGTGACAATGGATTCCGAAGGGAAACTGATGGCAATAATCAATGATGAAATAATTGGAGTAGGTGGTATAATTGGAGGAGGAGAGGTAATAAGCATAGAAAAAGAAGAGGTTGTAATAAAAAAGGATGATGAAGAACATATCTTAAGGTTATGGTCGGATCGGGCTCTTCAATAAGAGAACATTAAATTCCCGGCGAAGGAGTATGTTATGTGGTTCTTGATAATAGGTGTTATTTCATTGATCTTGGGATTTTTGTATTCATTCAAGCCCAGTACGATAGAGAGGTTTAACAAAATTGGTATGAAAATTGTTATGAATCCCATAAAATTTGTCGAAAAAAGAAAACTTGTCGGCATATTCTATTTTCTGGCAGGAATATTTCTTCTGAGTATAGCTATCATGAAATAGGGGCCGGAGGCCGAGATATATAGATATAAAGGAGCATTTCACTCGCATTATTCGAGTGGTGCTCCTTTTTCTTTTAAACCTAACAGAACAAGAGGAAAATAAACTTGACTTTTTGGGTGAAAAGTATTATATTTGTGAACTTCGGTACAGAGTTTGTGAAAAGAATCACAATCTTTTAAGCATTATACATGAGTATTTTGGAAGGGGAAAGAAGCGATAATGGTTATGAATGGAAAAAAAATACCACAGTCCACTATATCAAGATTGTTCGTATACCTTAGAGAACTCACTGAACTTGATAAGATCAATATACGCACTATATCATCCGCTGAGCTTGGAGAAAGAACAAACCTGAGTGATGCGCAGGTTCGAAAGGATCTAGGTTATTTCGGACAATTTGGGGTTAGCGGTTCAGGATATGCCGTGGGTGAATTAAAGAACGCCCTCAATAATATATTGGGAAAAGATAAAATATGGAACGTTGCAATAGTTGGGGTGGGGCATTTGGGTTCAGCTCTTTTGGCATACTCGGGATTTGATACTCATGGACTGAAGATAGTAGCGGCTTTTGATGCTGATGAAAAGAAAGTCGGGAAAAAGTTCTTAGATATTACCATACAATCCATAGAAGAGATTAAGCAAACCGTTAAAAAGAAAAAAGTGGAACTTAGCATACTGACCGTTCCGGTAGGGAAGGCGCAGGAGGTAGCGGAAGAATTAGTAAATGCCGGGGTGGAGTGTATCCTGAACTTTGCTCCCGTAAGTCTTAACGTTCCGGAGAATATAAAGGTAAAAGACGTTGATCTGTCTCGGGAACTTGAGACATTATCTTATTTTTTAGCCGGGAAGAATGGGAATAACAAGAAATGATGGATAAGATATTAGCGCTTGGCGCAGAAAATAAGAACACTTTTACGGTCATTATGGGAGACCATATATACGTGAGTAAACCCGTCGAAACTTTAACAGGGATAGAAAACTATAACCGGTTCGAGAAAACAACGAGAGATCATCTTGCCGAGGAGGGTATAGTTCCGAATCGTATAGCATGTGATCTTCATCCGGATTATCTCTCGACATCTCTTGCCGAACTGTTAGGCAGAGAGAATAAAGACTCGGTACTGGTAAAGGTACAGCATCATCACGCACACATAGTTTCGTGCATGGAAGATAACGGGATAAACGAAAAAGTAATAGGTGTTTCTTTTGACGGTACGGGTTACGGTAGCGACGGAGCGTCTTGGGGAGGAGAGTTCTTTATATGCGACAGAAAACAGTTTGAACGTAAGTACCATTTGGGTTATGTCCCGGTCCCCGGGGGAGACGCGGCAGTAACGGAGATATGGAGGATGGCTCTTGCTTACCTTTATCAAGCCTATGGAGATGCGTTCAGGGAGACTGACATACCTTTGCTACATAGGATAGAGAGCAACAAGATCGATATGGTCGAGCAAATGATAAAGAAGAACGTCAATTGCCCCTTATCGTCGGGAATGGGAAGACTTTTTGATGCTGTAGCTGCGCTTGTAGGCATTTGTGATATTGCCGAATACGAGGCGCAAGGCGCTATAATGCTGGAACAGATAGCTGATAAAAATACCGGAGAGAGTTATAAGTATAGCGTAACAAACAATGAGGCAGATGTAGCGGGCCTTATAAAAGGCATAGTCGAAGATATCAAAGAGGGAATAGATCCCGGAGTTATTAGCGCTAAATTCCACAATACTGTATGTGATAAGGTGTTCCGCATAAGCGAACTTCTCCATCAGATAACGGGTATCAGGAAAGTGTGTATATCCGGAGGATGCTTCCAGAACCAGTATCTGGTAGACCTTTTGGAGGAAATGTTTTCAGACAGCGCAATGGAACTTTTTAAACATAAAAAATATTCGACAACGGATCTCGGGATATCGGTAGGACAAGCCGTTATCGCGGCGAATGCATAATAGGAGACTATTGACTATAGACAGAGAATGACCGATGTGTAAATTGGATAGTAAACCAATATTTTTCTTCGAAAAATATTAAAAAAGTCAATAGTCAACAGTCTATGGTCTGCCATCTCTGATGGCCAAGGAGAGATATGTGCTGGAGCGTACCCGGGAAGATAACTGAAATAAAAGGCAAGATAGCTACGATAGAGCTATCGGGGATTAAAAAGGATGTAGCTTTGGATCTTATTTCTGAACCCGAGGTAGGGGAATATGTGCTGGTACATGCGGGATATGCTTTACAGAAAGTCAGTGAGGAAAAGGCTAAGTTCACTATAGATTTTTTTAAGGGGAACAAATAATATGTCCAGGTATATTGATGAATACAGGGATACCGACCTTTGCCTTAAGATATCTGAAGAGATAAAGAAGATCTCCCATAAACCGTTCAATATCATGGAAGTATGCGGTGGACATACTATGTCCATAAGAAAAAATGGGATACAAAAACTTGTAGGAGATAATATAAAACTTATCTCCGGACCCGGATGCCCGGTTTGTGTTGCGTCTATCGGGGATATTGATAAGATCATAGCGTTATCCGAATTGAACAATTGTATAATATGCACGTTCGGGGACATGATGAGAGTTCCGGGCACGAACAGTTCTTTGATAAAAGCTAAAGCTTCGGGCAGTGATGTCAGGATAGTCTATTCGGCGCAGGACGCTGTAAAACTTGCTAAAGAGGAGCCGGCGAAAAAGGTTGTATTCATCGGGATAGGGTTCGAGACCACGGCACCGACCATAGCAGCAGCAATAAGACAAGCTACGGAGGAGAGGATAAATAATTTTAGTGTTCTTTCTCTCGCCAGAACTATGCCTCAGGCACTTAAAGCTGTGACGGACGCGAAAGACTCAAGAATAGACGCGCTCCTGTGTCCCGGGCACGTTACCGCTATAACTGGGACAGGGATGTACGATCCGGTAGTTAAGAAAAGCGGCGTCTCGTGCTGCGTGTCAGGGTTTGAACCCGCAGATCTTTTGAGAGCGATATATCTTTTAACAGAAAAACATGAAATGGATCAGCCGGCATTGATAAATGCTTATGAACGTGTTGTAAATGAGGAAGGTAACGTAAAAGCCAAAGATGTAATGGACGATGTCTTTAGGGCCGCAGACGCAGAATGGAGAGGGTTAGGGATTATACCCGATTCAGGACTTAAGATAAAAGAAAAATACGCAGAGTATGATGCTGACAAAGTTTTTGATATAACTGTTCCTCCGGCAGAAAGTTTTTCGGGATGTATATGCGGAGACATTTTAAGAGGCGCAAAGGATCCGGCAGATTGTGGGCTTTTCGGCAGAGAATGTACACCCGAAGCGCCCAAAGGTGCATGCATGGTATCAAGTGAGGGTACCTGCGCGGCATGGTATCAATATGGGGAATAATATGAGTATAATAACTCTTGAACATGGAAGCGGCGGAAAGATATCGCATAAGCTTGTTCAGGACATCTTTTTTAAACATTTCAAAAACGATATTCTCGATAGAGCGGATGACTCGGCCGTTTTGGATATATCTTCTGAGAAAATAGCATTCACTACAGATACTTTTGTAGTAAAACCTATATTTTTCCCGGGCGGTGATATAGGTAAAATAGCGGTTTGCGGTACGGTTAACGATCTTGCTGTCGCGGGAGCGAGGCCTAAATATATGAGCTGCGGGTTTATTCTTGAAGAAGGTTTCCCTGAAAAAGATCTGGAAAAGATCGTAATATCAATGTCTGAATGGGCGAAAAAAGCGGGAGTTTCTATCGTTACGGGTGACACAAAAGTCGTTGCAAGAGGAGAAGCCGATAAAATTTTTATAAATACTTCCGGAGTAGGGGTCTTCGGATCTGGAGACCGGATAGGCATAGATCAGATTGAGCCTGGAGATAAAATCATAATAACGGGTACAGTAGGTGACCACGGTGTAGCAGTGCTGGGTGAGAGGAAGGGGCTGGAATTTGAAAGCGAGATATATAGCGATTGCGCTCCGCTCAATGATATGCTGGATCAGGTAATGTGCGGGGCAAACGGAGTTAAGTTTATGCGCGATCCTACCAGAGGAGGATTAGCTACAACGCTGAATGAGATAACAGATAGTAGCAATCTCGGTATTATTATTGAGGAAAAAAATGTGCCTATCAAAGAGGCAGTTAAAGGCGCATGTGAACTTTTGGGACTGGACCCTCTCTATATTGCTAATGAAGGTAAGGCGGTACTGATTACAGCTCCGGAATGTGCGGATAAAGTGATTGATATACTGAAAAAGAATGAGTATGGTAAGGACGCGTGTATTATAGGCGAAGTAACGGAAGAGAATCCCAGGAAGGTTTGCTTGAAGACTAGGTATGGAGTGACCAGGATAGTCGGTATGCTTACGGGAGAACAGCTTCCGAGGATCTGTTAGGGCAGTTTAAAAGTCAAAGGTCTAAAAGTCGAAAGGTCCGAAGAATCCTGTGGCATTCAAATTTAGGGAACATTACAAAATAAGGTTATAAACTATGAGACTTTTCGACTTTAGACTTTTTGACCTTTGGACCTATTATTATGCATGAGATGAAACTTATAGAGAGTATGGTTTCTATATTGAATAAAGAAGTAGACGACGTAAGTATACATGAAGTTAAAGAGGTTCATCTTGAGGTAGGAGAAC
Source organism: Candidatus Aadella gelida (assembly GCA_030765205.1). Lineage (GTDB taxonomy): Bacteria > Omnitrophota > Gorgyraeia > Tantalellales > Tantalellaceae > Aadella > Aadella gelida. The sequence continues at coordinate 20,005 of JAVCDB010000050.1, read as the reverse complement.
TTAGGTATATTGTTCCGGAGATAATGGAGAACTGTTTCAAACATGTACCTAAAAGTATTAAACTTAAAAATGCTAAACTAAAAGTAATGGTTGTGCCCGGAGGAAAAGAGTTTACGATCAAAGGAATAGAATATTAAGTGAAAGGACGATTTATGGCTTTTAAAGTGATAAAAGAAAATATACTCAAAGATAACGATAAGACTGCTTCTAAGATAAGATCTTCTCTAAAAGAGAAGAAGGTGTTTATGATGAATATGATTTCTTCTCCCGGAGCTGGGAAGACATCACTTTTAGAAAAAGCAGGACCTCTGCTCAAAAAAGAGGGGATATCCTTCACTATCCTGACAGGGGACTGTTTCACATCACGTGACGCTGAAAGGATGGATGCACTGTCTCTTCCGGTCGTTCAGATCAATACAGGGAATGCTTGTCATATAGATGCCGGACTTGTTCGGGCAGCTCTTTCGAATGTCGAAATAGATGGTTTGGATCTGGTGATAGTAGAGAACGTGGGAAATCTTGTTTGCCCTGCAGAATTTGATATAGGGGAGGACGAAAAGGTGGCGCTATTGAGTACGGCTGAAGGGCATGATAAACCTGAAAAATATCCACTACTTATACAGGAAAGTGAAGTAGCTCTTATAAATAAGACAGATCTTCTGGAACATGTAGATTTTGATATGCGATATGCAGAAAAGAGTCTTTGCACAGTAAATCCCGGGATAAAGATTATAAGGATGTCATGCAAAACTGGTGAGGGAATAGATAATTTTATCGAATGGGTTAAAGATAAGATAAAAACTAAAAAGGAGCAGAAAGTATGAGGTATGTTTATTTGGAAAAAGATAATCTAGGGAAATTCGTTGATCTTTTAAAGAAAGACCATCGAGTAGTCGGACCCGTCAAAAAGGAAAACCAATTCGTTTTTGCCGACATAGACAATGCGGAAGATCTGGTTGTGGAATATAAACCTACTATATTACCGCCTAAAAAGTATTTTTTACCGCAAAAAGAAAAACTTGGAAGTTTCACGATGGGTGAGACAAAAATGGACAAAACTACTGTTGAGATAGAACCTACCGTTATATTCGCTGCGCATACATGTGATATTGACGGGATGGAATGTCTTGAAGCGGTTTTCTATAATGATCCTGCGGATCCTTACTATAAGAAGAGAAGGAAGGCAATAAAAGTTATAGGATACGAATGTATGGCTCCTTGCGATGATTGTGCGACCTGTGCCACTATGGATACGCACAAGCCTAAAGCAGGATACGACATCATGATAACTGATATTGGTAAAAAATATGTTATCCATATCAATTCTAGTGCAGGTGACGAGCTTATTGACGATCACAAAATATTTGAGAAAGGCGACGAAGGAGATATTAAGGCTGCCCTTAAAGAAGCGCAGAAGAAAAAACTTGATAAGTTCAAAAAACATCTTAAAGCCGATTTTAGAGATATACAGGGTATATTCAAAAAGTCCTTCAAAAGCGCTGCATGGGACGCTATTGGAAAAAAATGCGTATCCTGCGGGAACTGTACCGCGGTATGCCCGACATGCTATTGTTTTGATGTGCAGGATAATGTAGAGCTTGATATGTCCGGAGGAGAAAGAGGCCGGGTCTGGGATTCTTGTCAGCTTGAGGAATTTGCTGAAGTTGCCGGTGGAGAAAATTTCCGTGAAGAGAGATCTTCCCGTCAAAAACACAGGTATTATAGGAAATTTGATTATCCTGTAGATAAATATAACAAATTTTTCTGTACGGGTTGCGGAAGATGTACTCGTACCTGTATGGCTGGTATAAGTCTTATAGAAACCGTGAACGAGCTTACAAAGGAGAATAAAAATGTGTAATTGCAATAATAAAGATCGAGTAAAAACGATAGATGTTAATCCTCTATATTCCCCTATGGAGGGAACTATTGTTAGGACAGAGCAGATGACGGAGAACGAGAAATTCTTTGAGATAAAACTCGAAGGTGATCGTAAGTTAGGGGATCTTCCCGGACAATTCGTTCAACTTTCTATATTTGGTATAGGAGAGGCGCCTATTTCGATATCATCGTCACCTACGAAAACCAACAAAAACACTTTTGAAATATGTGTTAGAAAAGTTGGAGTTTTCACGGCCGCACTTACAGCTCTCAATGAAGGCGATAAAGTAGGGGTCAGAGGGCCTTTTGGGAAACCTTTCCCTATAGACGATATGAAAGGTAACGATCTTATGCTGGTTGCGGGAGGGTTAGGTATAGTACCGCTAAGATCACTTATAAATTTCGTTATGGATAAAAGACGGGATTTCGGAGAGGTTACCATCCTTTTGGGATGTAAACAGCCGGGAGACAGGCTGTTTAGGGAAGAAATTGAGAGTTGGCAGAAGTCAACGGATATAAATTATGCGTGTACGGTAGACAAGGCAGATCCGGAATGGAAAGGTAATGTAGGGGTTATAACCACTCTTATTCCCGGAGTAGATATAGATGTTAATAGGACGTATGCGGTAGTAGTCGGGCCTCCTATTATGTATAAGTTTGTTATTCAGGAACTTATCAAGAAGGGATTGCCTGACAAACAGATAGTACTTTCTTTAGAAAGAAGGATGAAATGCGGTTTAGGTAAATGCGGGCACTGTCAGATTAACGATCAATATGTCTGTCAGGATGGTCCTACGTTCACATATGAAGAGATAAAAGGATTGGAGGAAGCCTTATGAGTAAGGATACTAAAAAAAAGGTACGTATAGCGTTTTTTGATTTTGCGTGTTGTGAGGGATGTCAGTTGCAGGTGACATATTTGAATGAAGCGTTTCTAGGCGTTCTCGAACATTGTGATATCGTGAACTTCCGTGAAGCTATTTCAGAACGCAGCGATGATTATGACATAGCTTTCATCGAAGGGTCCATAACCAGAAAACAGGATGAGGATAGACTTAAGAAGATACGGGAGAACGCGTCTATACTCATAGCATATGGTTCATGTGCTACTATAGGCGGAGTGAATGGTCTTAGAAAGAAGTATACACAGAAAGAAGCTAAAGATATTGTGTATGCGGGACGTGAATTTCCGTTAGATGCCGGAGAGCCTAGATCCGTCGATCAAGTTGTTAAGATCGATCATTACATACATGGTTGTCCTGTTAGTACAGATGAAGTAGTTAAAGCTCTTAAATCAATACTTTTGGGCAAAGGATATACTCCGCCTAAATACGCAGTATGTGTTGAGTGCAAACTTAAAGAAAACGTATGCTTGTTTGAAAAAGGGCAGGTATGTATGGGGCCGGTAACACGCGGGGGATGTGATGCGTGGTGCATAAGTTGGGGAAATACCTGCTATGGATGCCGCGGATTTCTCGACAATTATCCGGAAGAAGGCCAGATGGATATTCTTAAAAAGTATGGATATACAGTGGAAGAATTAAAGAAGAAATTTGATCTATATAACACATGTAAACTGGAGGCGGAAAAATAATGAGTAAAAAAGACCTAAACATAAACGTTGAACATGTAACCCGCGTTGAGGGGCATGGAAATATTGTAATCAATATTAAGGAAGGTGTGGTTGAGAAATGTCAGCTTGAGATAGTTGAAGCTCCACGTTTCTTCGAGGCCATGGTAAGAGATAGATCTCTCTTCGAAGTGCAACATATCACATCTCGCATATGCGGGATATGCTCTACCGGTCACTCATTAGCCTCGATAAAGGCTTCTGAAGACGCAATAGGGTTTGAGGTAAGCGAACAGACTAAACTTTTAAGGAAATTAATATTACATTATGAGACGCTTGACAGCCATCTTTTGCATGCTTGTTTTCTGGTGGCTCCGGATGCTCTAGGAGCGCCTAGTGTCTTGCCTTTAGTGAAAACACACAAAGAAGTAGTATTAAGAGCTCTAAGAATGAAGAAGCAGTATAACGATCTTTGCACGATTCTTGCGGGACGTCATACTCATCCTATAAGTCTTGTGGTGAGGGGATGGACAAAACTGCCGACAAAAAAGGAACTTGAAGAGATGAAAAGTATTCTTCTCTCCCAAGTTGATGATCTTAATGCTACAGTCGAAATCTTTAAGTCTTTAACCCTTCCTGAATTCGAACGTGAAACCGAATACGTGGCTCTAACTCATCCTGATGAATACGCGTTCTATGAAGGAGACCTTGTGACAACTGATATAGATAAAACGGTTAAACCTCGTGACTATAAGGAAGTTGTGCATGAGTTCCATGCCGAACATTCAACGGCAAAACATTCGAAGAATAAAAGAGATTCCTATATGGTTGGGGCCTTGGCTAGGATCAATATCAACTATGATAAACTAAACGATGAAGCTAAAGGTGTAGCCGAAGCATTAGGGTTTAAAGTGCCGTGTTACAATTCGTTCATGAACACTGTTGCTCAGGTTATAGAGATAGCGCATTGTACATATGACTCTATTCGTATAATTGATCATTTTCTTGAGAAAGGGATCGATTACAGCGAAGTGGTTACTTCATGGCCAAAAGATGACGAAAAAGCGGGTTTTTCGGTCAAAGCCGGTACGGGAGCAGGGCTGGTAGAAGTCCCGCGTGGCATGCTTGTGCATGAGTATACGGTGGATGAGAAAGGTATTGTGAAGAACGCAAATTGTTCTATACCAACGAATCAGAACCTTTCGAATATAGATCTCGATATGAAAAAACTCATACCGGAGAATCTTGATAAGACGAAAGAAGAAATAACCCTACTCTCAGAAATGCTTGTAAGAGCATACGATCCTTGTATCTCATGCTCTGCGCATATGCTGGACGTAAAGTTCGTGTAATTATGAAAAGAATACTCGTTATAGGAGTGGGATCTATCCTCAAGACAGATGACGGTATAGGTCCCAGGGTAATAGATGTTCTTGAGAAAGAAGATCCTATAGAAGGGGTTAAGTTAGAGCGAGGTGACCTTTCAGGTATGGATCTTTTAAAGTTCTTTCCGGACTTTAAAGAGGTCATAATAGTTGATGCGGCTGATATGGGCGAGAAACCAGGAGCTGTTAGGGTATTTAAAGCAACAGAAATAGAACCCTCCGCATTTAAAGACAAATTCTCAACACATGGGATGGCCCTTCTTGAGACCCTAACGTTGGCCCGGCAGATTGAAATGGATACGGAAATAACTATAGTCGGAGTGCAGCCTGAAAGTACGGAGTTTGGACTGGAGCTCACACCAGGTATAAAGGCTAAGATACCGTTCATAGCGGGCGAGACAAAAAAACTGATTAATGCGAAACAGCATGGAGAGTAATGGATAAACAATTTGCACTACTGGCAGTAACAGCAGCTTCGATAGGTTTTATACATACTTTGATAGGGCCGGATCATTATCTTCCTTTTGTGGTAATGGCTAAAGCAAAGAAATGGTCCCTGTCAAAGACTGCTGTTATAACTTTTCTGTGCGGGATAGGACATATCTTGGGATCTGTAGTCTTGGGTTTTGTAGGAATAGCTTTTGGTATAGGAATAATGAAGATCGAAGCGCTGGAATCTTTTAGGGGTAATCTTGCGGCCTGGTCTTTAATAGGATTTGGTTTTGCGTATTTTGTGTGGGGCCTGCATCAAGCGGTAAAGAATAAGCCGCATCGTCATTTGCATGATCATGGATCTGATGGGCCGCATTCTCATGAACATTCCCATTCGGGAGGACATGTTCATGTGCATGAGGACAAAAAAAAGAATATAACACCATGGATACTTTTTACTATTTTCGTGCTGGGGCCATGTGAACCGCTTATACCTATACTTATGTATCCCGCGGCAAAAAGCAGTCTTTACGGTATTTTTTATATAGCGGGTATATTTGGTATAGTTACAATAGCGACTATGATGACAATAGTTCTTGTCTCACTCAAAGGCATAAACCTTCTGCCATTGAATAGGTTTGAACGGTATGTACATGCGGCGGCGGGCGGAACAATATGTTTGTCAGGTCTTGCAATACAAGCTCTTGGTTTGTAACTTTAATGCAAAAAATTTAATGCAAAAAAAGTATTGACAAAAAATTGTGAGTATGTAAAATGTTCTATGAACACGGGGAAGTGTTCGAAAGAAAAGCATAGAGGCGTCCTGGGAAAGGAACGCCTTTTTTTATTTCAAAAGAACAGGATAAAGATGTCCTTCATACGTTGCGGTTTGGCGGGGAAGAACGTCTTTTTTTTTATTTGGAGACCCGAACCATGTTTTTTATGATCAGAGCATTAAAAGATTGCGTAAATTCGTGTTGTTGGTAGAATATACATTATAAATAAATACAGGAGGGAAAAATGACAGGTAAAACAGATATTCAAACAGTTGCTGATTATTACGGTGAGAACGTTTTTAATCTTAAAACCATGCGTAATTATCTATCGGATAAAGCGTACAAGAATCTTGTAGCTGCTACAAGAGAGGGAGGCTGTATCGACGCGAGTATAGCGGATGAGGTTGCGGATGCTATGAAGACATGGGCTTTGTCTAAAGGAGCCACGCATTTTACTCATTGGTTCCAGCCTCTTACCGGGTCTACCGCTGAAAAACATGATTCTTTTATCGAACCGGATCTTGAAGGCGGAGTAATGCTTAAATTCTCCGGGAAAGAACTTATCAAGGGTGAACCGGATGCATCGAGTTTTCCGTCGGGAGGATTAAGGGCGACTTTTGAAGCTCGCGGGTATACAGCATGGGATCCTACTTCTCCGGCTTTTATTAAAGAAGGCGAAAACGGAGCTACACTTTGTATCCCAACGGCGTTTTATTCTTATCATGGGGAAGCCTTGGATAAGAAAACGCCTCTACTGCGATCTGTTGCCGCTTTGTCAAAACAGGTATGCAGATTAGCTGAACTTTTTGGGATAGATTCTAAAAACAAGAGAGCATATGCCACCTTGGGACCCGAACAGGAATATTTTTTGGTGGATAAGGATTTTTATGAAGCTCGTTTAGATCTTCTACAGACTGGCCGTACGCTTTTCGGTAAAACTCCTGCTAAACATCAGCAGATGGATGACCATTATTTTGGAGCCATAAAAACACGTGTAATGTCATTTATGGCCGAACTTGATCATGAACTTTGGATAATGGGTATACCATCAAAGACAAGGCATAATGAAGTTTGTCCGGCGCAGTTTGAGATGGCCCCTGTTTTTGAGGAGCAGAACCTTTCAGTTGATCACAACATGATGACTATGGAGATATTAAAAAAGGTTGCTGAAAGATATGATCTTGTCTGCCTCCTGCATGAAAAACCGTTTGCGGGAGTTAACGGTTCGGGAAAGCATAATAACTGGTCGGTTGTAGGTCCGGATGACAAGAATTGGTTAACGCCAGGGGATAATCCTCATGAGAACGCAAAATTTCTTACTATGATATGTGCTCTCATGAAAGCTGTTGATACTTATGCACCTATGCTTAGAGCTGCAGTGGCAAGTGCCGGGAATGACCATAGGCTAGGCGCAAATGAAGCGCCGCCCGCTATACTGTCTATATTTCTCGGGGATCAGCTGTATGACGTTATAGAACAGATAGAGCAGGGTGGTGCTAAGAGCTCCAAACAAACGGCTCCGTTAGAACTCGGAGTTACATCGCTTCCGTCACTTCCGAGAGATGTGACAGATAGGAATAGAACCTCACCCTTTGCTTTTACTGGTAACAAGTTTGAATTTAGAGCAGTAGGTTCAAATCAAAGCTGCGCAGGTGCAAATGTCGTACTTAACACAATAGTGGCGGATTCTTTAGATGAAATATGTACAAAGCTTGAAACTGAAGTTAAAGGAGGTAAAGATTTTAACGAGGTGCTTCAGGGTGTACTGAAAGATATAGTAAAAAAACATAAGAAAATACTTTTTAACGGAGATAACTATACAGAAGCTTGGCATGAAGAAGCCCTTAAAAGGGGTCTTCCTAATCTTAAGAACACGCCTGAGGCTTTAGATGCCGTTAAAAAGAACGAAGAATACATTGCGCTTTTCGAGAGACACAAAGTGCTTTCTAAAGTTGAATTTGCGGCAAGGAATGAAATATATGAAGAGCAGTATCATGCTATTATCAAAATAGAGTCGGATGTAGCTCTTACTATGGTCAAGACAGAGGTGATCCCTGTTGCTTTGGAATATCAGTCGACTTTAGCCGGGACAATATCCGATGTAGCCGATGCCTCGGGATGTAAACTGCCGCAGACCATGGAGCTCTTAAAAGAGGTATCTTCGGAAACAGAAAAAGCACTTGAGTATACAAAGAAACTTGAAACAGCTATAGAAAAAGAGGATTCTAAAGAAATGATATCGGCGATGAATGCTCTGCGTAGGCCGATAGATAAACTTGAAGGGCTCTTGCCGTATGAGATATGGCCGCTTCCTTCATATGCTGAAATGTTGTTTCTTTAAATAAGAAAAGGTGAAAAATGCCCAAGAAAAAAGCTGACAAACAATATCTTGAAACATTGACGAAGATAAGCAAGGCTATAACAAGCGATCTTTATCTTGAGGATATACTGAAGCTCATTGTGAATCTAACAGCAAATGTTATGGGTGCTAAAATATGCGCGGTATGGCTGCTTGATGAGATAACAGGTGAGCTTAAGATAAGAGCCACTCAAGCTATGAGTAAAGATTATCTTGAAGAGAGATCGATAAAGTTTGGTGAAGGTATCGTTGGTTTGGTGGCTAAAGAGAAAAAACCTATAGTTATAGACGATGTTATAGAGGAGAAGCGGTATAAACAGAGATCTTTGGCCAAAAAGGAAGGACTAGTATCAATGTTAAGTGTTCCCATGCTGGTCAACGATAAGGTTATAGGGGTCATTAACGTGTATACCGTTGAATCTTATAAATTCACTAAAAGTGATATAGATCTTTTAAGTGCTGTGGCCAATCAAGCGGCAGTGGCAATAGAAAATACTGAGCTTATAGTGAAAACTAAGGTTATCCAAGAAGAACTGGAGAGCCGTAAAAAGATCGAAAAAGCTAAAGGGATTTTAATGAAGGATCAGAACCTCTCTGAAGAGGAGGCTTTTAAGACATTAAGAAAAGCCAGTATGAACAGACGAGTCTCTATGAAAGAGATCGCAAAGGCGATAATACTCTCGTCTGAGATTAGTAATGGTAGATAACTGCTAAGATAGCACAATAAGAACGGTTCAAGAGAAGAACGGGAAGAGGCATAGATGCCCTTTTATAAGACTTTTAGTCTCATAAAAGGGTTTTTTTATTTTGAATCAAAAAAAGGAGAGAGAAATGTTTTATAAAACTGTTAAGTATATGATGTTCCTGCTATTAAGCGTTATGTTAGTACTTCCGGGGATGAATGTTTTTGGAGAGGAATGGCTTCCCGAAAAAGATGAATGGGTGCCGGATGTGTCGCTGTCGACAACGTTTCTGACAAAATATATCTGGAGAGGCCAAAATCTGGGTAATGAACCCGTGATGCAGGTTGACGGGTCCCTTTCCAAAGATGGATTTACTTTTGATATATGGGGCAATTACAGTTTAGCGAAAGATAAGACTGTAGATAGCGGCAGGTATCAGGAATTTACCGAACTTGATTATACCGCTTCCTACGAATTTAATGTTGGTGACGCCTTAGAAAAGATGAATATGGGGGATTCGGAGATATTCGATCCATTATCCATAACTACGGGATATACATTTTACACGTTCCCAAATCTTGACCTAAAAGCGGACGGTAGCTATTCGCATGAGACTGCGCTCGGCGTCTCTTATAATGTACTTCTTCAGCCATTTTTCACCTGGTACTGGGATGTAGAAGCAGGGCACGGGTCATACCTGCAGTTCGGGGGAGGACATACCTTTGATCTTGGTAATGGAATAGAAGCTTCTCTAGGCACGTCGCTTGCGTACAATTATGAGCAATGGACGACTCAGCATGGGTGGAGTGATATGCTTATAACTGCGGATGTCTCTATACCTGTACTCGAATATTTCACGGTAACACCTCAAGTGGCCTACTCAGTAATACTTGACCGGGATACGTATAGCGACGCACAGAGCAATGAGTTCTATGGAGGAATAAGCGTAGGGTTCGCATATTAAGGTTATCCTTTGAGTCCGATTAGAAGAGGAGGAGATATGAAGTTATTTAAAAAAATATTAAAGATCTTTCCGGTGATGATGTTATGTTTACCGGCAGTTCTGTGGGCAGATGAACCTACTGCGTCTAGTAACGCAGTTGCTATAAATACTATGTGGACATTACTTGCGGCCTTTCTTGTATTTTTCATGCAAGCCGGATTTGCTATGGTAGAAACGGGTTTTACCAGAGCAAAAAACGCATGTAATATCATGATGAAAAATCTTATGGATTTTTCTGTAGGATCTATAGCTTATTGGGCTATAGGGTTCGGTATTATGTTCGGCGCGAGCGCCTTCGGTCTATTCGGAAAAACAGGGTTTTTTCTGAGCACCGGAGATCCGAGTACTCAGGAAGGGTTATGGCAGTTCACTTTCTGGATGTTCCAAACAGTATTTGCCGCCACAGCCGCGACTATAGTTTCGGGTGCTATGGCCGAAAGGACGAAGTTTAAATCATATTTGGCATATAGCGTGTTTATAACCGCTCTTATATATCCCGTTGTTGGACATTGGATCTGGGGCGGGGGATGGTTATCGTCAAAAGGGATGATAGATTTTGCGGGTTCTACTGTAGTGCACTCTGTAGGAGGATGGGCTGCTTTAGCCGGAGCAATACTCCTCGGTCCGCGACTTGGTAAATATAATAGGGACGGTTCATCTAATGCTATTCCGGGACACAATATACCTCTTGCTGCATTAGGTGTTTTTATCCTGTGGTTCGGATGGTTCGGGTTCAACGCTGGAAGCACAACAGCCGGGACTGATCTTAGTATTGCTGTTATTGCCGTAACAACCAATCTAGCGGCAGCGGCAGGTTCGATAGCTGCAATGGTGACCGTTTGGATTAAATACGGCAAACCCGACATCAGTATGTCACTCAACGGAGCTTTGGCTGGGCTCGTAGCTATAACAGCCGGGTGCGCTAATGTATCCCCGTTTAGCGCTATTATTATAGGTGCTATAGGAGGATCATTGGTAGTTTTTAGTGTTGATTTCATAGATAAGAAACTACATATAGATGACCCTGTAGGTGCGGTTTCCGTGCATGGTGTATGCGGAGCATGGGGTACGCTTGCGGTAGGGCTCTTTGCCGAGTCCGCTTATGGAGGCACAAATGGCTTTCTGCACGGCGGGGGGACATCTTTATTTATGACACAGCTCACAGGTGTGTTGTCGGTATTTGCCTGGGTTTTCGGTTCTGCTTTTCTCTTGTTTCTCATAATAAGGAAGGTTATGGGACTTAGAGTTACAGAACAGGAACAGCTGAAAGGTCTAGACATAGATGAGCATGGTATGGAAGCATATTCCGGGTTTCAGATCTTTACTACGGAATAATAAAGAGTAAAGCAAATGGAGGTCATGGAATGAAAACAAAGATGTTAAAAAAGGTTACGATGTTGTTTGCAGGCATACTGTTTATAGCCGGTTTTAGCGGGGATGTCATGGCTGACGATGCGGTAAAATATGCCAGTAATGCCGGTGTTGATACCTTATGGGTTATGATAGCCGCATTTATGGTATTTCTTATGCAGGCAGGGTTCGGTATGCTTGAGGCGGGACTTCTTAGGACTAAGAATGTATGTAACGTGCTGATGAATAATTTTCTGGATTTTTGCATGGCATCCATGGGATTTTTTATTTTCGGGTATGCCATAATGTTTGGTTCAGGGAATGGTTTTATGGGATGGACAGGATGGGCTCTTACAGGAGCCTCACACACAGGGCATATACCACTTGAAGCCGAATGGTTCTTTCATGCGGTTTTTTGCGGAGCTGCAGCTACTATAGTTGCCGGAGGAATAGCCGGAAGGATGAAGTTTAAGGCGTATTTAATATATTCATTTCTGATATCAGCGGCCATATATCCTTTTGTTGGACATTGGATCTGGGGAGGAGGCTGGTTAGCCAATCTCGGGTTTAGTGATTTTGCCGGATCCGCCGTGGTTCATTCTGTGGGAGGCACCGCAGCTTTAGTGGGAACCATGATACTTGGACCTAGGATAGGTAAATTTAATAAGGATGGTTCTGCGAATGCAATAGAGGGGCATTCAATGGCACTTGCATCATTGGGAGCTTTAATACTATGGTTTGCCTGGTTCGGTTTCAATCCTGGATCTACTTTATCCGTAGGTGACGGTAGTCTTATAGCGAAAGTTGCTATAAATACGAATCTTTCAGCAGTTAGCGGAGCGCTTGTAGCAATGTTTTATGCCTGGAAAAGATGCGGCAAGCCCGATCTAACAATGACGATGAACGGAGCTTTGGCGGGATTGGTTGCGATCACCGCGCCTTGCGCATATGTTCTTCCTGTAGAGGCACTAGCTATAGGTGCTATAGGCGGGATACTGGTTGTTGCGGCAACATTCTTTCTCGATAAAATACAAATCGACGATCCTGTTGGAGCGGTTCCCGTACATCTGGTCAATGGAGTATGGGGCACGCTTGCTGTAGGGATATTTGGTCATAAAGCTTTAGGGCTTGCTAATAACGGCTTGCTCCAGGGTGGAGGATTCAGTCAACTCGGAGTGCAGGCATTAGGAGCCGTAGCAGTTGTAAGCTTTGTAGCTGTTGGTATGACAATAATTTTTCAGGTAATAAACAAAGTTATAGGTTTGAGAGTATCGAGGGAAGAGGAACTTAAAGGACTTGATATCAGTGAACATGGAATGGAAGCCTATGCGGGATTCCAGGTTTTCACTACACAATAAAATTAAGGAGGTATGGATATGAAACTCATAATAGCGATGATACAGCCGCACAAATTACCCGATGTTAAAAAAGCTTTATTTGATGCGGATGTACATAAGATGACGGTGACGAATGCATTGGGATGTGGTCAGCAGAAAGGTTATACCGAGACATATAGAGGCGTAGTACATGAAGTAAATCTTTTAAAAAAGATTAGGCTAGAAATAGCGGTCAACAAAGAGTTTGTTGATCCTACCATAGATGCTATTATAGAAGGCGCTAGAACGGGAAATATAGGAGACGGGAAGATCTTTGTGCTGGATCTTCCGGAATGTATAAGGATAAGGACCGGAGAAAAAGGCGGCGCGGCAATAGGATAATTATGATACTCTGTGTAAAAAACATTGATTCGGAAAGTCCCGGACTAATAGGACAATATTTTGACAAAAAGGAATATGGAATCGTTACGGTCGAGCTTGGTCGTAACGATTCTTTGCCTGATATGCTTAATGGCATAAAAGGCGTGATTATTCTTGGCGGGCCTATGAATGTTTATGAAGAAGATAAGTATCCCTATCTTAAAGATGAAGATACCTTTATCAAAAAGGTATTGGATGAAAAAGTACCGTTTCTGGGTATATGTTTAGGCGCGCAGCTTTTAGCTAAAGCCTCTGGGGCAAAGGTTACTAAAGCCAGAGAAGAGGAAATAGGTTTTTCCTCCGTCAAACTTACCGGGGAAGGGGAAGAAGATCCGTTGTTTAGGGGTTTGGGCAAAGAGATAGATGTGTTTCAGTGGCATCAGGATACTTTCGGTATACCCAGCGGGGGAACGTTATTAGCAGTTTCTGAGGCTTGTCGGAATCAAGCCTTCAGGATCGGAAATAATGCCTATGGTCTGCAGTTTCATCCGGAGATGACAGCTCGCATGATAGATGATTGGACACTGGAATATCAGAATAGTCGTGAAGAGACTTTAAGGGCTAAAAGAGAAAGAATAATGAGCCATTATCATGATAAAAAGGATAACTTAAGCATTAATGTGAAAAGAATGTGCGAGAATTTTGAAAATATCATAAAAGCTTGAAAGTCCATATAATTAAGCTTGACAGGACAAATGAGGGGTGTTAATATCATTATACAAGGCAAAGAAGCCCCTAGAATAAGATTGTTCTAGGGGCTTTTTTTTCTCTAAAAGAGCAGATAAAAGATGAAACATACACATTTTCCGAAAAAACAGGGACTTTATGATCCCAGCTTCGAACATGACAGCTGTGGGGTGGGGTTTGTCTGTAATATTAATGGGGAGAGGTCCAATAATATAGTCAAGAAAGGGATCGAAATTCTTGAAAGGATGAGCCATAGAGGCGCTGTAGGAGCAGATCCTAAAACAGGTGACGGCGCCGGGGTTTTGCTGCAGATACCGCACGAGTTCTATAGAGATGTATATTCTGATATCGGGATAACTCTTCCTGAAGAAGGAAAATATGGTACCGGGATAATCTTTATGCCTACGCTTGATGAGGACAGAGAAAAGTGTGAGGCTATTTTTTCTGAAATAATAGAAGAAGAAGGACAAACTCTCTTGGGATGGAGAGACGTTCCTGTTGATGGGGCGATAATTGGGGAGACCGCAAGGGAAACGCAGCCAAGAATAAAACAGGTCGTAATAGGTTGTAATAAAAGCATAAAAGAAAGACTTGCTTTTGAACGCAGGCTTTACGTCATACGAAGAAGGATAGAGAAGCAGATAGAGGCTTCGGAGATCGGGCAAAAAAGTTTTTTTTACATCACCAATATATCTTCCAGGACAGTTAGCTATAAAGGTCTTCTTATGTCATCTCAGGTTGGATTGTATTACAAAGACCTGTGTGATGAGAGGGTGAAAAGTGCACTTGTCTTGGTGCACTCGCGCTATAGCACAAACACATTTCCAACTTGGGATCTTGCTCAACCTTTTAGATTTCTGGCCCATAACGGTGAGATAAATACTTTGAGGGGTAATATAAACTGGTTTCGCTCCGGAGAGAGGCTTCTTGCGAGCGATCTTTTCGGTAATGATATTACAAAAATAAAACCTGTCATAGTTGAGAATAAAAGCGATTCCGCTATTATTGATAATGTTTTCGAACTTCTCAATCTTTCCGGACGTTCGCTTGCGCATGCCATGATGATGCTTATTCCCGTAGCATGGGAACAGGATGCTGTTATGGAAGAAGGGCTTAAGGAATTCTATAAATATCACGCATGTTTGATGGAACCGTGGGACGGTCCGGCAGCTATAGGTTTCACTGACGGGACGAATATTGGTGCGATACTTGATAGGAACGGACTGCGTCCGGCAAGGTATATCGTTACGAAAGACGGAACAGTTATTATGGCTTCGGAAGTTGGTGTCCAGGATATTAGGCCTTCAGAAATAGTGCATTCCGGAAGATTAGAACCGGGGAAAATGCTGTATATAAATACCGAAGAAGGCCGGATAATTGACGACGCAGAGATCAAAAAGACCCTTTCCGAAGAAAGACCGTATGGTGAGTGGAATAAGAAGCATATGGTAGAGCTCGACGATCTTCTCCATACCGGTGAAAATATAAAAAAAGATCTGGATATTTTCCCGAACCTTAAAGCTTTTGGATATACCCGCGAGGATCTTAATCTCATAATAAAGCCTATGGCTGAAACCGGTAAAGAGCCTATAGGGTCAATGGGGAATGATCTTCCGCATGCGTTTTTATCTAAAAACCCGCAAATGCTATATGATCATTTTAAACAGCTTTTTGCTCAAGTGACAAATCCGGCCATAGATCCCATAAGAGAAGAACTGGTAATGAGCACTGATAACTATATAGGATCAGGTAAGAATATATTAAAAGACGGGCCGGAACATTGTCACAAGCTAAGGGTTCAAAGGCCTATACTTACCAATGAAGAACTCGACATTATAAAGAATATAAAAGTTAACGGGTTTAAAACAAAAGTCATATATACTTTTTTTAAGCCCACCTCATCTAAAGACTTTACTGAAGCTCTTGAAAGAGTATGTTTTGAAGCTGAATTTGCTATTGAGCAGGGATACTCTTTTATAATACTTTCGGACCGAGGAGTGAATAAGGAGAGCGCCGGGTTGCCTGCTCTTTTAGCAGTAAGCGCTGTGCATCACCATCTTGTAAAAAGAGCTATACGTTCTCAAATCAGCTTAATAGTGGAAAGCGGAGAACCCCGAGAGGTCAATCATTTTGCTCTTCTTTCGGCATATGGTGCTGATTGCGTTAATCCTTATCTTGTATATAGAGCCATAGAATATTTAAAGGAAGAAGGAGAAGTCGGACCTGATCTAACACATGCCCTTGAGAATTATAATAAATCCGTGATAAAAGGCATCTTAAAAGTTCTATCTAAGATGGGTATATCAACTCTTTCGAGTTATAGAGGTGCTCAGATATTCGAAGCTCTGGGGATTGGCGACGAGGTTATCGATAAATATTTCACTCACACAATTTCCCGGATAGGTGGAATAGGGATAGAAGAGATAGCTGCTAAAGCAATTAAACAGCATAAAGAAGCTTATCCTGAAAGGGGCGGCAGGGAACAGGACATTCTCCCGACCGGAGGGATTTATCAATGGAAAAGAGACGGGGAATTTCATCTCTGGAACCCTGAAAGTATAGCGGCTCTCCAGGATTCTGTAAGGAACAATGATTACAAAAGGTACAAAGAATTTGCGGGACTGATAAATGATCAATCAGATAATCCTACAACAATAAGAAGTCTTTTAAAATTCAGAAAAACGAAACCAATATCTATAGATAAGGTAGAATCAGAAGAAGAAATAGTAAAACGTTTTGTTACAGGAGCCATGAGTCTTGGGTCAATAAGCCGCAGTGCTCATGAAGCTATTGCTATTGCTATGAACCGCCTTGGAGCAAGATCAAATACAGGTGAAGGCGGGGAAGATCCTGCAAGATTCACTCCTTTCCCTAATGGAGATTCGGCAAGGAGCTCCATAAAACAAATAGCTTCGGGTAGATTCGGAGTTACAACTAATTATCTGGTCAACGCTGATGAAATACAGATAAAGATCGCCCAAGGTGCTAAACCCGGTGAGGGAGGACAGCTCCCGGGACATAAAGTTAGCGCCAGAATAGCAAGGACTCGGTATACAACTCCGGGCGTGACTTTAATCTCGCCCCCGCCGCATCATGACATATATTCTATAGAAGACTTAGCGCAGCTTATATTCGATCTTAAAAATGTTAATCCTTCAGCACGCATAAGTGTTAAACTTGTCTCCGAAATGGGTGTCGGTACTGTAGCAGCAGGGGTAGCTAAAGGACATGCCGATATGATACTTATTTCAGGAGGCGACGGAGGGACAGGCGCCTCTCCAAGAAGTTCTATAAGGTATGCGGGTCTTTCGTGGGAACTTGGACTTTCTGAAACTCATCAGACTCTTCTTTTGAATGGACTGCGCGGACGTGTTAGGCTCCAGACCGACGGACAGATGAGAACAGGCAGAGACGTTGCAATAGCTGCACTTCTCGGAGCTGAAGAATTCGGGTTTGGAACGGCTATTCTTATAACTTTGGGATGTGTGATGTTGCGCCATTGTCATCTTAACAATTGTTCTGTGGGAATAGCTACTCAAGATGAGATGCTCCAAAAAAGGTTTGCAGGAAGGCCTAGTTATATTGTCAACTACATGAAATTTATTGCTCGTGAAATGCGGGAAATAATGGCTGAGTTAGGTATACGTACAGTAGACGATATGATAGGAAGGACGGATCTTCTGGAAGAGAACAGGGAAATTGTTCCACAAAAAGCCGAAGGACTGGACCTTTCAAAAATAATATACCGGCCGAAAGTTCCCGAAGGCACTTCTTCTAGGTGCGTGTCAGTTCAGGATCATGCTATAGATAAGGTACTAGACCTCGAACTTATAAAGCTTTCAGAAGAGGCTATAAAAACAGCTAAAAAAGTGGAGATCGATCTTAATATAAAGAATTTCAATAGGTCAGTAGGTGCGATGCTAAGCGGTAAGGTTTGCCAGACATGGGGAGAGAGAGGGCTGCCAACTGACACTATTTACTGCAGATTTACCGGTGTTTCCGGGCAGAGTTTTGGAGCATTCTTGACAAAAGGAATAACATTCGAGCTTAGCGGAATGGCTAACGACTATGTGGGTAAAGGCATGAGCGGAGGCAAAATAATAATACATTCAGGAAAAGGGGCCGAGTATAGTCCATCAGACAATATAATCATAGGAAACACGGCTTTTTACGGCGCAATATCCGGAGAAGCTTACATAGGTGGAGTAGCAGGAGAACGTTTTTGTATAAGGAACTCAGGACTTTATGCCGTAGTAGAAGGCGTTGGGGATCACGGATGTGAATATATGACAGGCGGACGAGTTGTGGTACTTGGAAAAACCGGGAAAAATTTCGCTGCGGGGATGTCCGGCGGGATAGCGTACGTATATGACGAATATGGTGATTTTAAAGAAAGATGTAATCTTGATATGGTAAAACTTGAAAGACTGAAAGAAGACGACATAACCACTATATATAATATGCTGCGCAATTATGAACAATACACCAAAAGCCGAAGTGCCGATAAGGTTCTTAAAGATCTTAAAAAGGGGTCAAGAAAGTTTATTAAAGTTTTGCCGGTAGAGTATAAACGTATACTTGAAAGCAGAAAAGTTGAAGCTGACCTAGGTCTTTTGGAGGAAACAGATGGGTGATCCTAAAGGTTTTTTAAAAGGTAAGCGTCAAGACGGGGGATATAGACCTGTATGTGAAAGGGTTAAAGACTATGAACATGTCTCCGTTCTGCGTAAGGAAGACGAGTCTCTCGATCAGGCTGAGCGATGTATGGATTGCGGCACGCCTTTCTGTCATTGGGGATGTCCAATAGGTAATTATATTCCGGAATGGAATGATCTTATGGCGGAGGGGCATTGGGAAAAAGCTTTTAAGCTTTTAAACGCTTCCAACAATCTTCCTGAGATAACCGGTAGGATTTGTCCTGCACCTTGCGAACATGCATGTGTTCTTGGTATAAACGACGATGCGATAAGCATAAGAGAAAATGAACTTGGCATAATAGAATATGCATTTAAAAAGAAGATGATAGCTCCCGAGCAACCTATGGTCCGTACAGATAAAAAAGTGGCTATTGTAGGTTCCGGTCCTGCAGGATTATCCTGTGCTATGCAACTTAATAAAGCCGGTCATGATGTTACTGTTTTTGAGAAGTATGATAAAGCAGGAGGAATACTGAGGTACGGGATTCCTGATTTTAAATTGGAGAAATGGATACTTGATAGACGTATTGAAATAATGGAAGATGAAGGAATAGAATTCAAGACATCTGTTAATGTAGGATCCGATTACAAAGCAAAAGAGTTAATGAAGACATATAACGCCGTCTGTCTTGCTGGAGGATCTCGTAAGCCGAGGGACCTTTCTGTTGAAGGCAGAAAACTCAGCGGAATACATTTTGCCATGGATTATCTTATTCAGAGCAATATTAAGGTATCAGGAACACCCGTAAATGCAGAAAACGAGATCAACGCTTCCGGAAAAAAAGTCGTAGTTATAGGTGGGGGAGATACGGGTTCGGATTGTGTCGGTACAGCTAACCGCCAAGGCGCATCTTGTGTTATGCAGATAGAGATTATGTCAAGACCCGAAGAATGTAGGACCAAAGAGTATCCGTGGCCCACATATCCTTTAATGCTTAAAACTTCTTCCAGTCATGAAGAAGGATCAGAGCGGGAATGGTCAATACTTACCAAAAAATTTATTGGTGAAAATGGTGCGGTTAAGAAACTTGAATGTTCACGAGTTGAATTTATTAATGGGCCCAAGGATTCCTGTCCTGTAATGATAGAGATTCCCGGAAGCACTTTTGAGATAGAGTCGGATCTTATAATTCTTGCTTTAGGTTTTCTGCATCCTGCGCCCGAAGGACTCTTAAGTGATTTGGGCGTTAAGCTTGACGAGAGAGGAAATGTCAAAACGGGAGAGGATCTAAAAACTTCCGTGGAAAAGGTCTTTTCAGCGGGAGATATGAGACGCGGTCAGTCCTTAATTGTTTGGGCCATATCAGAGGGGCGCAAGGCAGCACATTTTATTGACAGATTCCTTATGGGGGAAACCAATCTTCCGAATATGTAAACATTAGGGAAAAGGTTTTCCAATAGAGCGCCATAAAAGGAGACGTAATG
>JAVCDB010000036.1 GCA_030765205.1 Candidatus Aadella gelida | reverse complement strand
GGCAAATCCGCACCTCCTTCATCCGTAGTGTATATATAGACCGTGTATGCGGTTCCGGTAATTGTACTCGTGTTGGTCCAACCAGTTTTAAGCTGTGTGCGTGCTTTTTCTATCCCCGCCTCGGCCAAATAGAATGCTTCCGTAGAATCCGTCTGATGCTTTCCCATCGTAATGTCATTGTTAGAGATCTTTATGATCACTGTCACAAACACCATTATCGCAGCTATCATGCCAAGCACCAGAATTAGCGCTATCCCTTTGTTTTTCTGTTTTTTCATGATAACCCCCTCAGTTCCTAAAATATACCCTTGTGGATAACGACGCTGTCCTGGTAATCCCGCCTTCCTGTGATTCCAGGTCCAGTTTTATGGTAACTATATTCTTGTTCTCGTTAAGCGTAAAACCCAAACCCACGGGATCCGTAGAAACATCTCCTACAATCTGATATTCATCGCCGCTAGTATTTGTATCGGGGTCATAAATTAGATCGCTTCCGGACAGATAAAACCTCCTTTCAAGACTATCTATCCCGCTTGTATATACAATAGTTGACCCGCTACACGTCACACTTTCAGCTTCAGCTTCTCGTATCCCTCCGCGTATCCCGTCCGTTTCCGGAACTCCTCTTGTCATAAAATCCATAGCTACTCCGGCATTCCTCGCAAGAAGCGTCTGCGCTTTACTCTCGACCCACGTTTTCTGCGTCATCATATAGAATGACATCACCCCGCCTATAGACATGGACAAAATAAATACTGCTATTAAAACCTCTGGTAAGGACATTCCTTTTTTACCGGCCAGTTTCACGATCTCTCCTTACTCCTTCTAATTGCTCTTGTAAGTAACAAGTTCCAAGTCGGGATTATCCACGTCACCTTTTGTCATCGTCCCTCCCCAACCCACCTTGTTCCAATTATAAATGACTGTGACTTTGCCATTGTCCGGGGGTAGAACCCTCATCGTATCGTTTATAAGAGGATCCCCCACAGCGACATCCGCGTTCTCAATTACTTCATTGTATATATCCGCTAGTTTCTGCGTTTTTTTTTCTTCCATCTTGCCCCTCAGAAGATTCATCGCTATTGACCGATTTCTGACTCTTATGAGCCCCATCTTTCCAACAATAAAAGCGCCCATCATACCGGTCAAGACAATAGCCATTATGAAAAGAGCAATCATAGCTTCGACCAATGTCATTCCCTTTTTATTCATCAAAGATAATCGCATCTTAACCCCTTGAAACTGTCGTTAGTCCTGTAAAATCAATGCAATGACCCTATCCAACCCCTTACTTATAGTTTACCCTATATACCGCTCTAACGCCACTATACGGACTTATTTAGCGTCAATAATAATGTCTTCTACATGCAGAGATCTGTCAGCACGGATCTCTATTTTTCCCCTATGCTTACGCTGCACATCACTTAGCATGGCGGCATGATCCGATATCAAAACGGCGTCTATATCAGGATGAAGTGTCACAAAAAGATCCTTACTTTTTTTTGTGCTCTTTCCCAGCACACTCTCTATTCTCCTCACTACTTCTATGGCTATTGTCTCAACACTCTTTATCATCCCTTTTCCGGCACAATACGGACATTCTACGCGTGAAGACCCTTCAATGCTCTTACGCATCCTTTGCCGTGTCATTTCGACTATACCAAATTGAGATATAGCGCGCAAACTTATACGCGCTTTATCTACCTTGATCTTCTCCTGCAGTTTATTGAATATTTTGTCACGATGATCTTTAGCATCCATATCGATAAAATCTATTATGACTATCCCGCCGATATCCCTAAGCATAAGCTGCCTGGGTATTTCCTCCGCAGCTTCCATATTTGTTCTGAACGCGGTCTCTTCAAGGCTCTTTTTCCCGACAAAACTGCCGGTATTTACGTCCACAACAACAACCCCTTCTGTCTGCTCAATAATAAGATATCCTCCGCTTTCAAGTCCTACTTTTCTTTCGAATATCTGATCTATCTTTTTATCAAGATTGTTTTTATGAAACAGCGGCGTCTTGCCTTCGTAAAGTTTTACCTTTTTCCTCAGCGCCGGCATAAAAGCCCGTAAGAACTTGGTTATCCGGACGTATTCTTCTTTAGAGTCGACTGTAAGACAATCAACTTCCTCGGTAAAAGTATCCCGTATCATCCGAAGCACTATACCGTACTCTTCGTATACCGTGATCGGAGCCTTTTTTTTCTCTGCCCTGATACGTATTTTATCCCATAGATTGACGAGATATTTTAATTCATGTTTCAGCTCTTTTTCCGATATTTTTTCAGCAACCGTTCTCACTATGCATCCCATTTTTTTGAGGACATCTTCTTTTGCTAGTAGCTCCCGTATTCGTTTTCTTTCTTCCCGATCGCTTATCCTGCGGGATATCCCTATACCTTTATCGTACGGCATCAGAACAAGATATCTTCCAGGGATACTTATATGGGTTGTCAATCTTGGTCCTTTTGTTCCCATAGCTTCTTTGACCACCTGGACCATGATTTCATCATTCCTCTTCAGGAGATCGTTTATTTTCATCGTAGAACTTTTTCTGGATGGTTTTGAGGGCCTTATCTCCGGCCCGTCCTCGTCGGGTAGCATCATTTCAAGAACCGCTTTTTTGTCAACGACATCGCTTACATGAAGAAACCCGTTCTTATTCATCCCTATATCCACAAAAGACGCCTCTATCCCGGGCAATATCGAATTTACTTTACCCTTGTATATGCTTCCCGCACAATGCTCCAGACTCTTCCTTTCCATAAAAAAATCGGATAATTCCCCGTTTTTCATGATAGCTATACGTTTTTCCGCAGGCCCTACATTTACAAGTATCTCGTTCCCCTCTTTTTCATTCTTTTCTTTTTTACTCTTTCTTTTTACCATAAGATCAAACCTTTTCCCTTTAATGCGCCGAAGCGCATCTTAATCCTTTATCTCTCTAATACTGTCAATCCCTACCCCTTCGGGTAGATTTAAATTAATATCCATAATTATCTTTTCATCAGGAACATTTTTCCCAAGCCATAAGGTCATCTCTTCAGAACAGCTTTCTATTCCTAATTTAAGCGCTTTTGGTATGCTTATCTTGACTCTGGGGGTGAACCCTTCAGTGAGGACAAAAGGAAGCTGTGCCCGGCGTATGGCTCTCCTGAAAAGCGTCATCAGATCCAAATGAGAAATATATATCATATTCCCCTTTTTATGAAATGTTACATTATGCCGGATCATATTTTTGCAGAGGGACTGCATTCGATCTATTTAAAACTCTTTTTCGTAAGAACAAAACCATAAACTTTCTTAAAAATAGGCTAATATGCAAAACTTGTTATGTACTGCACAATCCCTTGAACTGCTTCCTTTCTCATTTTTATCTAAAATCAAAAAGCGGTTTTCTTTTCTTGTCGCTACTCTTCTCCGGCGCAACCTGCCCGTAAACCGCTTCTTTCTTATCGGTTACTTTAACCTTTCCCTTTTTGACAGCAAAAGCTGTCTTCTTTTCCTCTTCCTTCTG
>JAVCDB010000029.1 GCA_030765205.1 Candidatus Aadella gelida | reverse complement strand
CCAATTATCTTATTTCCTGGTCGACCAATAAAGTGGTTCTTAGAAACTACGAAGGTGTCATAACAACGTATAAGGAACCTGATGCATATGAGCCAGTATTTTGCGATAGGGACTGTGACTCTTGTACCCTTCAATTAAATCTTGAGAGTGCTGAGGAAGATAAGGCAGTTGGTATACGAAAGCTTTTGGAAGACAAAGATAAGTCTATTTCTCTTACACCTAAAAGCAATGAGAGGGTTAGGAGGAGAAAAAAATAATAGAATTAATCGAGTAAACTATATTTGGATTACATATGATGAAGTCATAGGTGTTGGTTATTATCATTGTGATAAAAAATAAAAGGAGCGTTTCAGGTGGCATTGGATAAAATAGAAAAACTTAACAATTCAATTATACAGCACGGTAAAGAAAATAACAGGATATATCTAATGAGCTTGGATGAGCGAGATCTACCACTCATAATAGATAATCTTAATAGTCTTGCGGAAGCTAAAGGATATACAAAAATATTTGCTAAAGTTCCTGCGGGAAGATTAAATAAGTTTTTAAAAAATGGATACATCCGAGAAGCTGCTATCTCAGGATTTTATAATAAAAAAAAAGCTGTATCTTTCTTGCTAAATATTTTTCAGATGCCAGAAAAAAAGAAAAGAATATGCAGGAGGTTACCAAAATTATAAACACAGCTATTAGAAAAAGTGCAGAGAAAAGGCAGAATCCCATTTCTGATAAATATTCTCTTCAAAAAGCAACTCCTGAGGATGTTGTTGAAATGAGCGATCTTTATAATGAGATATTTGACACTTATCCTTTTCCTGTAGGCAATCCAAATTATTTAAGAGAAACAATGGAAAGGCATATTAACTATTATGCAATTCGACACAAACGAAAAATAATAGCTTTATCTTCAGCTGAGATTGATCAAAAATCTCAAAATGCTGAGATGTCCGATTTTGCGACGTTACCGGAATATAGGGGGAACAATTTCGCAGGCTGTTTACTTGCTCGTATGGAGGAAGATGTGAAGGCCATGGGTATCATAACTGCTTATACAATAGCTAGAGCTATCTCGTATGCTATGAATATTACTTTTTCAAGAAATAACTATCAATTTTCTGGAACTCTTATTAATAACACGAACATTTCAGGGCAAATTGAAAGTATGAATGTATGGGACAAGAAGTTATTGTAATAGGATTAAATGATTAACAAAAAGGATAAACTAAAGGGTGAGGAATGCATAATACAGAAGATTTATTTTCAATAGTAAAACATATGGTAGCAGCGAAACTCAACATATCTGCTGAGGAAATTTTTCCTGAATCAGTTTTAACGCATGGTTTAGGGGCTGACTCTCTTGATGTTGTAGCTTTATATACGGATTTGGAAGAAGAATTTGGAATAAGCATTCCAGAGGAAAAGTTAAACAATATACATACGATACAAGAAATCGTTAGTTATGTAGACAAGAATATATTAGCAAAGAAATATAACCATGTTTAACAGCAGAAAAAACAAAATGATTGTTTGGCAATATTGGTTTCATAAAGTTTGTGAATACAAAAAGATAGAAGAATGATTTGAAGAACAAAATCACATTTATTGTAGGAATAATTCTTAGTGTAGCCGCGATTGTTGTTATTAGTAAGTTTGTTAACGAAAGTGCTACAAGAAAGTCTGGATATTGGATTCCACCGCATCCGGAGTTAAGCATATTTTCATTGGATACGCATAATGGTGACATAAAAGAAGAAAAACAATGACGCAGAATATACTCAAAACAGGAAACACTGTAGTGCATCCGGCGCATGGATTTTGTAAAATCATCGGCATAATCCAGGATTCATCGTCCGGAAGAGGGCAGGGAGAAATGTTTTTTGAATTGAAACCAAAAAAAAATGTAAGCGGCAATTTTCGAATAATTATACCAGTAAAAGCCATGAAAGGTTCAGGGGTGAGGTCTCCCGTAACAAAAACCGAACTGGATAAAGTCCTAAGAAAACTAAAATATAATGAAAAAAAGGATGATGGGGAAACCATAGATTATTTCAATAATCAAAAAAAACTAAAAAAAGGTGATCTTAATAAGGTCGCGGAGGTTATTAGATCTCTTGAGAAATATGAGTATCAACTATTATTAAGCAAAGATCGGAAGACACTGGATTTAGCCAGAGAAATACTTGCCAGAGAAATTGCATATGTAAAAAAAATTTCTAAAACAAAAGCGAATAAAATAATTGATAAAAATCTAAACAGAAAAGGAGGATGAAGATGAAAGTAAGTAAGAAGATAGTCATTTTAGGAGTGATCGCAGTTGTGGTATTCTGTACGTCGACCATTGCTAATGCATACGAAGAAACAAATGCTGTAGGAAAACTAACAAGAGGTGTTGTGAATGTTGCAACATCACCAGTTGAAGTTTTTAGAAATGTATACAATGAAAGCCAATATGAAAATGTATTTTATGGTATGACCATTGGATTAGGTAAGGGGGTTGTTCAAACAGTTTTAAGGCTAGGGTCTGGGGCTGTAGAAATAGTAACGTTTCCGTTTAATTTCCCTGATGAGTATAAGGATCCAATTATAGAGCCGGAATATGTTTGGGAAGATTGGGGTTATTAACATGAACCCAATCTTTTAATATACCTTTTGGGGCAACGCTGTATAGTGCTTTGTGGAAATATTGTTTCACCTCCTTTCATGCAAACGCATTAAGTTGCCCTAAAAGACAAATTGGAGATCCCGGAATTTGAGTAACAACGCATAACTGATATAATATAGACATGGCAAATAAAAAACATTCTTACAAAAAAAGAATAATAGTTGTGTCAAACAGGTTGCCCTTTAGTAAAAAAGTAGATAAAAAAGGGCAAGTAACTTGGCATAAATCTATTGGCGGATTAATAACGGCAATGGATCCTATTTTGCAGTCAACGGGTGGTATCTGGGTGGGATGGGATGGACATCTATCTCGTAAAAGCGAATATGAGTTCAAGCGATATAAAAGTTCTGATATAATACCAAATGATGTCACCAGAAAAGGATCTTATGATATTGCGAGTGTTCCGTTGTCAAAAAAGGAGTATGAAGAGTACTATATAAAGTTTTCAAATGGAACACTTTGGGCACTATTCCACTATTTCTTCGAAAAATCCTCCATAAATTATTCTGAATGGAAAAGTTACAAAGAAGTAAACAAGAGATTCGCGCATTATATAAATGATATTGCCAATCCCGAAGATATTATATGGGTTCAAGATTTCCATCTATTTCTTGTTCCTTATTATCTGCGACAATTAAGCCCTTCATCTAAGATCCATTTTTTCTTACATATACCTTTTCCTCATCTGGATATATTTTCCATATTGCCATGGCAAAGAGAGATTCTAGAGTCACTTCTTTGCTGTGATACTGTAGGCTTTCACGACAAGCAGTACTTAAAAAATTTTTATGGATGTATTGAAGCTTATAAAAAAGAAAAAAAAGCAGCAGGCAATATAACTTCCGAAGAAAAAATAAGAACTCATGGATATGCGAATCCGATAAGTATTGACTTTAACGTAATAGATGAAGTGTCAAGGTCGAAAAGCGTTGAGTGTCGAAAAAAAGAAATAATAGAACAGTCCGGATGCTCAAAGATCTTGGTGGGAGTTGATAGAATAGATTATTCAAAAGGCATAAAAGAGAGAATGTTAGCTGTTGAAAACTTACTTAAAAATCATCCGGAACTAAAGGAGAATATATTTTACTACCAGCTTGTTGTTCCAAGCAGAGAGAGTTTAGACGCGTATTCGGAATTAAAGAAAGAGATAGATGAAATAATTGGTAGAATAAATGGTAGATTTTCAACCGGACTCTGGACGCCAGTACACTACAACTATGGGACGATACCATTTGAAGAGTTGGTAGCACTGTACGGAGCAGCAGACATTGCTTTAGTAACCCCTCTGAGAGATGGTATGAATCTTGTGTGCAAAGAATATATAGCTGCACATTCAGATGGGGATGGTGTTCTTATCTTGTCAAAATTCGCAGGGGCTATAGGTGAGATCAAAGACAGTATTGCGATCAATCCTTACAACATTAAAGACATTGAGAATGCCATATATACTGCTATTAATATGCCTGAGGAAGAAAGAAGGCGGAGAATGCGTAAAATGCGAAAAAAAATTAAAACAAACACAATAAATAATTGGCTTAACAGATGTTTTGAGGAATTTAACTGGATGAAGAAAAATGAAAAATTTTCTTAAAGAATGGGACAAAACAATAAAGAAACAGATAGAAGGGTATATATATGTTTTTTTAGATTTTGACGGAACAATAACCCCGATAAAGAAATATCCAAAAGGTGTAATATTAAGTAGCATAATGAAAAAGGTTGTTGAAGATCTTTCTATGACAAAGGATATCTCAGTTTCTATTATAAGCGGCAGGGAGCTGAGCGAGATAAAGAAAATGGTGGGAATAAAAAATATAGGTTATGTAGGTAATCATGGTTTAGAAAGTGAAGATGAGGGCTTGAAGCACACGATAAAGGAAGCACTAAAAACTGAGCCACTTATGCGAAAAATAAACAAAGAATTGAGAACCAGTTTGAGATCATTTAAAGGAATAATAGTAGAGAATAAAGGACTTAGCTTGAGTGTGCATTACAGAACGGTAAAGGAAAAAGATGTAAAAAAGGCAAAGAAGGTTTTTAGTGAAACAGTAAGGATGTATAAAAATAAAAGAAGAATTAAAGTCGGTGAAGGCAAGAAGGTTTGGGAAATAAGACCACCCATGGATAAAAATAAAGGAACAGCGGTGTTGGATTTATTAAGAAAAAAAGAAAAGGCCATAAAAAAAACTATTACACCAATTTATATCGGAGATGATAAAACGGATGAGGATGCTTTTAGGGTTTTTAAAAAGAGAGGGTATACGGTAAAGGTCTGTAAGGAAAACACAAAGAACACTTATGCTAGATTCTATTTGAGAAATACAGCTGAAGTAAAGAAAGTATTGGAAAACATTGTAATCTTAAAAAAAAGGGAAGAATGCCATGTTTGATGATAGAAGCAAAAAGTACAGCAATGAATATGTAGAGCTTAGCCCGATTGACATAAATCAATACGAAGAATTTGTAGGAAAAGAATTTATGGACGATCTTAAGTTTCTGGCAGAACCTCTTGAAAGAAAAGTATGGGCCAATGTCAATTCTACATTTGTTGGTGGTGGTGTTGCCGAGATGCTTCAAAGTGTAGTGCCTTTTGCCAGAGGACTAGGAATAGATGCAAGATGGTTTGTTATAGAAGGAAGCGAAGAGTTCTTTGGAGTAACAAAAAAATTTCACAATCTTCTTCAGGGAGTGCAGCAGGATATCACTTTAGAAGAAATATTTCACGCATACCTTGATACTCTTGATGCAAATACCCGTGATGTAAAAGTTGTAGGGCATATGGTTACGGTGCATGACCCGCAGCCGGCAGCAATGGTGATAAACGGGAATATTTACGGACATATTTTTTGGCGATGTCATATAGATACCTCCGAGGCTTACAGAACTATATGGAGATTTATTGTGCCCTACATTAATCAGTATGAAGGGGCTATATTTACTTCTAACGAATATGTGAGAGAGAACCTACAAGTTCCTCTCTATGAAATAAATCCATGCATAGATCCTATACGCACTAAAAATAAACAGCGCACGAGGAAGGAAGCTTTGGATGTATTAGGAAATATCCTTAATGATAACAATATTGATCCGGATAAACCTTTAATATTGGCTGTTTCAAGGTATGATGTGCATAAGAACCAGAAAACAATAATAGAAGCATTTAAAGAATTAAAAAAAACATGTGATAAGAAAAAAGGTTTTTCGCTTGTTATTATAGGTAACTCCGCTGCAGACGACCCTGAAGGCATGGAAATGTATGAAAAAACAAAAGATTATGCGGCAGATGAAGAAGATATACACCTTTTGTTAAATGTTGATAACAATGACGAAGTCATTGGGTCTTTTATGGCAATTGCAGATTGTTTTGTTCATATTTCTACGCGAGAAGGATTTGGTTTGGTTGTTTCGGAGGCCATGTGGCAGGGGACGCCGGTAGTAGGCAGTAATGTAGGAGGGATAAAAAAACAAGTAATGCACGGGCATAACGGATTTTTAGTGGAACCACATGAAACAAAAGAAGCAGCGAAAGCTATAAAAACAATACTTGAAGATGATACTATTAAGAGGACCTTTTCAAAGAACGCTACCGAGACTGTGCGTAATAATTTTTTATTACCACATATGATATACAGGCATATTATGCTTATGAGATATGCGATGGAGATAGACAATAAATTGCCAGACTTCAGAATGAATGGGCTTACATATAAGGAGACCACGCAGGCTCTTTACGGAAGAACTGTATGGCCGTTTTCGACAAAAGATATCAAGGAAAAACTTAATGTTATTATCGAGGGGCTTGAATAAAGATTAAAGAGAGAGAGCGGTATGTTTAGTGATGAAACAGAAGAGAGGGTGCTTATGAAAAATATAACAGTACTATGCATTTTGGTGTTATTGCTGACTATAAATGTTCTTATTGGCAGATCTTCTGAAGCATCTACTGAAAAAAAAGTAATTGAAGAAATAAAAGTAGTAGGAAAATTAGTAGATGTTTGTGAGAACCGGAAAGCGGAAAACACAAAAACTATTAAGAAAATTCTGGATGGCACAATTTGGAGTGTCGAGATAGTGAAAAAGACAAAAAGAAAAAATAAAAAGACTATAGAAGATACAATTCGCTTTAAAGACGGAAAGATTGAATCTGACTATCTTGTTTCTCAGGGTTTTAATCCTACAAATTTTACTATAAGGATAAAAAAGGGTAGTCGGGTTATTTGGGAGACACTGCAGACAAATGAAGAAAATAATAAGGCTTTTTGGCGCGGGCAATTAGTAAGTGAGGGTACCAAAATGAAAGGCTCTCTTACTTTGAAATTAAAGAAAAATAAAACTGAAAATTATTCTTTTAAAAGTATAGACAACTATTCGACTGAACAGGAATCTGTGGAGGATGAATTATCTTCTAATATGACAGGTGAAGTTATTATGCCGGAAGAGGAGACAGCGACCATGCCAGATAAATCTGAGAATAAGGAAAAGAAAGAAGGGTAAGGATGGATACAATGTATTATACCCTCTTTTGCTGGTGACAGATACGTCCTATGATTGTAGTGACATTTGGACTTTGGATAAATATATGATATACCTGTGTTAAAGATGTGATAAAGGCAGAGTATTTTATCAGGCATTTTCTGATCACTATAGAATAAGACTCAAACTCTTTCATGAAAAGGGTTTGAGTCTTTTCTTTTATCTGCTCCTGTTTGCTTTAAGTGGTGTCTAATCCTGTCCAAAACCCGTCCAACAGTTTCTCAATTGTACAATTCTTGTATAGAAAAGCCTTTGGAATTATAGGACCAAGAGGTATACTTAAAGACAAGATGATTATGGAAAATTTTTTTGGTATGCAATTTTCCTTCTGCAATGTTTTAATGGGCATTATTAAATGAATTGCTATAGCAAATTTTTAAAGGAGTTTATGTGGAATTTGACTATGTAAATTACATATTTTTCCCGCTTCTGATATTTTTGATAAGAGTATCAGGTGTTAGTTTAGGTACTGTACGGATAGTATGCGTATCACGTGATCTTAGGTTTCTGTCAGCTGTTTTAGGGTTTTTTGAGGTACTGATCTGGCTATATGCCATAAGTCAGATAATGAGAAACTTGAATAATCCCATACAATACGTAGCTTATGCCGCAGGTTTTGGTATGGGTAATTATGTCGGCATATCGATTGAAAGAAAACTATCTATGGGGAATCGTGCAGTGCGGATTTTAACAAAGGTAGACGCGAAAACACTGGTAAAAACTTTGAGGGAGCATGGTTTTGGTGTTACAAGCATAGATGGTGATGGAATGGATGGACCGGTTCAACTTATTTTTACCATAGTAAAAAGGAATCGAGTGGCGGAAGTAGTAGCTCATATTAAACAATTTAATCCTAAGGCATTTTATACGATCGAGGATATAAAGGATGTTCATGACAGTAATGGATCCATAGGCAACAGACAATCAGGATTCAAGGATAAATTGTTCGCGCAAGTGTCAAAAATGAAATAAATACGGGTAATATCCGGAATGTATGTGTAAGTTGACTGTTTTTAGTAAGATGTGTGTAAAGTGTCTTATATACTTGCTTTTTTTGATATAATAAGTGACTAATGGATAAGGAGAAAATAGTGAGAAAAGCTAATAAAGATAGAATAAAAAGAAGATTGTCCTCAGGTAACAATGATATGCTTATTAACTGGAGTGATTATCAATGGCAGATGAAATATTCTGTGCGCAGCATTGAAGTTTTCGAGCATATAACAGGGATAAAATTTGGAGAAGAGAAAAGTAAAATAGAGAAAACTTTGCGAAAATTTCCTCTATCGATTACTCCGTATTATGCGTCACTTATAAATACGAAGAATTATCAGAATGATCCGGTTTTTAAGCAGGCATTTCCTGATGTCCGAGAACTTGACGTGATGAAAAATGATCTAGTTGATCCATTATCCGAAGATAAGGATAGTCCGATTCTTGGAATAACTCACAGGTATCCGGATAGGGTGCTACTTAATGTAACTAATGCCTGTTCAATGTATTGCAGACATTGTACTCGGAAGAGAACAGTCGGTGACAAGGATAGTTTTTTGAAAAAAAAGGATATAATAGAAGCAATAAAATATATAAAAAAAACAAAAAAGGTTAGAGACGTTCTTATTTCAGGAGGGGATCCTTTTGTTCTTTCTGACGATATGATCGATTGGATACTTTCAAGTCTTTCTAAAATACCACATGTTGAGGTAATAAGAATAGGAACAAGAATGCCGGTGGTGTTGCCTTACAGGATAACAGATAGCCTTATTGCAGTTTTGTCCAAATATAAAAATGTTTGG
>JAVCDB010000005.1 GCA_030765205.1 Candidatus Aadella gelida | reverse complement strand
CTTTTACCTTAACGCTCACTACAAAGGCTCTTTACCAATGCAGCTTAAGGCGGTTTGAAATCATCACCTGTATGACGACTCCGAGGGATCTTCCCTCATCTTCTATGCAACTTCGTGACACACGCACCGTTTGGGCCAATAAAACCAAATATTTCGCCATTATCCACGGAAAGATCCATATCCTGAAGGGCCTCTACCTTTCTATTGCCGGTTTTATATGTATAACACAGATTTTTTGTAGTGATGACTTTCTGCATATTGTTTATCCTTTTTCCTAATGTTACCAAATTTCTATAAAAGCCGCAAGATAAGATGAAATCCTTATCTTTATTCCTTTATTTTTCCCTTTTTATCAAACCAATATTCATAATCATTAAGTCCTTTTACTTTCGGTTCAAGGATCTTTGTGCTTCGTCCGAATATATATCCCGACCCGTACCAGTTCCGTATCCAATATAGTGCCTCTTTGCCTAAATAGTAGGTTACGTGAAGCCACAAAGGAGGTGATATTTTCCGCACCTCATATGTAACATAATCATTATTTACCATTACCCTTACATAATGAAGATATCCGCCATCCGCCTCTGGTATTTCAATAAGCATGCCCCCGCCGCCCGTACAAACATTTTCAACGCCGTCAAATTCATTACGCTGAAACATATGTTTATGACCGGAAAAGACTATATCCACATCATACTCCGCACACATCTTCCTGAATTTATAAGCCCATGGAGCATTGTCTATATTATACCATTCCTGCTGATACGGATCGAATGGGGGTTTATGCATGGTGATAAAGATGTGCTCATATTTCTGCCCCTTCTTGAGCTCTTTTTCCAGCCATTCAAAATCAGGGCTGCCGCCTTCGTTATCCACGACAATAAAATATGAGTTCCTATTTGGGAAGGCAAATTGTAAGTCCCCACAATGTTCTTTAAAGAGCTTCCTGTCATCATGGTTACCGATCGCCGCAACAACTGGATATTTTATAAGTTTTTGCATTTTCTTCCATGCTTTAAAATCCCACGCTGAACCATCTAGCGTTACATCTCCTGCGTTCAAAACAAAATCTATAGGAACTTTTTTGAATCTGTCCTCCCTGTTCATGTGCCATATCAGCTTGAGCGTAGATGCATCATTCGTAAAAAGCCCGTTATGGTTATCCCCGAAAACGATAAATGAAAAATATGAGCCCTTATTATCTTTTATTTTCTCTACATTTGCCTGATTGTTATCTTCCAACAGTGCAGGCTTCATAAGCCAAAAAGGGATAAGCGGGAGAAATGAATAAATTATTCCAATAACAATGAAAAATATTATTGCTTTTTTCCAGCTAACCTTTTTAATGCTCATCTATTATCCTTTTTAAAATATCTTCCAATCTAACGGCTTTCCAATATTTTATGCTTCTTCTAACCTAGTTCGTTTTGGTATTTTCCCATTCAGAAAGTGCTTTTCAAGCCAACCGTTTTTTGTGTTTTCCCTGGAATCAAAATATGCAACATATGGCTTAATGTCTAATAACGGTGTTTCATCTAAAATATCCACCTCAGAGAATGTACTAACATTGTCTTCTATTTTCTGTATCTTTACGATTGAAAAACCAATATGGTTCGGCCTCATGGGACCCCTAATAGAAAAAATTCCATGAACCTCATCTTCAAGAAAAGGTTTTCCTAAGAGTTTTTCTGCCTTGGCTCTGTTAAAATAATAAATCAAGATTAAATGTGAAAATCCTTCAACATCCTTCAATCCCTCTTTATATTCTTGGAATAATTCAACTGTACCCGTAACCTTCTCTTCAAAGGCTCCTTGAATCGGCATGCCTTCTGTCGTCTTGTACGGAGTGTGGATAATCCCTATTGGCTTTATGGTTATTTTGGTATCCATCTTATTATTTCTCCTTTTTCACAGCATTAATTACAACAAACCCGCCTTTTCCATAGCCCTCTAATGGTTTTTCAATAGACTTTATTTTCTCGGGATAATCAAATAAAGTCTGATAATACGAAAACCCACTGAATCCCGCTACTTTAAGCATTTGCTCAACTTCTTCAATTTCGAAAAATTGAGCATGGCCATAAAATATACTTCCTTTTTCCTGGTAAGACTTGCCCAAAAAACTTTCTTTATCTACAATACCTATGATAATCTTTCCGCCCGGCTTTAATACTCTCGCTGATTCGGTTATGACTTTTTCTGGCTCCTGGACAAAACACAATGTAACAATTATCGCCACATAGTCAAAGGTGGAATCCTTAAACGAAAGTTCTTCACCCACTCCTAAAGCGGCATCGACTCCTCTTCCTCTGGCAAGTTCAACCATCTTCTTTGAGGGGTCAATGCCCACTGCAATACTCAGCGGTGCAGCAAACCTTCCAGAGCCGACACCGATCTCAAGCCCATATCCTTTTTCAGGTAGAACTTTTTTTACCGCTTCAAGCTCTGATAAGTAAGCAAATCTGTTTTTGTCATACCACGCGTCATACTTCCTATAAAGTTCGTCAAAAATATTACCCATATCATTCCTTCTTACTTATAATCTATTGCCTTAGCCGGACATCGCTCAATACATTTTCCGCACGACCAGCAATCCGGTAAAAAATATTTTCTGTTTGTTTGAGCGATTAAAAATAATACCTCACCCTAAATTCAACCCTGTAATCATTTTGTTTTTCTCCATACTCACTTTTACTTCCACCGATCAGAAAGCTGGTTTTTAACCGCAGTTCCAAGTTTGTGATCCCAGCATATAAAAGTTCGGGTGAAAGTGAAAAACTTTGATCATTTATGTTATATATTCCAGTTAAAGAAGGAGTGAAATAGAGAATATAAAAGGGGTCTTTCTGACTAACACGTACATAAAGGTAATCTTTCATCGGGTTTATCGAACCATAGTTACCTTCTGTAAGTTTTAATGCCTTCCCGAGAGCATTGTCATTCCCTGAGGCAGCATATGTTCCATATGCTGTATTGATAAAAGAAAAATAATCTTCCATCTCTCCATCGGTAAATCCCGTACCATTATGGTAGTACTCCGCTATAAATGTTGTGTCCAATCCTGTCAGATATCTGATACCAAGGAGGTAACTCTTCGCATCATACGTATTAAGAAAAGTATCGCCTGCACTGTTAATGAATTTTTTCTCGAAATTATTAATAAATGCAAATTCACCATGCACTTCAAAGTTTGAGGTTATATTTCTTGAGAAATCAAATCCATAGCTTGCAGTCTTGCTACCTCCAGCAAGTATGATAAAATCAATATCAGTATCATACAGCAAAAGATATAGTTTCCCGGCAAAATTCACATGATCCGTCTCTCCAAAATCGTCATTAATATCTTCATATACAGGGATTAAAACAGGAGTGAAAGATACCGTCTTTAGCCGACCGGAGAAACTTTTAACATAGTCGGCAAACAGGCCGATAAAACCCTCAAGGGCTAGATCAGGATCATCAGGATTCTTCATCCTGTCCACAAATGCGACCGGTGTCCATGCGTATCCCTTACCCCATTTCAGAGCCTTCTTCCCCGCAATAATGTTTAAAGATGAAGAAGGTTTCAAGGAAAGATAGCCTTCAAGAATAGTCTCTGTATCCTTCCAGCCGAGATAGGACTCCTGCATGTCAATGTTTATTTTAGTATAAAACTTGGCTATCCCCTTTTCGTACCCCCCCTCGAGTTGGAGCCTGGCATTATATTCTTCCGCTGTTTTTCCTAAATCTTGATTATACAATTTCAGTTTGTAGAGAGCCGCGTCATCGTCAAGCCCGAAAAGAACAGGACGAGCCTCGACATACCCGCCTAAACTATACGGTTTTTTTTCGATCTCATCTAGGCTAAAAGAATATTCAGACTCGGCAAGAATTAACTGCGGGAAAAGTACACTCGCAACAATTAGCAGAATAAATAATCTCATTATCTTAATGAATCCATATTCGGCATAAACGTTAAGGTGAACACCTCATCTTTAAATTCCCTCTCTTTAATTTCTGCAAAGATCATAACCGATTTATAATCTTTATATAGAGGGCTGTCCGTTTCGACAATGGACGGTCTAACTACACCCTCCCCAAAATCTTTAACATCCTTAAAATAAAGCGTCTTGATCAGCATTGAGTCCTCTGTAAGGCTTTCGATCTTTGAAGGCAGCATATTATCCCTATTCACCCACATCTTCAGTTTGTCATAGGCAACGGATTTTGTTTTGGCTTTGAGATGCAGAAGGTATCCTTCGTCATTTTCTTCAACTTGCTCTACACTATATTCCGAGGTATAATCTAGCCGTAATATATCTGCGTTATTGAACACTCCTCCAACGACCGACTGAAGACTTGTTATGCGAATTGGCTTTCCTATATTGGGGATATAGAGCCACATATTTTCATCAAGCCTCAACGTGCTTCTTCCCTTTTCGCTTGCCGGTGAAATAAACATGGCTGCCACTTTCTCTTTCCCCTTTTTTACGGTAAAAAGAACAAACTCTTTTTTACTCCCATTGGGTTCTATATTGATCAATTTTCTGTAAGATTCGTAAGATTCAGGATTAAGGTTCCTGTCAACCTGTTCCAACAGTTCATTGCCGTCTACTGCATGGGCTGGAACAGCTAATATCAACGCCATGAACGTAAATAAAATTTTAATCATAAACTCCTCCTATACATGCCTTAAGGCTTTAATGGGTTCCATCCGGGAAGCCTTAAACGCCGGCTGAAGGCTTGCCAGTACGGACACTACTATTACTATTGTAGATATGGCAATAATATCCGAAAGATTCACTGTCGGTTCAAGAACAAGTCCTGTCTGCCGTCCAAAGTCAAAAGTGATCTTCGAAATATTTAGAATATACACAACTGATACTCCGATCACATTGCCGATCAAAGCACCGAATACCCCTAAAGAAAATCCCTCAATAAGAAACATGGAAAGTATTTTCTTCGGCGATGTACCGATTGCAGCGATAGTGCCGATTTCCCTTATCCTCTCATATACAGCCATAATCATAACATTCATGATGCTTATCAGTACGATGGCTATAAGCATCAGTTTAATTGAAAATGTCATAAGATCTATCATTCTGGCAATGTTGTAGAATGGCGACAATTTTTCCCATGTATGCACCTCAAATGCAGGCTTGCCCGCTTTATTCAATTCTTTTAAGAGAATGTTGCCAAGTTTGGCGTGCACGGCATCAAGGTTAGCAAAATTATTTATCCTCAAAGCTATTTCACTTATCTGACCATCGTCCATCCTGAGCACCTCAAGCGCGTCATCGATATGAATATATCCGTCCCTCCCTCCGGGACCGGTCGCACTCTCAAGGATACCACCGACCTTGAATTGTTTCCCGTTGACCGAGCCGTCCTTGTTGGTGGCTACAATAACTATCATATCACCTATTGTAACTTTCATTCCTTTTGCAAGCAATTCGGGAACAAGTATTTCCCCCTTCGTTATACTCTTTTTCCCCTTGATTATCCTTGCCGGAAAGAGCGGAACGGTGTTTATCTCTTCTCCAGGATATACACCGTTAAGTCTTATATTCGTGGTCTCAACAAAATTACTGAACATTCCTCCGAATTTTATCCTCATCGAATATGCTTCTATCTCAGGAACATTATTTATCGCTTTTTTAACTTTTTCTATAGCTTGATTTCCCATGTTCATTGTCAGCGGTAGCGTATCTATTGACGCCACATAACCCTTTTGGTGGATCTGTATATGTCCGAGAAAAGAATCCGTGATCTGACTGACCATCATGTGCTTAAATGATCCGGAAAGAGCTATGAATACTAGAACAAATATAACCCCCATAGTGATTAGAGAAGACGTTAAAAAAGTTCTTCTTTTATATCTCATGAGATTTCTTACGGCAATCTTCATTAAGTTAAACATGGCGGATACCTCCTTTATCTCTTTTTCCAACAAGTTCGCCGTCTTCCAATGTATAGATGATTTCGACCTCCCCAACAACCTTCTGATCATGGGTTGAAAAAATGAAGCTAGTTCCTGATTCATCTTTCATTTTCTTCATTATATTTATCACCATATAGGCGGTTTTGTGATCAAGGTTCGCCGTTGGTTCATCCGCTAAAACAAGTTTCGGGTTCGTAATCAGTGCCCTAGCCACTGCTACCCTTTGTTTCTGTCCACCTGAAAGCTGATCCGGATACTTATCTTTTTGATCAATCATTTCGACCGATTCAAGCAAAGATAACACACGCTCACGTCTTTCTCCCGGGGGGTTATCCTGAACCATAAGAAGCGGATATTCAACATTTTCATAAACAGTCAAGACTGGAAGAAGATTAAAGTCCTGAAATATAAACCCAATGTTATTCCCTCTAAATTTTGCCGCGCTTTTACCCGTTAGACCGGCAACATCTGTTCCAGACACCTTCAGCGATCCGGATGTCGGCACGTCAAGACATCCGATGAGATTCAATAATGTTGTTTTTCCGCTTCCTGAAGGCCCAACAAAGGATACAAATGATGCGGGCTTTATTTCAAAACTCAACTCTTTGAGCGCATCAATTGTTATCTCGCCACTTATGTATTGTTTTGATAAATTTTCGGCTACTGCTAAACTCATATTATCTCCTCTGTCGTATTTTTATAGTTGTCATCAAATAAATTGTTCACATCTTCAAATCTCCCCACCAACCGTCATAAAACCTTTTTATATGTTCCTTCCTTTCTTTTTCTTCTTGATTTTCCGCTTCTTCTATCTTTTTAAAAGGAAATTTATAGTTCAAACAATACTCTATTAAAACTTCATTAGCGTTATTGATCGCTTTGAACTTTTCTTCGCACTTTGTTTTATCTTTTTCATCGCATTTATCGGGATGATATTTTAAAGATAGCTTCCTATAAGCTTCTTTTATTTCCGGGATAGTGGCACTTTCATCAAGTTGCAATGTTTTTCTAGCTTTATCTATTTGTTTATAATTTTCCATTTTTGTTCCGCTATTTTAACCCTCACTACTCTTTGGCTCTCCGGTCGGACCGGTACAAAAAGACCCTTCTGATAAAGCAACCTGTTGCGCCAGCACTGCATCCGTATCATAAGCGTCTCTGTGATTCATAAAAGAAAGATATCCCCCTGATACATTTAAAGCGTTATATCCTTTCTGGTTCAATACTCTACAGGCAATATGAGCCCTAATACCTACATAACAAAAAACCGTTATAGTTTTATCTTTAGGCACCTCGTCTAACCGCTTTCTCAACTCATCCACAGGTATGTTCTTTGAATTAGGAAGGTTATCTTTTTCATATTCCTTACGGGTCCTTACATCTAATAAAAATTCATCTCCGGTAAGTTCTTCCCAATGTGTTAATTTTGTTATACCCCTTAAATGATTCAACGCGGTCATACCCGCGAGATTAACGGCGTCTTTTGAAGATCCATATGGCGGGGCATAGCATAATTCAAGTTCCGCCAGATCTTTAGCGGTCATTTTTTGTTTAACCGCCGTAGCAAGTATATCCATTCTCCTGGCAACCCCGTTCTTCCCCACTACCTGAGCGCCAAGAACAACTCCACTATCCGGATCAAAAATAACCTTCATAGCCATTTGAGTCGCACCGGGATAATACCCTACATGATCGGCCGGATAAGTATACACTTTCAGAAAGGGTTTCCCGGCAGCTTTCAGTGTTTTCTCGCTTGAACCTGTCATGGCTCCGGTTAAACTGAAAACTTTAACAATAGATGTCCCTAAAGTGCCGTCATATTCATCCTCTATACCAAAAATGTTATTTACAGCTACCAGCGCCTGTTTAGCCGCCGGCCCTGCAAGCGGCACATTCCTGTAATCCCCGGTAACAGGATCAAGGGAGTCTACAACATCACCTATAGCCAGTATCGAGTGATCCGATGTCCGCATTGTTTTATCGGTAATTATACCTTTTCTACCTGTTTCTATCCCTGCCGCTTTGGCCAGATCTATCTCAGGTCTCACTCCAATGGCCATAATAACAAGATCCGCTTCTATATCTCTCCCGGATCTTGCACTGACTAAACATCTATCGCCTTTTTTATTTATCCTCAAGACTTCTTCATTCAGGTGAAGCCTGATATCATTCGCGCCTATCTCTCTATGTAAAATCACCGCCATATCTTTATCAAATGGCGGCATAACTTGATCCATCTTCTCTACAAGATGTGTTTCTATTCCCAGCTCCCTGAAATTTTCCGCCATTTCCAAACCGATAAATCCGGCTCCGATAACTACAGCCTTTTTTACCATACCTTTATCAAGTTTTTCTTTTACTTTATCAATATCGGGTATTGTCCTTACTACATGCACACAATCCAGATCAGCTCCCTCAAACGGAGGTACTATCGGCTCAGCCCCGGGAGAAAGTATAAGAAAATCATATTTTTCGAAATACTCTTCCCCGTTAACAAGATCCTTAACCTTGATCTCTTTCTTTTCTCTATCAATTGATTCAACTAAATTTTTTACCCGTACGTCTATATTAAATCTTTCCTTTAGTTTCTCCGGAGTCTGGATCAAAAGCGACTGCCTTTTTTTGATCACACCTCCCGCATAATACGGTAAACCACAATTAGCAAAGGAAACATATTCACCTCTTTCAAAGATGATTATTTCAGCATCTTCACTCAATCGTCTAGCCCTTGCCGCAGTGCTTGCGCCGCCAGCAACTCCGCCTACTATCAATATCCTCATAAATCCTTCTCCTATTATTGTTGCTAAGCTTATAACACTTTAGTGGCTTCCTGTGGTCTCGGAACTTTTACAACAAGTATCTTCAGCGTCGCTTTTCCCTCATTATACCAGCAATGCAATATCCCCGCGGGGCTCTCTATCAGCTCATCCGCTGATACTGTCTGTTTTTCCTCGCCTACCTCTACAATGCCTTCTCCTTCTAAAACATAAAAAAACACATCTACCGGAGTTATGTGCCTTTTAAGGGCTTCTCCCGGTTTTAGAGTCAAATGTATCACTTGAGCATCCTTAGTATCATAAAGTTTTCTTGCTTCCACTTCATGCGGTGTTTTAATAGTGTCTGTCTTTCTAACATCTGTTATTTTCATGATAAACTCCCATTGTCTTTTATGCTCTATATATGCGGTTTAAATAGTGTTTCCAGAGCACTTTTTGGAAGAGCGCCGGTCACTTTATCGACTACTTCACCATTTTTAATAACTGCCAGTGTTGGAATACTCATTACACCATACTTTGACGCGACAGAAGGCGCTTCATCAACATTGACTTTACAAACCTTAAGTTTACCATGATATTCCTTGGCAATTTCTTCAACTACCGGTCCGACCATTTGACAAGGCCCGCACCACGGTGCCCAAAAATCCACGAGAACAGGGATCTCAGACTTTAAGACTTCTTCTTCAAAATTTTTATCATTTACACTAATTTCCATTACAACCTCCTAGTTTTATCTTTATCACTTCACTTTATATCGTTATATCCATGTAATTGGTTATAATTTTGAAAAATTATATCTGTAGAATATTTATTATGTCTCTCACTTTCTGATCTACAACAATGTAACAAGTTTTCACACCTTCCTTCCTGGGAATAATTATCCCTTTGTTCCTTAATATGCTCAAATGCTGTGAAACGGTAGACTGCGGAAGATCAAGCTTCTTAACAATGCTTCCCACATTACATTCATTCACCATAAGACCCTGAACTATTCGCAATCGAACAGGATGCGCTATCGCTTTTAAGTTTTCACTTATTTTCTGATAATCCATATATTTCTACCTCCTTGTTATATCGCATTATTTGGATAATACGATATAACAAGGTATTTGTCAATGTTTTATCTAAATGATATTTTATTCAGTCAATTTCCGTTGCGGACATGCTTTCATGAAATTTGAGGTAATTATCTTTCTCTTCGGTTTTACGCAGCGCCATTGCTTCACGGGGATGCTCATTAAACATTCCTGTAATGGCATAAGGAAGCAGATACCCCCATTCTATTTTTTCCCTTAAAGGAAGTAATTCCTTTGAAATAAGATCCAGGATCGGACGGATATCATATTTAGGGTTTTTGAGAAATCCTATTAAAAGCTCAAGCGGGCAATTTCCGGCGGCTCTTCCTATCCCGTAAACGGTGCCGTCAACAAAATTTACCCCGTCTATAATCGCCTGTATGGTGTTCGCGTACCCTAGCTGTTGGTTATTATGAGCGTGCATCCCTATATCTTTTGTCTTGAGAAACTTTTTGTACTTTTCTATTAAAAAGGTGACGCTCTCCGAATATAGGGAACCGAAACTATCGACTATAACTACCGTGTTCGCTTTACATTCTTTCTCTATCTGATCCAAAGCTTCATCCAACTCATTATCAAGCGCCTTTGAGATCGCCATAATATTTACCGTACTCTCGTAACCCTTATTCGCGGCTTCGTTCGCGAGATCTATCGCTTTATCCATATCTTTCACATATGTAGCCACTCTTATCATATCAATAACACTATCCTCACATGGCAGGATATCGTCCTTTTCTACCCTTCCGATATCAACCATAACCGAAAGCTTGGTATTCGATTCTATGCCATCTATTGCCTTTTTCAGTTCATCCTCCTCACAAAATTTCCATTTACCGAATTCTTTCGGGGAAAGTATACTTTTGGAAGCTTTATATCCGATCTCCATGTAATCTACTCCGGCAGCTGAAACCGCTCTATACACTTCACGGACAAACCCGTCTTCAAAATAATGATTGTTTATAAGCCCTCCATCCCTAACCGTACAATCCAAAACCTTAATTTTCTCTCTATACATCTTCTGTCTCCTCCTGTTTCTGTTTTATAACAAATCATTGTCGCGACAAATATTTAATCCTGACACTTCCCATTACAACTTAAAAAGTCACAACCTTTTCGCTTTCTTTAATAATGTCATACATATCTTTCATGGTGGAAATTGGACACATTTCTGAATTTTCCTGCTCTCTTGATTTGATGCAACTTCCACAAGCATATATCCTGCCGTCCGCTTTGATAAAATCTTCTGTCTGTTCGATCGTATTGAATTTTTCAGTACTTAACTTTTGATACTCGACACCTTTGCCCATGAAAAATATTTTGACCTCGTCCTTCTGTTTTAAACAAAAGTTTGCGTACCGCAAAGCATTCCAACAAGTCTCCGCGTCATTACTCGAAATAATCACTCCTATTTTCATAACTATTCTCCCCTGGTCTTTCTATATGCCCTGCAAAATGGACAGTTTTTTTCAAGAGAATTCATTATCCCTTCAAATTTAGAATTCGGGAATGCCCGAGCAAAAATGCATAACGGACATATTTGACAAATAAACGCGAGTATTTTTGTGATCATTTTCTCAATCCTCCACCATTCCTATATTAAGTGTTATAACGTAGGATAATATCTCCGATCTCACATCCCACATCTTTCGCGATAACGGAACATTTCGCCATGAAAAGATAAAAAACAGACCGTCCCGGCTCTGATAATGCTTCGAAATTCCCCTGGCCTTTACT
The DNA here is from genome assembly GCA_030765205.1 of Candidatus Aadella gelida. Classification (GTDB taxonomy): domain Bacteria; phylum Omnitrophota; class Gorgyraeia; order Tantalellales; family Tantalellaceae; genus Aadella; species Aadella gelida. The sequence continues at coordinate 10,283 of JAVCDB010000005.1, read as the reverse complement.
GATAATCATATCCGCTTGCTTATACAGTTCTATAAACCCTTTATCACATATGCTAAGAATAGTACCGGGAGCGTCTGAGCCGGATGAAATAATCTCGGCACAACTATCTATTCCGGACTCTTTCGCGTCTTCGGCAAGAGCGTCGTTTATTATCGGCTTTGCCTTTACAACGTAATAGATATTTTTGTTTTCATCTATTCGCTTGATCTCCTCCATTAGAACACGGTCAAAAACCGTTTCCCCAGCATTATCCCCCAGGTAAACGATCGTTGATGCCTGCTCCAGTTCATCTTTGAATTTTTTGTACTCAAAACAACTGTCCTTTTCTTTTTTTATAGCTTTATCTTCATCCTTGAGAATTTTATCTATTTCTTCATCCACGTTCAGTGTGTTTTTTACGCCGTAATCGATTATATTGCCAGCTATCGCAACCTCGATTGCCCCTAAAAGGCTATCTGGGCTATTTTTCACCTTTTCTTTTAGCCTCTTATAAACTCCCAAAGCGGTAATATTGCTTTTTCTTTTGATCTCTTTATAAGGATCCTCTATCCCTGTATGTTTTTTTACGATGCCATGGATGATCCTGGCCATTTCAGGCGGGGAAGCCTCAAGTGAAAAACCCGGGAGAGCAAAAGCGACATCATCAAGGATCTTCTTCCGAACAATCTCATCGGCTCCCGCCATAATGCCGGCTTCCAAGGCCTGTCTAAAAAAACAGGGTATACATTCAAGATATGTTTTCATTTCATCCTTTTATAGCCACTATCACCCACTGGCAAACGTCATCATACAGCTTAACTTCATAACCATGTTTCATTAGCCATTCACGCGGTTTTTCTGGGCCTGTAGATAAATTGGTATGCACATTGCCTTCTCTTTTGTGGATCTTATCAACAATAAACATCCCTTTCTCATTAAAATCGGCCAAAACAAGTTTACTGTTAGAGATCACAACTCTGTCTATCTCTCTCAACATCTTATTCAGATCCTCTATATGATGCAATGCCTCTACAATAAACACCGCTCCAAAACTGTCATTCTCAAAATCCAGGGCATATGCGTCCATTTTATATAACATCACATTTGACAATAATTTCTTATGCGCAAGATTAAGCGCCGCGATCTTTAGCATTTCATCTTTTATATCCACTGTTATCACGCTATGTCCCGCATCAGCCAAATATAGACAGGTCAACCCCCGTCCTGTCCCCACATCCAACACTTTGCTTTTAGCAAGTCCGACCTTATCAAGAAGGTATTCCCTGTTTGCTAAAAAATCCAACCCTTCATTCTTGTATACATCAAGCCGCTCCTTGAAGATCTTATGATTCTCTCTGATATCAACATCCGTTAAATTTGGTAAATATCTCATAACTGTCCTTTTTAAACTTCGATCTCAGTCCCTGCTACCACTTGAATAAAGTTCTCTTTAAATATTTCACTAAAGATCCTTATGCCATTCTCTCCGCTGCAATGCGCGGGACCCGCCTTTTGAACACCCAGGGCCGTTAATCTATCACAAACCCCAACTATCTCATCGTCACGCATATCCTTTAAATGGAATCCTCCTAAAATACAATAAAATTTTTCCTGAGGAAATAAGTTTTTAACACGTTCCACAATGTTAACTATTCCAGGATGAGCACACCCTGTTACTATTGACATACCATTAGCTGTCTTAATTACCAGAGATTGTTCCTCAATCCTACCGTTCTTGTATGTGCCTTCGATAGATCCTGTCGTGAAAATATTCCCCGTGATATTATCAAAAAGTTCCGATTCCATTAATTCCGCACCCTTCTTACTTACAATATCTTTAAACTCCCGGCTGAATCCCCCGCACCCATATACTTTGATCCTTTTTTTCTTCTTAAGAACCGCTTCTAATCCACCTGTGTGATCCCAATGATCATGTGAGATAACTACATGTTTGATGTCGCATATATCAACATCCATATTTTTCATGTTTTGAAAAAGATTTTTGCCATTCTCGCCCGTGTCAAATAACACATCATTCCCCGCTAAACAGGAAAAACCCCATCCTTATCAGATCTATTGTCGTAAAGTATTTTGATCTTCATGGTTTCAATAAAAAATCCGCAATGGCTTTATAAAGAGTACTGACCGCCAGAATAGTACAGTGACTACGATTCGCGGGCAAACCATTTAGGAGTTCCATAACTTTTTTGGGTGATATATCCAGTGCTTCTTTAATACTTTTCCCCTTTGCCTGATCCGCTATCATGGATCCACATACTCTGGTCGCTATACACCCTTCGGTATAAAAGGAAATATCTTTAATCACGTTATTCTCAATAACAAGATAAAACTCCATCTCATCCCCGCATGGCCCCTTTATGTAAGCACTGCTTGTTGGAGAATTCATCCTGCCGTAATATTTCGGCTCACTGGCTAGCGACACAAGTTCCTGAGAATACAAACCTTCCTCATTTGTTTCTTCATAAGCCTTGCCCATTTTTTACCCCTTCACTCCTTGTACGTACTAAACTCCGCAAAATGCTTTTACCTCACTTACCCAACGAATTTTTACCGGCCTCCTCTTCAAATATGTCGCCGATTTTACGCCCAGAATACTATGGGGCGCAAGGTTTTTCAGCTTTTTCCAATATTTTAACGCCTTCTTATGTTTTCGCAGTTTAGAATACACCTGTCCCATCTCATACAAAATAACTATGTTTCCAGGATTAATTTTCAGCCCTTCTTTATAACACTTGATCGCCTTTTTAAAATCGCATCCTTGAAAATAACAATTCCCTTGATAATACTTAAAAGCATCTTGGCTTGTGATGGGATCCATCTTACACCCCCCCCTCAAAATAGAAATATCGGCCATTACCCGACTTTTCCTCTTCTTATGAGTGTGTCTTTTTCACTGACCGGATCAACTTTCTTCTTTTCACTTGTATAAACCGAGATCACATTTAGACCGTAAAAGTACTTTTCTATTTTCTCCATCCTTTTTCTTGATAATGGCTTTACCCTGCACGGTCTTAATGGCGTATTAAGCTGCATCTCATTAGCACCGATCTTTCCCGCAACTTTGGCCATTTCTTCCGCCAGATGTTCATTTTGCTTCAAAAACATTATTTGAAGCGCGAATTTCCCTTCATATATTTTTAGAAATGTCCGCATGCCCTCTATCTCTTCTAACAAATTAACCCCTCTTACAGGGTTATTGATCTTTTTGAAACATGCCTCGGAAGGGGCGTCAAGTTTAGCAATTACAAAATCCGCCTGAGATAAATCGTTTCTTACTCCTGTATCACAAAAAAGTGATGAATTCGTTATCACCGCTATAGATTCTTCTCTTACTTTTTTTACTTCGTTTATCATCTCCCCAAGATTTTTGGCTAATGTGGGCTCCCCTCTACCTGAAAACGTAATAAAATCTATATCGATCGGAGGTAATGTTTTGATCTCTTTAACGACTTCCTCAGCAGGAACAAATACTTTTCTTCTCCTCGTAGGAACAACAGTTCTACCTATCTGGCAATAAACACAGTCGAAACTGCATACCTTTTCTTTTTGTGAGATAGGATCTACTCCCAAAGAACTTCCCAGCCGCCAGGATGGAACCGGCCCGTAGATATATTTGTATTTGCTTTTTTCCATCTTTCTCCGGTTTTTCTCTATCGATTGATCTCTTTAAAAAAGCGGTCAATACTATGTTTTGTAGTTAATTTATAAAATTCTTTCGCAGTGGATTTGTCGGGTTTTTTTTCATGCAATAATTGGCACGTTATGTCCTCTAGTTTTGCTGATTCTACGCTGAAACTCCTAAGTCCCGTTGACAATAATAAAGGATAATATTCTTCAAACCCTGCGATTTCTCCGCATAGGCATATTTCTTTTTTAAGTTTTTTTCCGGCTTTGACAACCTGTTCTATTTGTTTTACCAATGCAGGATGTAAAATATGATATCGTTTTTCTATTAATTGATCACCCCTTGCCGCGGCAAGAGTATACTGGATCAGATCATTGGAACCTATGTTAGCGAAATCAACCATTTTAAGAATATTTTCTGCCAAAACCACGGCGGCCGGAGTTTCTATCATCACCCCTTCTTTAATTTTATTGCGAAATTTTATCTGTTTTTTGCGCAAAGCACTTTTCGCCTTTCCAATTATGCTCCGAAATGACAAAATATCACTGACATCTGCGACCATAGGAAATAAAACTCTTATATTCCCGTAAATTGCTGCCCTCAATAGACCTTTCACATGTGAAAGATAAACATCCTTGAACATATCTATAGCCCGCGCTCCTCGTATTCCTAGATCCGGATTATCCTGGGGTGGCAATCTCAAATATCCGGGTAATTTGTCGCCTCCGATATCTATCAATCTAACAATTACAGGTTTATCTCCAATCTTCTCAAAGATCTCTCTATATATTGCAAACCATTCTTCTTCTGATGGAGGATCATCTCTGCCCGAAAACAAAAACTCTGACCTCAATAGACCGATACCGTCGCACTTGAGGTCTTTAAGCAGTTTTAACTCGTCCAGCGTGCTAATATTTGCCTTCATTTTCACATGAAATGGTAATTTTATTTTGGAAGAATCCTTACCCGTCCGGCAAAGTTCTTTTCTTGCTAATCTTTTTTCTATTTTTGCGGAATAGTAATCGTTTGTCTTTTTATCCGGCGAGATTATCACTTTACCCGCCGACCCATCAACAATAATTTTGTCCCCACACTTTATATTGTTTTCAACATCAACGTTTAATATAATGGGCACCCCGTAATTTCTGGCCAGAATAGTTGCGTGAGTAGTAAATCCTCCTTCTTCAGTAACAAACGCCAGAACATGTTCTCTAGGTATATTCAATACCATGGACGGTGTAAGTCTTTTCGCGACAATCACAACAGGCTGTTTTTTTCCCAAAGAACATCCAAAATCACCGGACATTCCGCTAAAAGAAGTAATAAGCCTATCTCTCACATCAACTATGTCATGGGTGATTTCTGAAAAATGCCCATTTTTATCCTTTAGCTTGTCGGCATATTCATTAAAGGTGTCATACGCGGCGTGTTCAGCATTGATCGATCTGCTCCCTATTAAATCAACCATTTCCTTGTAAATAGTCTCATCTTGCAATATCATACTGTGCGCATTAAATATCCCCATCTCTATTTTGCCGAGTATATTGCGTGAACTCCTTTGCAATTTTTTAATCGATTCTTTTGCTTCACTATAAGCGTCATCTAGCCGCGATACCTCTAGCTCTACCCCATCTTTGTCGATAATGTAATGTGGCACTCTCTCTTCGATCTTCTCAATATACCGACAGGCAACTCCCTTAATTATCCCGGAAGCAGCCGATATACCTTTTAATGTTTTCATTCCCATCGTTTTTCCTGATCCTGGATAAATTGTAGCTGAGTCTTCTGTTCTGTTCTTTTTCTTTAAGTTCTTTTTCCTGGATTGTGTCCATTTTGTCTCCCGTTACTATACGAAAACCCCAAACAAACTATTCGGAATACCTACCACCAGTGTATCTCTACTCATCTGAGCATATTTCCGTGAATCATCGCAACCAAAAGACAAGCTGATCTTATTTTTCAAATATGAATTTGCCACAACACCCCCACAGACTGAAAGCATGCCTGAAAGTGACGTATTCAATCCGGATCCTTTAACGGAGTTATACGTATTGATCAAATTGTGTACTTCTTCAGGAGCACTGAAAGAAATCAATAGATCCGGCTCTCCTTCGGTATTCAACCCTATATACTTGTAAGGTTCTTTAAAAACACTCTGGGTCGATAATATTGATCTTAATTTTTTGACACCGGCGCTTGTCTTTTCTTTACAATTTGCCAGTATTTCTTCTTTAGCCAAAGGATCCCAACCTAAAACGTATTGAGCGCCTTTACAGGAAATGCTGCCCTTGTCTATAATCAGCGGATATTCAACTGCCTTTCTCAAGGCCTCGCAAAACCTTACACCTTCGATGCTCTTACCTTCTTTCAGCTCGGGCCTTTTCTTGTAAAACTTAACCTTAATCCAATGCTTTCCATACTTTTTCGAAAATTTCCAGTTAATGTTGTCCATTAAATCCCTCCTAAACAAGTACTCGGCTCAATTTCTCCCAAATCCCTTTTATTAGATTTGTTGTTTTACCATCAGAATATTCTATTATTGTTTTACCCTCCACCATGGCTTTTACTATATTTTCGTCAAACCCGATTTTTCCGGATAATTCGACATTCTTCTCTATACAATAATTCTCTATCTGTTCGGACATATCCTCGTTAAGATCGTATTTGTTTATTACCAGTTTTACGGGCACCTTAAAATGTTTTGCTACTTGGATAACCCTGTCGGCATCATGTAACCCACTCATTGTGGGCTCGGTTACAACAAGGGCGCAATCTACTCCGGAAATAGATGCTATTACCGGGCATCCTATCCCGGGTGACCCATCAATAATAACCCAGTCCGCGCCGTTCTCCTCGGCTATATCCCTGGCTTTATTTCTCACAAGGCTTACCAGTTTTCCTGAGTTTTCCTCGGCAATACCAAGTTTAGCGTGTACCATCGGACCGAAACGTGTATCAGACACAAACCATTCTCCGGTCGTATTTTCTTCCATCTTTATAGCTCCGACCGGACATATATTCGAGCAAAACGCGCAACCTTCACATGAGACAGGATCAACAATAAAATCTTCACTTATCGCGTCAAACCTGCAAAGTTCTCTGCATTTACCGCACTCTATGCAAATGTTTTTATCTATCACCGCTGTATGTCCGCTTTTGAACATTTGCCGCTCCTTAATGTCCGGAGCCAGTAAAAGATGTAGATCCGCCGCGTCTACATCGCAATCAGCCATCACTTTATTCTTAGCCAAAGCGGCGAAAGAAGCAGTCAATATCGTCTTACCCGTACCACCCTTGCCGCTGATCACTACAATTTGTTTCATTTTTTCATCTCTTCCTTTATTTTTTTGAGAAGTTCTTCAAAAGATCTTTTATACTCCGGCATCCCCTCAATTATAGGGATACCTTTAGAATAACTTTGAGCTATTTCTTTATTAAAGGGAACCCTCATCAGTATCGGGATGTTCTCTTTTTCGCAGTATTCTTCGGTTTTACTGTCACCCAGATCGGCCCTGTTTATTACCACTCCAAAAGGAACATTCATTTCCTTCAAGACTTCCACGGCTAAGACAAGATCGTTAAGCCCAAAAGGTGTTGGTTCGGTGACCAACAGACAATAATCCGAACCTTGTATCGATGTAATTACAGGACAGGACGTACCCGGAGGAGCGTCGATAATAACGGTTTTATTCTTATCGATCTTTTTCTTTACTTCCCTGATAAGTGGAGGCGCCATGGCTTCGCCAATATTAAGCCTACCATGTATAAATTCAAGATCCCCCGCGTAACCCATTTCTATAATACCTGTTTCTCTCGGAACTTCTTTGATCGCTCCTACCGGGCACAAATATGAGCACGCTCCACACCCGTGACATAGCTCCTGAAATGTCAGGGTTTTCCCGGACCTTTCGCTTGTGGCAGGAATAACCGCGATAACATTGTACACACACGCTTCCTGGCACTTACCGCAAAAGACACACTTTGACTCATCTATTTTCGGCACGGGAATAGAAACACTCTCTTTTTTCTCAATTTTCGGTTTGATGAAAATGTGCGCATTCGGTTCCTCAACATCACAATCTAAAATTTGAGCGTCTTTCCCTATTGAAAGAGCTAAACTCGTAGAAACCGTGGTTTTACCCGTCCCGCCCTTACCGCTAGCTACAGATATAATCATTCCGTTTTATCCCCTTAGCATTTGAGACCCGCATTTCGGGCATTTCATATCATAACAAGGTATTCCCGCTTTATGTGGCACACATAACTGGCATTCAGGGCATACACAATTCCCGCCAGAACCCAAGCCTGGCATATTGCCATCCATTCTGCCTCTTCCACCGCCTTTTCCGCCGCCTCCGGAACCTCTTCCAATTCCCGCTGGCATGACTCACCTCCTGATATAACTTCCCTACTGCGAAAGTGCTTCTACTGGACATTGCGTTACACACTCGCCACAATCAACACATTCTTCGCTGATAACTGCCTTACCGTTCTCTATCTTGATCGCATCGACGGGACATACACTTACACATGCTCCACAACCCGTACATTTTTCATTATTTACTTTAACGGCCATATCTTCTCCATCCTTAAGGTTTTGTGAGATTTTCCTATTTTGTCCCAAAATGCGAATCTACACTTGGTCCATCTGTCGGTTTAAATTCTCCTCGTTTGTATTTCTCTATCGCATTGATCACCTTGCCGGAGACACCTGTAATGATTTCCACCTTTCCTGCCTGCAAAGTTGTGTAAGCATTTGGGCCTACATTACCGGTAAGCAGCACTTTCACACCTTTATCCGCCATTAACTGCCCTGATTGTACCCCTACACCCCCCATTCCATCTTTATTTTGATTTGAAACAAATTCCGACTTCAAATCATCGGTGTCATAAAAAACAAAATACTGACATCTACCGAATCTGGGATCTACTTCAGATTCAAGATCACTCCCCTGCGCTGTAATACATATCTTCATCATGCCCTCCGTTTAATGTTCGTGATCATCATTCGGATGATCGCACTCGGTTTTATCAAGTCCGTATCCTTTCCCGGCTCCGGGCTTGCACAAACTTTCCCCGCCTTCAAGCGTACCGTTCGCGGCTTCATTAATAATATCGTCAATTTTTCCGCTGATACCTACCATTGTTTTAATTCCCTGTTCGGCAAAAAGCTGCACGGCCCGAGCGCCCATTCCCCCGGCAATAATACAGCTAACACCTTTTTCGTGCAGAAATTTCGGCAAAAACCCGGGATGGTGTCCGGGATTATTTATAACCTCTTTCCCTGCAACTTTACCGTCTTCAATATCAACAATTGTAAACGACGGACATCGACCAAAATGTTCTGATACATTGTTTCCATCTGTAGAAATAGCTACTCTCATTTCATCCTCCATGTTTTCATTAGTCTTCTTCTTTTCCCTTTTCCATTGCACCTATACGACTTTGAATATCTGACAGTTCCTGTTTAAGATTCTCAGCTTCATTTTTTAAAACCTCTTTTTCCTGTTTAGGAGTAAACACACTTCTTTGCCACCCTGTCATTCCAGTAGCATAATACATATTTCTCCGGCCTCTTCCTCCTCGACCTACTTGCCTCCCAAAACGAGGCCTTCCGACATATCCATCAGCCGGCATTACGCAATTACCTCTTCCTCCTCCTGTCATAGCTCCTAATCCTCTTGGACCTGTTCCATCTCCACTTGGCATAACACACCTCCTTTTTATTGAAAATAATTTTCATTAACTTGGCAAAAAAATTCCCGTTATTTACTTTTCTTACATTTATCACAAACCCCGTAAAACTGGATTATATGATTGTTGATTTCAAAATTGTACTTCTTAGATAACCCTTTTTCTGCTCTTTTTAGAAATTCCAGTTCCTCATCAACAAAATCGGAATAGTTTATTATTCTTTTGCATTTGGTACACACAAGATGATGATGATGATCTTCTTCAGATATTTCCATCAGTTCATACCGCGCCCTGCCGTCACCAAAGTCAAATTTGTTTAGTTCCCCCATATCAGTTAATAGCTCCAAGGTTCTGTATACAGTAGTAAGCCCAAGGTGAGGAAAGATTTTATGTGCTTCCATATATACATCTTCGGCACTAAGATGCTTTTTTGTTTTTTGCAAAACATTTAATATGGCCTGTCTTGGCAAGGTCATCCTGTATCCACATCCTCTAAACTTACCACCCCATCCTGGCGACATCATTCCTCTACCTGGCATATTTACCTTCCTTTGCTTATTGGTAATGGTTTCCATTATCAATTATACCCTACTTCACTTTACTTGTCAAGTAATCCTCAATCTGCAACAGTGGGTACTGTTTAGCTAGAAAAAATGTTCTTGCTAAACTCGACCCGCCCTACCCTGGTGTCCGAATAGTGTCCATACTGAACCTATCCAAAATTCCACCACGATTCCACCACGATTTGTACCCAAAAGTGTACTTTTCCCCCTGATGATAACTGACGGTATATGTACATGCCTTTCGTTCTATGACCCTTGATTTTACAGGGGTATCAAAGCGAGTAGGAGGCAGATGATTATTTCATCTGCCGTCCTCTCACACCACCGTACGTACCGTTCGGTATACGGCGGTTCGATAAGATTAAATGTACTACTGCCATCGTTTCCGTCTACTGCGAACG
>JAVCDB010000048.1 GCA_030765205.1 Candidatus Aadella gelida | reverse complement strand
TGTCAGCCTTAATTTTCCATCTGGAGCTATCATTTTCAATTGTCCGATTTTTTCGGACACTTCATTATATCCTTCATCAACCAGTTTCTTTTTGAGATCACTCCAGTATTTTCTACCCCTGCTTGTTTTTGTAAGAGCTTCTACCGTATCAACCACCGAAAACCACCATTCATCATCGTAGATCATACGTCTTATCTGTTTACCCTTAAAAACGGCTAATTTATGAACCTTTTTTACTTCAGTATTTGTTTTATTCTTTGACATACCCCCCCCTCTCTCTGACTTCTAACATCTATCTTCTCACATCGGACATTTCTGTCTATGGTCAATGGTCAATTGTCTACAGTCTATCTAGACCTTTAAACCTTTTGACCTTCGACTTTTAAACCTTCGACTTTTGACTTAAAAGAACTGATATCCATTCTCTTTACACGTGTGACAAATAATATTACTGTCGGATTCCATTCCTGCTATAATTTTTCGGGCCTTAACGTATTTTTCACCGTTCCACACTTCTTCAAAACTTTGTTTAAGCAAATTTCCAAATTTATGACCTTCGCAGTCATATATGGCCCCGCATGCCACAACATCTCCGTTCCAGTTAATAGTAGTTGTCTTCCAAGGCTTCTCACATATTTTCTTTCCGGAAGCTAGGTCTGTGTACATATTATATTCTTTGTCTTCGGGTATCCATTCTTTATCTCTCTCAACTGAAGCCTGAACAGGTTCAAATATCTCTTTTCCGCAATCCACACGCATACCGCTAGCTTCAAATTCTATACCCATCTCCGCCGCTTTCTGCCTGGCTTTTTCCACTTCACCTTCATTATGCTTAAAAACCAAATACTTCCATATTATTTTAGGATTTTCTTTACCTAGTTCATGCTTCTTTTTAAGCACCTTTTCGACATTTTCCATGACTTTTGTCACACTGCCGCCTTTCCTGTACTGCTGATACACTTCCTGCGTTGCTCCGTCACAGGATATTTTCAGGACATCGACTCCGTGTCTGACAATTGCCTCTATATGTTCATCATCAATTGCGTTAAAATTACTATCAATAAAAATTCTAACAGAAGGTTTTTCTTTCTTAACGTACTCTATCATCTCACCTATGTCCCTATTAAGAAAAGGTTCTCCCCAATTGAAGAGATCTATTGTCTTCACAAATGGTTTGATCTTATCGAAGATTATCTTAAAATCATCAATATTCATGAGGCCTTTTTTGACCTGCTGCTGATCATCGCTATTGGTCGGACACAAAGGGCAGCATAAATTACATATGTTACCGGTCTCTATAGATATCTTTGACGGAAAATACTTCAAAGTACCGGGCTTCTTCTGTACAGATTTAAATATGCTATTCAGTAACGGTACATACATATATTCTCACTTATCCTTTCACTTCGCTCAATAATTTCAAACATGCTCCTGCAACAGTATCCGCGGATATCTCCTCCAGACATTTATTATTGTTCCCGCATTCCGGTAACTTAAAGTTGTTATAACAAGGCCTGCATGAAAGATCCTGTTTGGTCACCGCAACCCTCTTTTCTGAAGGCGGATAAGGCCCGTAAACCTTTTCGTCGACCGGTCCGAAAACAGAGACCGTCCTAACATCTAATGCGGCGGCTATATGCATAGGCCCACCGTCATTACACAGCACAAGATCACAAGCGTTTAAGAATGCTATATAATCTGGTAGAGTAAGATCGTTCATCACCAGAGCAGGTGCTTTTTCCATAATACCGGCAAGGTTACGACATAGATCCGATTCACCAACATCACCCAATATCACCACCGATGCTCCTTTATCCGCGAGTATATCCGCTACTTTTGCGAACCCTGCAGGAGACCATCTCTTTCTGGCAGCATCTTTTCCCCAACTTGCTCCTCCTCCAGGAATAACAGCTATTAAAGGGTCTGCTTTTTCATCTACACCCTTTTCTCTCAAATGTGACAATACCATTTCCTGACTGATCTCATCCGCTAGGAGACTCATCTTATTTGTCTCTGCCTCTATACCTATATGCCTCAGGCAATCAAGATAATATTCTATAACATGTTTTTCGCTAAATCCTGTAAAAGGTATTTTGTCCGTCAGAAATACGCCTCTTTTCTTATAATTCAACCCTATCCTTCTTTTGATCCCGGCAAGTTTAAAGAAAAGACCCATCTCACGTGACAGCGTAAAGTCAAACAACGCGTCATACTTCTCATTTTTTATCTCATTGAACAGATTGTTAGCAGCCTTAAGAAACCTTATTTTGGAATCTTTCCATATTTGAGTAAAAATATCCTTTTCATACACATATATTTCGTTTATACCCGGCACATGATTGACTATGTCCATGGTACGAACATTGCACATATAGTCTATCTTAATGTCCTTATTAAGCCTTTTCAGGTTAGCCACTATAGGAGTAGTAAAAAGTACATCCCCGATCCCGAATATGTTAGCAATGAGTATTTTCTTCATACCCTTTCGTTTACCATTTTCTTCACAACTTCAAACACTGCATCTACTGTAACAGCATCCAGACATTTGTATTCGTATGGACACGCAGCATCCTTGCATACTTCGCATCCCGTATCCTCATGAAAAACAACATGTCCTTTCCCCCACGGCCGCCATCTCACCGGACTTACTCCGGGTATGTTTCTTCCGAAAATGGCAATTACCGGCACTCCTAATGCCGCGGCCATATGCATAGGCCCGTTATCGTTCCCCACAAAAAGAATACTTCTTTTTAAAAGTGCGGCTACTTCTTTAAGATCAAGCTTGCCCGCAAAGGATACGGCCATTTTCTCTCTGCCACTCATTATGCTTCTTACAAGCTGCTGTTCTTCTTTATCACCTAGTACGATACTTTTAATACCTAACTCGTCATTTATCCTTTTTATAAGCTCTTTGTATTTATCCTTTGGCCACCTTTTAGCGGGATTACTGCTTCCTGGTTGAACAATAATGATCTTGTCTTTCTCTAAAATATCATCGGCTATAAGTTTATTCGTCAGAGACTTTTCCGCAGATATGCCTGTTGTAAGAGACGGGCCATCCGTTCCCGGTATTATGCCCACGCTTCTTAAAAGGTCACGCGTATATTCTGTCTCATGTTTGGATCCTTCGTCCCGAAGATCTTTTATCTTCCTATTTAGCAGGAATCCCCATTTACGATCATACCCTACCCTATTTGGTATACCCGCAAAAAAACACGCAAGATGAAGCATCTTGTGTGGATTAAGAACGATCGCCGTATCAAATTTAACCGGCCTCAAGGTCGCAGCAAGCCTGCCGGCTTCTAATAACATATTTTTTCTACCGGAAGTATCTGCCTCCCAAACATTCTCCAGATCCTCTCTATTGTCAAGAAGAGAGCGGGAATAAGCTGAAGTGACAAAAGATACTTTAGAATCGGGATATTGTTTCTTAATATCATCAACCGCTACCGTTGAAAGAAGAACTTCTCCGATACGATCCGTTCTTAAGATCACTACATTCCTGACATTATTTATTTTCGTCATAATA
>JAVCDB010000021.1 GCA_030765205.1 Candidatus Aadella gelida | reverse complement strand
CTATTAACACTGCTCACTGTTTACGAGTCACGAAGCACGAGCCCCGAATCACGAGTCACGATTTATTATGAAAGACCCTAAACGCATTCTAATATTTGAACTTAATTGGTTAGGAGACATATTGTTCTCTTTTCCATTCTTAAGTGCATTGAGAGAAAAATATCGCAGGGTACATATAACCTGTGTGGTAGTTCCGAGGTATTCTGAACTTTTGATGGATAGCGATCTGGTAGACGAAGTTATTGTTCTTTCGGATCGTAACGGCATATTAGCTGTGCCGGAAAAGATAGGATTGATTTTCAGGCTCAGGAAAGAAAAATACGATACGTGTTTTTTGTTAAAACCTTCAAGGAGCAAGGCAAGCTTAGCGCGGAGCGCAGGCATCAGTGATCTAGTAGGGTTTAAGGGTAAAGGGCCGCTAACTATAGAAGTCGATATTCCAGAAAAGAAAATACATAGAGCAGATACTATTCTTCTGCTTGCTGAAGCTTTCGGAGCAGAAGTGTCTGGCAGAAAATATAAATATACAGTTCCGGAGGAAGCGAGAAAGCTTGCCGAAGAACTTATTAAGAAGAAGGGACAAGGGAAAAAGTGTCTTGTCGGCATTCATCCGGGAGGGAACTGGGCTGAAAAAAGATGGAAAAAAGATAATTTTGTTAGATTGATAAAAGATGTGCTTTCTGCCGACGAAAATACGGAAGTTATAATAACCGGGGGCAAAAAAGACGTTTCTCTTGCAAAAGATACAGCCCATGAAGTAAAGTCTCCGCGATGTTACACTGTAGCGGGTGAGACTTCATTGAACGGTCTGGCAGCTGTATTTGAAAAATGCAAAGTTGTTATAAGCGCTGATTCAGGTCCGCTTCATCTGGCTTCAGCAACCGGAACGCGAACTATCGGGCTATTCGGGCCCACATCACCCGAGATAACGGGACAGATAGGAACGTCTGACAATTTAGTGATCTCGACTAAAGATAGGATCGAATGTGAAGTTCCTTGTTATACAGAAAGCTGTCAAAAGAACAATATATGCATGGAACTCATCGATGTTGATGAGGTATCCAGCGCTGTTAAAGAAATGATTATTGAAAAACATGAAGATAGATAGGACTAAAATAAAAAAGATCTTATTCATAACCTTGAACAATCTTGGAGATATAATCCTTACAACCCCAGTGCTTGATGTGCTGTGCCGTAACTTCCCAAATGCTGAAATAGACGTTATAACAGGGCCTCCCGGTAAAGATGTATTCCAGGATCATCCGTCGGTTAGGAACGTGATGGTGCGCCAGAAGAGGATGAGTATAAAGGGAAGGGTCAGAGAGCTTATGGCTCTTCGAAACATAAGATATGATCTTACCGTTGATATGAAGAATTCGCTTATACCGTGGATGATAGGTGCAAAATACCGCCCGAAAGTAGCGTTCCCGGCAAAAAGAGCCCTACATAAGAGAGAAGAACATCTTTCTAAATTATCGGGTATGGGGCTTGATGTGCCGCAGGATCCGCATTTTTTTATACCTGTAAGCGAGGCAGAAAAAAACTTTATTGATAGACAGATAGGCGATGCTAAAAGTAACGGTATATGCGTTATTAATCCCGGATCTAAAAGCCATCTAAAAAGATGGGATGTAAAAAAATTCTCAAAGTTATCAGATAACATTGTAAACGAACTGGGTTTTAAGGTCTTTGTTATCGGAAATAGTGACGATGCAGACATTGTAAGAATGTTCGAGGATAACGTGGAACAAAAAGTTATTAACCTCTGCGGGAGAACTTCTTTAGGCGCTCTTTCCGAACTTATAAAGCGAAGTGATATTATAGTGACTAATGACAGCGCACCGCTTCATGTGGCAAGCGCTGCGGGAACAAAAAGTGTTGCGATCTTTGGGCCTTCTGACGAAAAAAAATATGGACCAATTTCTTCTGAAAGTATAGTGGTAACTCCGGACAAAAGCTGCCGGCCATGTTCTAATGCTTTATGTTCTGTCGGGCCGGAGGAAGGATGTATATCTGAGATAAGTGTAGAAGAGGTGTTTGAAGCTGTGAAAAAGGTGGTGGGTTTATGAACAAAAAAATTAAAAAACCTAGGCGCATACTCATAACTCGTACAGATCGTATGGGAGATGTTGTGCTGTCTACGTCTGTTATACGTTCTGTAAGAAAGCAGTTTCCCGAAGCCTATATAGCTTTTATGGTAAGGCCCGAGAATAAAGATATAGTGATGTGTAATCCTGATCTTAATAGAGTTATAGTTTATGATAAATACGGATTGCAAAAAAAGTTTTTTAGTACGGTCAAATTTGCTTTTGCTCTAAGGAAAGACAAATTTGATACAGCAATAATGCTGCATCCCACTAACCGTGTACATATAATGTCTTTCCTTGCCGGGATATCCAAGCGGATAGGGTATGATAAGGATATGGGATGGCTGCTTACTAATAAAATGCCGCATAAAAAGAATATGGGAGAAAGGCATGAAACAGATTACAATAAAGACTTATTAGCGTATGCCGGGTTTGATGTTTCCGGTTATAACAATAAACCTTACATGTATACGACAAGTGAAGATAAAGGACTAATAGATTCTATTGAAAAAAGTCATTCTCTCAAGGAAAAAAAAATAGCTTTACATGTCGGGGCCAGCTGTGCATCCAAAAGGTGGCCGCCGGAAAGATTCGCTAAAGTCGCAGATGTTTTAATAAAGGAGTATGGTTGTGACGTGGTATTAATTGGTGCCGACAAGACAGAAAAGTACAGTTCCTTAGTTGTATCCAGTATGAAGGAAAACGCGGTTGATCTTACGGATAATTTGCTTTTAGGAGAACTTGCGGAACTTTTGTCCAGATGCATGTTGTTTATTTCCAATGATTCCGGACCGGTTCACATAGCTTCCGCTGTCGGGACGCCCGCTATTGTTGTTTTCGGGCGTAATGATCCGGGGCTTTCACCAAAAAGATGGGGCCCATTGGGGGAGAAGGATATTGTGCTACATGAACCCCCCGGATGCATGCCATGTAAGGCCCATTACTGCGAGAAGGGGTTTAAATGTCTAATGGCGGTTACTCAGGAAGATGTTATAGCCGCAGCGCATCATATTCTCAGCCATTCTTAGGCTTTTATTCCTTAACTAGAGTTAGTTCTATATTGATGCTTGCCAGTTGTATATTAAAATAATATAATACATTCTTGTCATTATTAATATTATGGACCTTAAACGAAGGAGGTTATCATGTCTGAAAGTCTTGAGATAGCCGTAAATGATAACAATTTTAAGCAGGAAGTTCTGGATTCAAGTTTACCTGTATTAGTAGATTTCTGGGCCGAATGGTGCGGGCCGTGCAAAATGATCTCTCCGATCATAGGAGAGATAGCCGGGGAATATAAGGATAAATTGAAAGTGTGTAAGGTCAATGTTGAGGAAGCCCCAAAAACATCGTCGGATTATGGAATAATGAATATCCCGGCGATCTTTATATTTAAAGCAGGCGAAGTTGCCGAGAAGATAACAGGAGCGGTTCCTAAAAACCATCTTGTATCAAAAATTAATCCTCATTTAGGATGATACGGAGGGAACAGGTGAAGAGATATAAATATTCTACTTTAGCCAATGTGGTAAAGAAATTTAAAAAGAAAAAGATCATTGTTATGGGCGATCTTCTTCTGGATCAGTTTATCTGGGGAGAAGTGTCCCGGATTTCACCAGAAGCTCCGGTTCCTGTGGTATGGGTCAAGCGCGAAGGGTTTATGCCGGGAGGAGCATGTAATGTTGCGAGCAATATTGCCAGGCTCGGTGGGGAAGTGTCTCTAGTAGGAGTTGTGGGAAAGGACGAAAAAGCCGACATCCTTAAGGATAGCCTCACCAAAGAAGGGATAATGACTGACGGCATAATAGCAGACGAGAAAAGGCCCACGATACTTAAAACTCGAGTTATAGCTCATCAGCAGCAAGTCGTACGCATAGACCGTGAAGACGTAAATCAGGTTCCGGATAAATATCATAAGGCGATACAGAATTATCTCAAAGATAATATACGTCATGCTGATGGCGTGATAATAGAAGATTATGGAAAAGGTCTTATAACGCCTTCTCTTTTAAGTATGGTCGTTAAGGAAGCTAAGAAGCACGGTAAAATAATCGCTGTAGATCCCAAAGAGAGCCATTTTTCATATTATAAAGGGGTTAGTGTAATAACCCCGAATCATCATGAAGCGGCAAAGGCCGTGGGTTTTTCTATAAATAGTAAAGAAACCCTAATAAGAGCCGGAGAAAAATTACTTAAAGAACTTAAGGCCAATGTAATACTTCTCACTCTCGGAGAAAACGGTATGATGGTTTTTGAAAAGAACAGGCCTCCCAGAAAGATACCCACACTCGCTCAAGAAGTTTTTGATGTTTCCGGAGCGGGAGATACAGTTGTGGCGGTATACACGTTATGCGCGGCGGGAGGAGCGTCTCCGATACTGGCGGCTCATATCGCGAATTGCGCCGCAGGCATTGTGGTAGGAAAAGTAGGGGTTGCGATCGTTGAACCGAAAGAATTGCTGAACCGGTTAAAAAGGGAAACAGGGAAAGGTAATTCATGAAAACAGTTGTTATAATTCCAGCGAGATGGCGGTCTACAAGGCTTAAGGGTAAAGTTCTTGTTGATATTAACGGTAAGCCTATGATACAGCATGTTTGGGAAAAAGCGAAAGAGGCTCGCTCTATAGATGATGTTATTGTTGCTGTGGATAAAGAGAGGGTAAAGAAAGCAGTAGAATCATTCGGAGGAAAGGCGATTCTTACTTCCCCTGATCATGCTTCAGGGACCGATAGGTTGGCTGAAGTGGCTCGCTCGGTGGATGCCGATATCTTTATAAATGTGCAGGCAGATGAACCTCTAATACATCCTTCAATGATAGATAGCCTGGCGCAGGTATTTCAATATGAGAAAGACCTGCAAATGGCAACTCTTATTAAGCGGGTTCATAATAAGAATGAAGTTGATGATCCGAATGTCGTGAAAGTGGTTGTTGATAGGAAAGGATTCGCTCTGTATTTTTCAAGGAGTCCTATACCTTATGTAAGGGACGAGGGCAAAGAACAGGAAATAACTTCAGAGGGTGAGGACGGGCAAGGGATAAGTAACCGATATTTCAAGCATATAGGGATGTATTCGTATACTAAAGATTTTCTTCTTACTTATGCGGATCTTCCCAAATCGACGCTTGAAGATGACGAAAAATTGGAGCAGCTTAGAGTCTTAGAACACGGATATAAGATAAAAACTTTGGAAACCAGATACAATACCATTGGAGTTGATACCCTGGAAGATGTTGATAAAGTAAAGAAGATCCTTTTGGATCGATTGGATCGACGGAAGAGGTGATATGAGTATTAAAGCAGTGAAAGTTAAAGTGAACGATATAGTTATAGGTTCAGATGAGCCGATAGTGCTTATAGCGGGGCCTTGTGTTATTGAATCCGCAGAAAGCGTTATGGAGCATGCTGAAAAGATAAAAGAGGTAGCGAAGAGAGCCGGTGTACCGTTTATTTTTAAAGCCAGTTACGATAAAGCTAACAGAAGTTCGGCAGATTCGTTTCGGGGGCCTGGAATTCGGAAAGGTCTTGAGATATTAAAACTCGTAAAGGATACGTTAGGTGTGCCCATTCTTAGTGATGTGCATAGCGTTGACGAAATGGCCGCGGCGGGAGCTGTTCTGGACGTTATCCAGATCCCGGCTTTTTTATGCCGTCAGACCGATCTTCTCGTTAAGGCCGCTGAAACAGGTAAAGCCGTTAATGTGAAAAAAGGGCAATTCATGTCTCCCGGGGAGATGTCAAATGTAGTGGCTAAGATTGAACAATGCGGCAATAAGAATATAATGATCACTGAAAGAGGAACGACTTTCGGATATAATATGCTGGTCAATGATTTTAGGGCAATACCTATAATGAAAAAAACGGGATACCCCGTGATATACGATGCGACACATTCCGTACAGATGCCCGGAGGGAAGGGCACTTCCAGCGGAGGGGAATCCGAATATATCCTGCCGCTTTCAAGAGCCGCTGTTGCGGCTGGATGTGACGGATTATTCGTGGAGGTACATATGTCTCCGGAAAACGCTAAAAGTGACGGTCCGAATATGTTAAAGCTGGATCTTTTGGAAGATTATTTAACTCAAATGCTTTCTATAGAAAAGGCGGTAAAAAAAATATGAGCATTTCCTTAGCAAAAAAGGTTCTCGAGAACGAAAGCAAGGCCGTGGGGGCGCTTGTGGACAGGATAGATGAAGAGTTCGAGAAAATAATCTCAATTTTAGCTGAGAACAAAGGAAGAGTGATAGTCACAGGTATGGGAAAACCCGGGTTTATCGCTCAGAAGGTTTCCGCTACGATGTCTTCGACCGGGACTCCTTCATTGTACCTGCATCCTGCGGAAGCGTTACATGGTGATCTTGGAAGAGTTACTAGTGAGGATATTATTATTGCTTTTTCAAACAGTGGCGAGACCGAAGAGGTTGTTCGTCTTCTGCCCATAATAAAGAAAATCGGCGCTAAACTCATATCTATAACAGGAAACAAAGGTTCTACACTAGCTGTTAATAGTGATTTCACTATAGATAGCTCTGTAGAAAAAGAAGCCTGTCCTATGGGATTGGCTCCTACGACGTCAACTACGGCCATGCTGGCTTTAGGTGACGCGATAGCTATCGCTCTTCTGAAAAAAAAGAATATAAAACCTAAAGATTTCGCTTTGTACCATCCCGGAGGATCACTTGGAAAACGTCTTTTGCTGAAAGTGGAAGATATAATGAGACCCAAAGAAAAAACTCCTATAGTGCAGAAGGGAGCTTTGGTTAAAGATGTGCTCCTGGAGATCACGCACCTGCGTGCGGGTTCCGCGAGTGTAGTGGATTCGGATGGTAAGCTTATCGGTATATTTACGGACGGGGATCTTAGGAGACATTTTGAAGAGGGGAAAGACCTCTTGACTTGTGAAATAGGCGACGTTATGACGGCGTCTCCCGTATCAATAACAGGAGAACGTCTGGCTGCCGAAGCATTCAAAATACTGTCTAATAAAAATATAGATGAGATACCTGTTGTAGATAAAGATGGAAGACCTGCAGGGGTCCTCGATGTTCAAGATATTTTAAAGGCTGGACTAGTGTAAAGGAGAGCATGTATGGGGCACAATTATCCCGAAGAGGTTACAGAAAGAGCAAAAAATATAAAATTATTAGTGGTGGATGTGGACGGAGTCCTGACAGATGGCACCATAACATACGGGACCTACGGTGACGAGCTTAAGAGTTTTAACGTAAATGACGGTTTAGGGATCATACTCGTTAAGCGTGCCGGGATAAAATGTGTGATATTAACAGCCAAGGCTTCAAGGTCGGTTAAGAAAAGGGCTAAGGATTTAAAAATAAACAAAGTGTATCAGAACTTTCACTATAAGATAAATGCCTTGTCTAAAATAATAAATAAATTTAACGTAAAGCATGAAGAAATATGTTTTATAGGAGACGATGTTATAGATATCCCGGTCCTTAAGCGTGTAGGATTGGCGGTGACCGTGCCTAACGGAATGGAAGAAGTGAAGTCCTACGCGCATTACGAAACCAAGAAAAAAGGCGGGCATGGCGCAGTGAGAGAGGTTTGTGAGCTAATACTTAAGGCTAACGGTCTCTGGGATAGCGTTACAAAAGCGTATTTTGAATAAATCTTAAAATTTTAATTTGGAGCTTGGATCTTTATTATGTATACGGTAAGAGTACAATCACATTTTAGTAGCGCACATAATCTTAGGGGATATAAAGGGAAGTGCGAAGACTTGCATGGTCATAACTGGAGAGTAGAGACTGAGGTATCTTCAGAAAAACTTGATGATATAGGGATGGTGGTAGATTTTAAAGAGCTCAAAAAAAGTTTATCCGATATCGTGTCTGGTTTGGATCATAAATATCTCAATGATGTAGAGGAATTCAAGCAAGACAACCCCACGTCCGAAAATATTGCCCGCTACATATCGGGATGCATGTCAGCCAAGCATCCGGATTTAAAAGTGAGATCCGTAACAGTATGGGAGACGGAGACGTCTTCTGCAACTTATAGTGAATAGTTAAATAGTTAAAAAGTCGAAAGGTCTAAAAGTTAAAAAGTCTCAAAAATAAACTAGAGAGAGAATCAGGAGAACAACTGTTCACTGTTTACTGATCACTGATCACAATTTATGAAAAAAGCAGTAGTACTTTTATCAGGCGGATTAGATTCGGCAGTTACGTTATATTTGGCAAAAAAAGAATATGAATGTCACGTATTGATCTTTAATTACGGGCAGAAAGCTTCTATAGAGATAGAATATGCTAAAAAGGTTGCTGAAATTTCAGGTTCCGCGTTTAAGGTTTTGGATATATCCATGCCTTGGCAGGGAAGTTCTCTCCTGGATAAAGAGATATCAGTACCGAAGGGGTGCGCGTCGGACGATAGTAATATCCCAAACACATATGTTCCGGCTAGGAATATGATCTTTTTGAGTTTCGGGATATCTTTCGCGGAGGCGATAGGTGCGGAAGCTGTTTTTATAGGCGCACATCAGATGGATTTCTCGAATTATCCGGATTGTCGGGACGTTTTTTTTAATGCTTTTCAAGAAGCTGTGCAAAAAGGTACTAGAGCAGGAGCTAATGGCGAAGAGATAAAAGTTGTTACTCCTATCATAGGCAAAACTAAAGACGAGATATTGAGAAAAGGAACTGAATTAGGAGTACCATTTGAATATACATGGTCATGTTATGAAGGCAGAGAGGTGCCTTGCGGGGAATGTGAATCATGTATCTTCAGGAAAAAGGCATTTGAGGAAGTTGGACTTAAAGATCCTTTAATATAATTATGGAAGCAAAAATATCTGAAATATTTTCTTCATATCAGGGAGAGGGGCCGTTTACGGGAAGCCGTCAGCTTTTTGTCAGATTTTATGGATGCAATCTTAACTGCGTGTACTGTGATACGGATATAAAGAGTTATAAGACTTTTTCGACCGAATCTCTTTTAAGTAAGATCTTAGATTTCGAAGATGACTATAACGAGCTCGCCGTAACAGGCGGAGAGCCTCTTTTGCATGCGGATTTTTTATTCGCGTTCTTAACGCTTTTTAAAAAGCATAAAGCAAGTAAGGTATATTTGGAGACAAACGGCACATTGCCGGATAATTTTCAAAAAATAAAGGATCTGGTAGATATTGTGGCGATGGATCTTAAGTTGCCGTCTTCCTGCGGCAGCAGTAAAGAGTTCTGGAAAGAACATAAAAAATTTATAGAAGTTTCTTCAGGTAAAGAGTTAGTGGTAAAAGCTGTCGTGACAGATGCGACTACAATGGACGACGTAAAGAAGATGAGTGATATCCTTGCGGGTGTACCGAATGAAGGAACCATCATACTTCAGCCTGTAACGCCAATAGACGGGATCGTTCAGGACGCGGACCCTGAGATGCTATCGTACTTCAAAGAATATATCAAACAGGCTACCGGCAGAGAAATAGGCGTCATAGGTCAGATACACAAGAAATTAGGAATAAGGTGAAGAGGAATATGACAAAAAGCGGATACGAGGGTTTGCAGAAAGAAATAAAGAAAATAAAATTTCCTAAAATTGATGTGTGGAAAAACGGGTATAAGGGGAAAGATTATGTTGTCAGGATAGAGACTTCCGAGTTTACTTGTATATGTCCTAAAACCGGATTACCTGACTTTGCGAACGTGGTAATAGAATATATGCCGGATAAATGGTGTCTGGAACTAAAGTCCTTTAAGGAGTATATAGCGGCTTATAGAAGCGTCGGGATATTCCACGAACATGTTGTTAATAGGATGCTTGATGATCTCGCTAAAAGCTGTAAGCCTAAAAAGATGAAGATCAAAGGTACCTTTAATACACGCGGCGGGATAACTACTACGGTTGAAGCGGAATATAAGAGATGAAAGGTAGAGGATAGAAATTAGAGGTTAGAAGCTAGAAAGAAGAAGTTACCAGTTACCAGGGTGCCAGGTTACCGGTAACTAGGCAACTGGAGACTACTCACTGTTCACTGTTTACGAATCACGACTTACGATAAACTAACATTATGGCTAAGATAAAAACACGACGTTATTATATTTATTACAGCGCTAAAATATTATTCTGTTTATTAAGGCTCGTTCCGCGCAGTGTAAGTATCTTTATAGCGGATCTTCTCGGCAGAAAAGCATTCAGATTATTGAAGAAGCATAGAGATATTACACTATTGAACTTGAATACGGTTTTCGGACAAGATAAGGTAGAGAACGAGCGTATTGCGGAAGATGTTTTTAGGAATGTTGCGAAAAACGGGGCCGATTGGATAAAATTCCTTTCTTATGACAAAGAAGGCATAGGAAGACTGGTTACCGAAATTGAAGGTCTGGAAAATCTCGACAAGGCAATAAGCGAAGGCAAGGGGGTAATACTACTTGCTTCACATTTCGGAAATTGGGAACTTTTATCCGCATATTTGTATTCCCATGGATATACCGGTGCGATTATAGCTAAACGTATATATTTTCATAAGTACGATAAATCGATTAACCGCTTAAGAAGGCGATTTGGAGCGAATATAGTTTATCGGGATGAGTCCCCTAAAAAACTGCTTAAAATACTTAAAGACGGTGGAATGCTCGGTATATTGGCGGATCAGGATGTCGATAGCGTGGAAGGGGTATTTGTGGATTTTTTTGGAAAACCCGCTAACACTCCTGTAGGTCCCGTTAAATTGGGTATGGTTACAGAAGCGAATCTTGTTCCGGCATTTATGATACGTAAACCGGATAATACATACAAGCTTATAGTAGAAAAATCTATTGAGCTTGTCTCCTGCGGCGACAAGGAAAAGGATGTTAAAAGATATACCCAGGAATGGACGAAGGTTCTTGAGAAGTATGTGAAAAAATATCCGGAACAATGGGTGTGGATGCATAAGAGATGGAAAAACCAGCCCGATATAGGGCAGGAGCAAACGGATCATGTGGAATAGGATAGTAGGCATTTGTTTATTACTAGGTTTAGTTGTAGTTCTTGCCTTAAGGCAGGGAACGCCTGAAGAAGACGACATTTCTGCCCCGACAAAGACCGAAGAGAAGAAAGACGGAGGGTCAGACCTTGAGCAAAGAGTACTTTCTTTCTCTATTGACGGACGTAGTCCCAAAGGGGCGCAGCAGTGGCATCTTGAAGGTAAGTCCGCACAGATAATTGGTGAGGATATACATCTGGACGACCTTGGTGCTGTTGCTTATGGTGACAAGACCATAGTAATACTGACTTCGGAGAGAGGAATATACAGTAAAGACAAAGGAGAAGTGGAACTCTTGGGTGACGTGAAAGTCAATTCGGATGACGGACTCACCTTGACCACAGAAAAGGCTAAATGGTCACAGAACACAAAGGAAATATTTACGGATACTGTTGTTCACATCAGTCGAGACGGATTGATAGCTGTCGGTACGGGAGGAATGGCTAATTCCGATAAGATGTATGCTATTTTAGAGAAAGACGTAATGGTAAGTATGGAGCCGAGCACTACAGTTACTTGTGACGGTCCTCTGGAAATTGATTATAATGGGCACGTCGCAATATTTAAGAACAATGTGAAAGTCACAGATAAGGACGGTAAACTGTACGCAGATACGCTTACAGTTGAATTCGATCCGGATACGGAGAAATTTAAACAGGTCGTGGCCGAAGGTAACGTGAAAACTAAAAAAGGAAGAAGCTATACGATCAGCGAAAAGGCAATATATACGGAAAGCACAAAAAGCGCGAAACTTTTGGGCCGGCCCAGAATAATAATAGATCCTCAAGAAATAGAGAAACTGGACGGCTTTGGGAAATAAAGGAGATGGTAGGGAATGCATTTACTTGAAACTCGTGACCTTGTAAAGAATTATGGCGGCAAGAGTGTGGTTAAGGGGGTGAGCATAAATGTTCATAGAGGTGAAGTTGTAGGTCTTCTGGGGCCTAACGGGGCAGGGAAAACTACTACTTTTTACATGGTTACAGGGATAGTCCGGCCTGATTCCGGTCATGTTATTTTCGATAAAAAAGATATAACAAAACTTCCCATATATCAAAGAGCGAGATCCGGGATAGGATATCTTTCACAAGAACCTTCCATATTCAGAGAGTTGACGGTCGAAGAAAACATCATGGCCATAATGGAGACTTTGGGTTTTCCGAAGAAAGAGAGGACCCGTCAGCTGGATAATCTTTTAAGTCAGCTCAAAATAGCTCATTTAAGGAAAAATAAGGCATATACTTTGTCCGGAGGTGAGCGGCGACGTCTTGAGATAACAAGAACTCTGGTTACAAATCCCATGTTTATTTTGCTCGATGAACCTTTTAGCGGGATAGACCCTATAGCGGTATATGATTGCCAGGAAGTCATAAGAGAACTAAAGGAGATGGGGTTAGGAATACTGCTTACGGATCATAATGTCAGAGAGACGCTTACTATTACGGATAGGGCATATATCATGTATGAAGGACAAGTTCTGATATCGGGCGTGAAAGAAGACTTAATTAACGACTCCAGAGCCCGGGAAATATATCTGGGAGAGAGATTCTCAATGTAAATGAGCCCCCCCTGTTTCGTTTTGCTTTTGCAAAGCGAAACAGGGGGGGCTCATTTATCCTGAGCGAAGGAACGTAGTGACTGAGTCGAAGGATCTCAAAGAGGAAGTACCGAGGTCTCTGGACAAAGAATCTCCCTCAGGACAAAAAATAGTGAGATATCTGAAAAATTCGACTCCAAAGTAGTTGAAAAAGCAGAAACATAGTGGTATATTGATATACTTCAAACGAGGCATTTTACACATATAGCAGCATATAACATGACAAGGAGCAATGATCTTACAATGAATATAGCTATTACATCCAGAAATGTTGAAATTGATGACGCTTTAAAAGCATATGTTAATAAAAGATTAGAGAAGTTGGAACGCCTTTATGACAGAATATATAGGTGTGAAGCCATCTTGGCAGAAGAAAAATCGAGAAAGAATGTTGAGATAATCCTGCATCTTAAAAGGAATAAGGTTGTTGCTAAAGAAAGTTCTCCGGATATGTATGCATCCATAGACAATGCTTCCGAAAACATAAAAAAACAGTTGAGACGACTAAAGGGCAGGGTAAAGTCAAAAAGAAGAAAACTTGTATTAACACGGGTAATGAACCCGGTGTACCGGTTCACGCGCCCCGCAAAGGAAGATCTCGAAGTATCCTCTATCATTAGCAAGACTGATCTTTTTGCGGAGAAACCCATGCTTCCTTCCGAAGCTAAACTTGAAATAGAGATGACAAATAAACAGTTTATAATGTTCAAGAATGCCGATACAGGCCAAGCCAATGTACTATATAAAAGAAATAACGGCACGTATGGCATGATAGAACCTAATTTTTAAGTAAGTTCGTAGCGAATTATGAACTAAAACAATGAAAGGTGATTGGGATATATGAAGAGTAAAATGAAAAAGTTAGAGGGAACAGCAAGGGAACTTGATATTGAAGTATCTAAAGAAGCTGTCGAGAACGTATTTAAAAGTATCGTTGAAGATATACAAAAAACAGCTAATGTTCCCGGATTTCGTGCAGGGAAGGCTCCGATTGACCTGATAAAGAAAAAGTATAGCGCCGATGCTATAGAAGAAGCGAAGCGGAAACTGGTCCCGGAGGCATATCAGGGGGCTTTAGAAGAACATGGAATAACCCCGCTGAGCTATCCGGAGTTTCTTGGTATAAACATAAGTATCGGCGGAGAATTAACTTTCAGGGCAAAGGTAGATACCTCTCCCGAAGTTAACCTGAAGAGCTATAAAAAGATGAAGGCCGATAAGGATAAAGTGGAAGTTTCGGAAAAAGAATCTGAAGAAGCGTTTGATCATATTTTGAAGATACACGCCGAATTTGTCACGGTTGACAGGCCTTTGGAAAAAGGGGATTTTGGTGTATGCGATGTTGAAACGTTCATGGATGGGAAATCTATCTCTAAAAAACGGGAAAATATGTGGATAGAGGTAGATGAAGAAGCCTCGATGCTGGGTATGGGAGAAAAGTTATGCGGTCTTAAGGCTTCCGAAGAAAAAGATATTGAAGCCGAACTTCCAGAAAATTATCCTGATAAGAAATATGCCGGTAAAAAAGCGGTGTTTCATATCAAGGTAAAAGAAGTTAAAGAGAAAAAAGTTCCGGAAGCAAATGATGATTTCGCGAAAAAGGTGGGTAAGGAAGACATAAAAAGCGTTAAAGAGGAAATAACCTCACAGCTAAAGGAAAGAAAAGAAGCAAATGAGAAAACTAAGGTAAAAAATCAGATTATAGAGCAGCTGATAAGTAAACATAAGTTTGACTTGCCGAAATCTATGGTTGAACGTCAGCTTAAAGTATTCTTGGATAGAGCGGAAAATGAACTTATGCAGAAAGGCGCGGCAAAAGAAGATATAGAGGCTCAAAAAGAAAAGATGATGGGAAAACTAAGAGAAGAGGCCGAGAATAAGGTCAGGGTATACTTCATTCTCGATGATATAGCTAAAAAAGAAAATATCGAGGTAAACAATGAAGAGGTTGATGCGTGGCTTAAGAGATTGGCAGCTTCTTATAATCAGAGTTTTGAAGATACAAAAAAATATTATGAAGAAAACGGTCTTCTTGGAGGTTTAATGGAACAGCTTCGGGAAGATAAAACACTGGATTTTCTGGTCGAAGAGGCTGTTATAACTCAAAAATAATTTGTAGAGATAACAGGGATGAGCTATAAAAGAAGGGGGCAAGATGAGTATAATACCGATGGTTATAGAAAAAGATGGAAGAGCAGAAAGAGCGTATGATATATATTCCCGTCTTTTAAAAGATCGTGTAATCTTTATCGGTTCTCCGATAGATGATAATGTGGCTAATATAGTCGTTGCTGAACTGCTATATCTTCAGACAGAGGATCCTGATAAGGATATCAGTGTGTATATCAATACTCCCGGAGGCAGCGTTACAAGCGGGCTTTCAATATATGATACGATGCAGTTCGTTAAACCGGATGTGAACACATATTGCGTGGGACAAGCCGCTAGTATGGGAGCTGTTCTTCTTGCGGCCGGGACCAAAGGGAAAAGATATGCTCTTCCTTATTCAAGAATAATGGTTCATCAGCCATGGGGGGGAGCGCAAGGGGCTGCAGCTGATATTCACATACAGGCTCAGGAAATATTGAGGATGAGGGATCAGCTTGAGAGTATCTTGGTTAAGCATACGTGTCAGTCTTTGGAACGAATAAAAACGGATACTGATCGTGATTATTTTATGAGCGCAAAAGAAGCTAAAGAGTATGGATTGGTCGACCATGTGGTCGATACTGCGAATAAATGATCAAAACAAGAAAAGAAGAGAGGGTAGTTTAGCATGAATAAGAACAGATTGATGTCACCGGGTCCTACGCCTGTACCTGAAAAAGTTCTGCTCAAGATGGCCGACACGATTATACATCACAGAACGCCTCAGTTTCAAAGCGTATTAAAAAATGTTAACAAAAAGCTTAAGGAAGCTTTTTGTACTAAAAACCCTGTGTTGATATTTGCATCCAGCGGTACAGGAGCAATGGAAACATCCGTGGTAAATCTTTTTTCAAAAGGTGATAAAGCTCTTGTTATCAACGGAGGAAAATTTGGAGAAAGATTTGGCGAAATATGTAAAGCTTATGGTGTTGAAGTTGTGGAATACAAGGTAGCGTGGGGTGAAGAAGCTAAACCGGAAAAAGTAGAAAAACTTTTAAAAGAGAACACAGACATAAAAGCGGTTTATTCCACATTATGCGAAACATCTACGGGTGTTGTTAACGACATTAAAAGCATAGGTAAAGTAGTTTCATCTACCGGTGCGGTTCTTGTTGTAGATGCTATAAGCGGCTTGCTGGCAGATGAGTTTAAGCCTGATGAGTGGGGCGTTGATATAGTAGTATCCGGATCTCAAAAAGGGTTTATGTTGCCTCCGGGTCTAGCTTTTTTAAGCATCAGCGAAAAGGCCGCCAAAATGATAGAAACTTCAGACTTGCCAAAGTTCTATTTTGATCTTAAAGCGGCAATAAAATCAAATCTCAAGGATGACACGCCTTGGACACCGGCAGTATCACTTATTTCGGGATTAGATAGCGTTCTGGACATAGTGCTGGAGGAAGGTCTAGAAAACGTGGTTGCACGTCATGCGAAACTTGCTAACGTTACACGTGAAGCCGTTAAGGCTATGGGACTTGAACTTTTTTCTGAGAGGCCTTCAAATGCTGTTACTTCGGTCAAGGTGCCTGAAGGTGTAGACGGGGGGGCGCTTGTTAAAAAGATGAGGGATGAACAGGGGATAACCATAGCGGGCGGTCAGGCTGAATTTAAAGGAAAGATATTCAGGATAGCTCACTTGGGGTATATGGACGGATACGACACCATAGCGGCGATAGCCGGTATCGAGATCGTTCTTACTCAATTAGGATACAAGGTGACATTGGGTAAAGGTGTCGCCAAGGCACAGGAACTGTTGAAATAGAAAACTAAACAGATAATAAGGGGAATATAATGGCTATTAAAGTTTTGATAAGCGATCCGTTGGCGCAGGAAGGTGTAAAGATATTCAAGGATAATAAGATCAAGGTGGATGAGGTCTTTAAACTTTCCGAGAACGAATTGGCTAAAAAAATAAAGGGATATGACGCAATAGTGATAAGAAGCGGCACCACTGTTACTAAAAAAATAATAGAAGCGTCGGATAAACTAAAAGTTATAGGTAGGGCCGGGGTAGGACTGGATAATGTGGATGTTGCCGCAGCTTCTAAAAAAGGCATAGTTGTAATGAATGCCCCAGCGGGAAACACTATTTCTACCGCTGAACATGCTTTTAGTCTTATGATGGCTTTATCCAGAAATATAGCTCAAGCAAATCAATCTGTAAAAAACGGAAAATGGGACAGAAAAAAATTCATGGGCGTCGAATTATATGGAAAAACTTTGGGAATAATAGGCATGGGTAGAATCGGTGCCGAATTCGCAAAACGAGCTTTAAGTTTTGGTATGAAGATCCTGGCCTTTGATCCTTTTCTTTCGGAAGAAAGAGCGAAGAACTTAAGGGTAGAAGCGGCAAGCTTGGATGAACTTCTAAAAGCTTCAGATTTTATAACAATACACACGCCTTTGACGAAAGAGACAACACATCTTTTAGATGAGAAAGCTTTCAAGAAGATGAAAAAAGGTGTAAGAATAATTAATGCCGCACGTGGCGGGATAATAGACGAGAAGGAGTTGGCTAAAAACATCAATTCCGGGAAAGTGGCCGGCGCGGCATTGGATGTGTTCGAGACTAAAGCAAAGCCGCCGGTAGATAGTCCGGTAGCTAAAATGGAAAAAGTAGTAACGACACCTCACTTGGGAGCGTCAACTGCCGAAGCTCAGGTAAGTGTTGCTATAGACATGGCAAGATCCGTATCTGACGCTCTTTTAGGGAAAGGATTTCGTAACGCGGCTAATATTCCGGCTATGGGAGAAGAGGCTATGGCTAATATTGCTCCGTATATGAATCTGGCTGAAAGACTAGGGTCCTTGCAGACACAGTTAATAGATGAACCAATAAAATCCATAACAGTGAAATATACAGGTGAAGTCGCGGAATTGGATACGAGTGTTGTGACGCTTGCTCTTATAAAAGGGATATTTAATCCCATACTTGAGGAAGAAGTTAATTATGTTAATGCTCGTTTAATAGCGAAAGAACGTGGGATAAAGATAACCGAAAAGAAGACTGAAAAGATAACGGATTTTGCTAATCTTATCAGTGTTGAGTTCGATGCGGGTAAAAAGAAACACTTTATCATGGGTACCCTATTTGCTAACAAGGAGCCTCGCATCGTGAAGATGGATAAGTATTATGTTGAAGCTATTCCCGATGGTTATATGCTTGTAGTATCTAACAAAGATGTTCCGGGTGTTGTAGGGAAATTAGGAACACAGCTTGGGAAACATGGTATCAATATAGCTGAGATGAGTTTCGGTAGAGATAAAAAGATGGGAGAAGCTATAAGCCTTCTCAATGCCGATAGCGAAGTCCCGCAAGCTGTTATAAAGAGTCTGAAGAAGGATAAAGATATTAACGATGTAAAACAGGTAAGAGTGGTGATCTAAACGGGATCAAGGTTTCAGGAATCGATGAGGAGTGTAAAATGACTAGCAAAAAGAAAAATATTATACATATCATAGACGTGACCAATCGTGATGGTGTGCAGACATCTAGATTAGGACTTGCGAAACTTCAAAAAACACTGGTAAACATTTACCTTAATAAAATGGGTGTTTTTCAGTCAGAATTTGGGTTTCCTTTTACGGGACATGAGATGAACTATATTAACGCAAATTTAGAGCTTGTAAAAAAAGGCGAGATATCTCCGATGCGTCTTTCAGGATGGATAAGAGCCATAGAAGCTGACGTGAATAAAGCGGTAAAAAATACCGGGGTACAATATCTTAACATGTCCATATCTACTTCGGATCAGATGATAAAGAATAAATTTGCCGGAAAAATGACAGGGAAAGATGTGATAAAGTCAGTTGTAAAGTCTGTAAAACTGGCTAAAAAGAAAGGGATCAAGGCAATAGGTGTAAATGCAGAAGATGCTTCAAGGACGGATCTTGATTATTTGATAGAATTTTCTCAAGCTGCAAAGGACGCGGGTGCTGACAGAATAAGATATTGCGATACTTTGGGGTACGACGATCCATTTACTATTTATAATCGAGTATCCGCTTTAGTCGATAAAGTTAAGCTTCCAGTAGAACTGCATTGTCATAATGATCTGGGGATGGTAGTTGCCGTTAGCGTGGCCGGGGCAAAGGCCGCGATTGATGGCGGAGTGGACGCTTATATCAATACGACCGTGAATGGTATGGGAGAAAGAGCGGGTAATGCCGATCTTGTGAGCTGTATATTGGCACTTAAATATTCCAGCGGGTTTGCTAATTCCAAATATAAGCTGGATCCAAAAATAAATCTTAAGATGGCCTGGCGTATCGCGAAATATGCTTCATATGCCTTTGGAGTGCCTATACCTATAAATCAGGTAGGAGTGGGAGACAATGCTTTTGCTCATGAATCAGGAATTCATGCGGATGGGGCACTGAAGGATAGAAGAAACTATGAACTGTATGATTATGAAGATCTAGGGCGCGGCGAACCTGAAATAATAGAAACCGGCAGGAATATAACAGCGGGCGAATATAGCGGGATAAAAGGTTTCCGTAACGTGTATAGCAAACTTGAAGTGAAGTTTAAGGATGACAAAGAAGCTACAAAAATACTGGAGCTTGTCAGATATGCGAACGTGCATACTCAGAGACCTCTGGTCAAAGATGAGCTTCTGTTCATCGCTAAGTATCCTGATATAGCGAAACAAATATTTACGATGACCCCGTGACGTTGACGGAAGGGTGTTATGATTAAAAAAATATTTACCTTGAAGACATTTACATTGTTTCTGGCCTTAACGCTTATATTATCCAGTTTCAACTATGCTTCTTTTGCTGCCTCAGGGGAGAATGGGATAGGGAAGGAAGGATTTTGGAGAGGCATCTGGAGTAAAATAACTTCGCATGAAGGAGTTAAGATCAACGAAAAGGGAAATACTGTTCCCGTCCAAAAGATAGCAGGGGAAAAACAAGAAAAGGCCGATAAAGTCAAGCTTCTGAAAATGATCAAGAGCAGATTGGATACGTATCCCGAGATATTCGAGAAAGTGCGCAATCTTTCGGTATTGAGAACGCCCGGGACGGAAAGTGTATATTTCTATAAAACACCGGATGGCAAAATATTCTATATTTCGGAATTAGATGATAAAACATTAAAATATCTCTGGAAAAGAATAGAAAGAAGCCTAAACTGGTAAAAAAAAGGAAAATAATGGGGAAAGCAACGGTTTTAGTAGGAGCCCAATGGGGCGATGAGGGTAAGGGAAAAGTAATAGACATACTTACAGAGGATGTTCAATATATCGCAAGATATCAGGGCGGAAATAATGCCGGACATACTGTCGTTATAGGTGACAAAAAATATGTATTGCACCTTATTCCTTCAGGAATATTACATGAAGGAAAGATCTGTGTTATCGGGCACGGCGTTGTTGTGGACCCGAAAGCTCTTATCGACGAGATAGAGATGCTAAAGGAAGAAGGCATTGAATGTTCAGGACGGCTGAAAGTGAGCGATAAGGCGCATGTCATATTTCCTTATCACAATACGATAGATGAGCTGCGGGAAGCTAAAAGAAAAAAAGGAAGGATAGGGACTACAAAAAGAGGTATAGGACCCTGTTATGCCGATAAAGTGAACCGTATAGGAATAAGAATGGCGGATCTCTTCGATAAAGAATATTTCAGAGAGAAACTTGAAGCTAATATTGAAGAGAAAAACGCTACTTTTAAAGGTCATTATGATTTTAAAGGGTTTTCAGCTGATGATATTTTTTCTAAATATCTAGAGTATGCGGAATATCTTAAACCTTGTGTATGTAATACGACCGTTCTTTTGAATGACGCTCTTGAAAGAGGTGAATCTGTTCTTTTTGAAGGTGCTCAAGGAACCTTTCTTGACGTAGATTACGGTACATATCCATATGTTACCTCATCGAATTCTACGGCCGGAGGAGCTTGCACAGGTGCGGGAGTGGGACCTTCACGCATAAATGAAGTAGTGGGTGTGGTCAAGGCCTATACAACTCGAGTCGGAGAAGGACCTTTCCCTACAGAATTTGGTCCTGATCTCATGAACAAGATAAGGGAAAAAGGCGGAGAATTCGGAGCTACGACAGGTAGAGCACGTAGGTGCGGATGGTTTGATAGCGTATTAGTTAAAAATTCCGTGCAGATAAACGGTATAGATAAGGTGGCTATTACAAAACTGGATGTTCTTGACGAACTTGACACAATTAAAATTTGTACATCCTATGATTACAAAGGGAAAAATTATTCAGATATACCTGGAAATCCTGATTTTTTAAGTGAATGTGAACCTGTTTATGAGGAACATCAGGGATGGTTGGAAGATACCTCAGGCGCGACTTCATTTGATGATCTTCCTGAAAATGCCCGGAAATATCTTGATAGGATAGAAAATCTTATCGGTACCGATATTATGCTTGTTTCAGTAGGCAAGAGCCGAAAACAGACACTTACTTATAACTAAAGCACCTTTTAGGTGCATTCCTTGACTTGAAAAGAGGTTGGTGTTATATTGAATCCTACCTATTAAAGAAGGAGGGTACCATGCTAAATAGATCTTTTTTTCTTACATGTGTCCTAATATTATCAATAAGTTTGATGACATCAGGATGTGCGGTAAATTTTTACAAACAGAGCCCCAAGAACAAAGAGAAGATACAAACTCTTACATCGGAGATCTCTGATCTCAAGAAACAACAGGAATTGGAAAGGGAAAGTTTCGAAGAGGCAAAGAAGATGCTAGAGAAAAAACTAAAATCCGAAATAGCCGACGAAAGTATATCTCTTGAGATAGATGAGAGAGGGTTGGTTATAATACTTTCCGATTACATCTTGTTTGATTCCGGTAAAGCTGAGGTCAAAGAAGACGCGAATACGGTGTTAAGTAAGGTTGCCCAGATAATAAAGAAAAAAGTTCCGGGTAAGAATATAGGAGTCGGAGGGCATACAGATAATATTCCTATAACACATTCGAGCTGGAAATCAAATTGGGAACTTTCTACAACAAGAGCCACGAATGTTCTTCATTCTCTGGTGGAGAGGGGAGTGCTTCCGGGGAAACTATCCGCTACGGGATACGGAGAACATCGTTCCCTTGGGTCTAACGATACTGAAGAAGGCCGTTCTGCGAACAGGCGTGTTGAAATAGTAATTCTGCCGGAATTTCAGGAAAAAAGGGGCGGTCTTTCAGATGAAGACAAGGAAAATGATAATATAAAATAAATTAAAGACATCCGATATCGTGTATGAATATAGAATGTAAAATAGAAAGTAGAGAGTAGACAAAACTCTCTACTTTCTATTTATAGAGGATGGGTGAATGAAAATACCGCAACATATCGCCATAATCATGGATGGCAACGGAAGATGGGCTAAGCGAAAAGGTCTGCCCAAAATAGAGGGTCATCGAAGAGGCGCGGATACTGCTGTAAATATTACAAAAGAATGCGCGGAACTGGGAGTTGGGGCATTAACCCTTTATACTTTTTCATCGGAAAATTGGAAAAGGCCCAAAAAAGAGATCGATGGCTTGATGAAATTATTTGAAAAAGGCCTCAAAAAGAACGCGGCGCGTATGTTAAAAGATAATATTGTCTTCAGGACAATAGGACGCAGAGATCGCCTTCCAGAAAGTTTAAGAAAAGTAATAGAACAGGTCGAAACTGACACCGCTAACAATTCCGGGATAAAACTCACACTTGCAGTTGATTATGGAGGGAGACAGGAGATAATCGATGCGGTGAAGAAAGCCTGCGTCATGCAATCAGAAGGATCTCTAGAAACACCTAACCTTGATGAAGAAGTCTTTAGGGGACTCCTTTATGCCGGAGATATATCAGATCCCGACCTTATTATACGTACCAGCGGAGAAATGCGCTTGAGTAATTTTCTGCTATGGCAAGCGGCCTATTCCGAACTTTATATTACCGAGACATTCTGGCCGGATTTTGATAAAGATGAACTTAAGAAAGCCATGGAAGAGTTTGGAAAACGCGATAGGAGATTCGGTGAGTAAGTTCCTTCAAAGAGCTATAGTAAGTCTCGTCATGATATTTTTCGTGGCAGTTATTGTGTATAGATTGCCTTATGCAGCTTTCTGCCTGGTAATAGCAGGGCTGGTGGCCTGTGGCCAACTTGAGTTCTTTAAGATGGTTGAGAATAGAGGCATCTTTGTATATAAGTATTTTGGTACGATCATGGGCGCTCTCATACCCATAGTTATCTTTATAGGAATGAGTCATACGGAACTAAAAAATCTTGAACCTATGCTTATAGTGGTTGCAAGTCTTCTTGCGTTTACCATGCAGTTTACAAGAAGGGACAAGGCGAGAGACCATTTGGTGAGCATGGCCCTTACCCTATTCTCTCTTTTTTACATAGGCTGGTTCTTTTCGTTTTTTGTTAAGCTCAGGGCTCTGGATAACGGAGCAAATTTGGTAGCTTTCCTGATCATCGTTACTAAAAGTACCGATATGGGGGCCTATGTTATAGGGAATCTTTTCGGCAGAACTGAACTTTTGCCGAGAATAAGTCCTAAAAAGACTAAAGAAGGGACTTTGGGCGGCATCTTGGTAAGTCTTGCGGTAGCATTATTTTTAGGAAGATTATTAACGGGATTTTCCGACATGCATCTTTTAACGATAGGGCTCTTGATGGCTACATTGGGACAAGTGGGGGACCTGGCTGAAAGTTTAATAAAAAGAGACTGCAATGTGAAGGATTCCGGAACGTATTTTGCCGGGATAGGAGGGGTGCTTGATCTTATAGATAGTTTACTGTTTACCGCCCCGGTTTTTTATTTTTACGTTAAGACATTTTAAGGACACGGGATTCGGGACTTGTGGCTCGGGACACGGGACACGGGATTTGGACTCGTGACTCGGGGCTTGTGACTCAAGTCACGAGACACGGAACACGAGACACGGAATAGGGACACTCAAAATAATGAAAAGCATTTCACTTCTTGGCTCAACAGGATCGATCGGTAGGAACGTTCTGGATGTTGTAAGGAAAAATCCGGATAAATTCAAAATAAAAGCTATTGCCGCAAGAGAGGATATAGATTCTCTAGTTTCTCAAGTCGAAGAGTTTTCTCCTACTACAGTCGCCGTAACCGACGGGAAATGTTATGAAGATCTAAAGAAAAAGATTTCCGGGAAAACCAAAGTAATATCAGGAGACGGATGCCTTGAAGAGATAACCTCGGATAGTGATGTGGATATAGTTTTCATATCAATCTCGGGAACTGCTGCTCTCAGGCCTCTTGTTGCCGCGGTTCAGGCCGGGAAAGTGATAGCGCTTGCCAGCAAGGAGCCTATAGTGTCCGCAGGTAAGCTTATTATGGACATGGCGAGAGAAAATTCAGCCGTGATCTTGCCCGTGGACAGTGAACACAGCGCTATTATGCAGTGCCTGGGCGAGAAGATAAGTAGTGATATCTCAAAGATCTACATTACGGGAAGCGGGGGGTCTCTCAGGGAAACCGATCAAGCCGAATTCGACCATCTTTCTGTGGAGGATGTTCTAAACCATCCGAAATGGGATATGGGCAAAAAAATAACAGTAGATTCCGCTACTTTGATGAACAAAGGTCTGGAAGTTATCGAAGCAAGATGGCTGTTCGACGTGGAGGCTGAAAAAATAAAGATCATTATTCATCCGGAAGCGGTGATACATTCTATGATAGAGTTTATGGACGGTACAATATCGGCGTCTTTGTGTTATCCTGACATGAGATATCCTATACTTAAAGCCTTATCTTATCCCGGAATGATAGATAATGATTTTCCGAGAGTAGATTTTTTAGAGATCAATAAATTTTCTTTTGAGGAAGCCAATAGGAAGAAATTTCCGGCTATAGATCTTGCGTATAACGCTCTTAATGATGGCGGGGTAGCCCCCGCAGTGCTAAACGCGGCAAATGAGACCGCAGTAGGTCTTTTTTTGGATAATAAGATAAAATTTAACAGGATAATGGGATTGGTTGAGAGCGTGTTGAAGGCTCATAAACGGGTCGACGAGCCATCCCTTAGCGATATCCAAGTGATTGAAAAATGGGCATCTGAGGAGGTGTTGAGATCTTGTTAACTGCAATCGTTGCTATCATAGTTTTTGGTGTTCTGATACTCATTCATGAGCTTGGTCATCTCGTGGCCGCTAAAAAAGCCGGAGTGAGAGTTGAAACTTTTTCCATAGGATTCGGTAAACGAATAGTGGGGAAGAATGTTGGAGGAACGGATTATAGAGTCTCCCTGTTTCCCTTTGGAGGATATATAAAAATGGCCGGAGATGATCCATCGGAATTCTCAGGCGGGACAGATGAACTGGGTTCTAAACCTGTAGGGAAAAGATTTTGGGTAATGGCTTCAGGAGCCCTTACGAATTATATATTCGCATTTATTCTTTTCAGTATTGTATTCATGGTAGGGATACCTACTCTTTCCAATGAGGTAGGGGAAGTACTTAAGGGGTATCCGGCCGAGGAGTACGGAATAAAAGTAGGAGATAAGATACTCGCGATAAACGATACCGAAACAGAATATTGGGAAGATATAGTTGAGTCAATAAAGAAAGGTTCCATTGGCGGAAAAGCTTTAGATCTTCTTATAGAACGAGGAAATAGAAAAGTATCACTTAGAGTAAAACCCGACATATCTTCGGTTACCAATATCTTCGGGCAGACTGTTTCGCGTCCCATGGTCGGTATAGCTCCTAAAAATAAGATAATATCGGTTTCTTATAACCCCTTTCAAGCATTGTATTTCGGAGGAAAAAGGCTTTTGCTTCTTAGCGGAACCACATATAAGGGGATATGGCTTCTCATTACCGGAGGCATGCCTGTAAAGTCTTCCGTATCGGGTCCTATAGGTATTGCACATCTTATGGGTCGGGCCGCGCAGCTCGGTATAGTCCCGCTTCTTCTAATAACGGCTCATGTGAGCATGGCACTGGCAATTTTCAATCTTTTGCCGTTCCCGGTATTGGACGGGGGACACATAATCTTCCTGTTTCTTGAAAAAATAAAAGGAAGTCCTGTAAATATCAAGATGCAGGAATGGATAACCCAGGTAGCCGTAATAATTCTTATAGCCTTTGCGGTAATGGTCAGTTGGAACGATATAATGAAATTCACGCCTCTAGGTAGTAAGATTGGTAATAAAAATGTAGCCGAGGTTTCAACCTCGGAATAAATATTATGGGTTCTGCTTCTTATGGTGGGGACACCTTTCCCGGGGAAGTGTAAACCTAGGCCTCAGAATGTCCCCAGAATATATTTTTATGAAGATAAAGCGAAGAAAGACAAGAACTGTGAATATTGGTGGGGTGAAGATTGGGTCAGGGCACCCTATTGCTATACAATCTATGACCAAAACTGGCACTTCCGATATTGAAGCTACGGTTAAACAGATCGAAGGTTTGGTAAAAAGCGGATGTGAGATTATCCGAGTAGCGGTTAAAGATCATAAAGACGCCGCGGCAATAGCGGACATTAAAAAAAGCATAGATATACCGCTCGTCGCGGATATACATTTTGATCATACACTTGCTATAGAGGCTATAAGTAGCGGTGCGGATAAAATACGCATCAACCCGGGTAATATTAGCAAGGAAAAGGACATTGATGAGGTGATAGGTTCCGCCTCAGATAAAGGTATACCTATAAGGATAGGGGTTAATTCAGGATCTTTGACCGAGATGCATTCCTCTTTGGGAAGATCTGCCGAAAGAATGGTCGATTCTGCCCTGAGGTATCTAGAATACTTTAAGAAAAGAAAGTTTGAAGACCTGGTAATATCGCTTAAAGCATCCGAAGTATCTGTTACCAGAGACGCATATAAACTAATGGCCGAAAGATGTGACCATCCTTTTCATGTAGGAGTAACAGCGGCGGGGCTTCCGGAAGAAGGAATAATAAAGTCGAGTATGGGAATAGGCACGCTATTACTTGATGGAATAGGGGATACGATCAGAGTATCATTGACGGGAGATCCCGAAAAAGAGATAGATGCAGCTAAAAATATTTTAAGCGCTTCCGGAGTTCGTAAATTCGGACCGGAAATAATAGCATGCCCTACATGCGGACGATGTCAGGTTGATCTTGTTCCCATAGTAGAGGACCTCAAAAAGAGACTGCAGTCTGTAGCCCACAGCCCACAGCCCAATGATAAGCCGCTTCTTATAGCACTTATGGGATGTGAAGTTAACGGTCCCGGAGAAGCTAAAGGAGCCGACATAGGAATAGCTTTCGGAAAAGGTAAAGGAGCTATATTCTCCGGTGGAGAGATAGTTAAGACGGTAAATGTAGCACATGCGGTAGATGAATTGGTGAAAATATTGAAAAGTGGCAGGGGTTAATTTTTACTAATTGCGCAATTAAGGAGATAAAATGAGATGGTCTAAGGCGTTCATCCCGACTTTAAAAGAGAATCCTCAGGAAGCAGAGGCGGTAAGTCATAAGCTTATGATGCGAGCCGGCCTTATAAGGAGATTGACTGCCGGTGCATACGCGTATCTTCCTATGGGTCACAAAGCCCTTAAAAAAGCCGAGAACATTATTAGAGAAGAGATGGAAAAAGCGGGTGCGGTAGAACTTTTAATGCCTGCACTCCAGCCGCCGGAGCTGTGGAAGCGTACTGGAAGGTATGATGACATGGGAGACGTGATGATAAAATTCATCGATCGTCACGGGAAAGAGATAGCTTTAGGACCCACGCATGAGGAAATCATAACAAGTTTAGTCGCTAGTGAAATGCGCTCATACAAAGACCTCCCCTTGGTACTATATCAGATACAGACAAAGTTTAGAGACGAATTAAGACCGAGATTTGGTATAGTTCGGAGCTGTGAATTTATAATGAAAGATGCTTATAGTTTTGATGTTGATGCGGAAAACATGGAAAAAAATTATAAGGCTATGTATGACGCATATTGCCGAATATTTGAAAGATGCGGTTTGCCGTATATTCCCGTGGAAGCGGATCCCGGACTGATGGGGGGCAGCGTATCTCATGAGTTTATGGTACCTGCCGAGATCGGTGAAGACAGGATAGTTACGTGTTCGTCCTGCGGATATGCTTCGAGCACGGAAGTTGCCGAGGTTAGATGCGATGATGAAGCATCAGTTGGGGCTGTTCCCGGAGAAAAAATGGAGACAGCTGATACTCCGAAACTTAAAAGCGTGCAGGAAGTAAGCAAATTCCTTAAAGTCAGCAAGACAGATATTATCAAAACACTTGTGTATCTTGCAGACAACGAACCGATAGCTGTTCTTATAAGAGGCGATCATGAGGCAAATGAGACTAAAATAAAACATTATTTAAAATGCAAAACACTTCTTCTTGCGGATGAGGAGACTGTAGAAAAATGTACCGGAGGGCCTATGGGGTTTTCAGGTCCGGTAGGTCTTACTATAAAGAAACTTGCAGATAAGAGTCTTTTAAATGCGGGACCTGTTGTTGTCGGGGCTAATAAAAGAGATACACATATGGTTAATGCGCATATTGGCAGGGACTTTGAAGTGGATAAATGGCTAGATGCTAGAGATATTACAGAAGGCGATACATGTCCGAAATGCGGCAAGGAGATAGAGGTGAAACAGGCCATAGAGATTGGTCACACTTTTAAGCTTGGTACAAAATATTCCGAACCCTTGCAGGCTAAATATCTGAATGCCGAAGGCAAGGAACGTCTTGCTGTTATGGGATGTTACGGGATAGGGATTAATAGGATATTAGCGTGTCTTATAGAGACCAGTTCTGATGAGGACGGAATAATCTGGCCGCTATCCATAAGTCCTTGTGAAGCTGTGGTTATTCCGGTGAAAAAAGATAATGAAGAACTCAGCCGGGAAGCGGAACGTGTTTATAGTGAGATGATAAACGCAGGTATAGATGTTATTATTGACGACAGGGACAAGTCAGCCGGAGTGAAATTCAAGGATTCTGACTTGGTAGGATTTCCTTTCCAGATAGTTATAGGTAAAAAAAGTATGGAACAGGGAAAGATAGAACTAAAGGACAGAGCGCGGGGAGAATCAGTTCTCGTCTCAAAGAATGAGTTTATCGAATATATAAAGGGTGAGATAGAATCCAGAAAAAAATAAAGGAAGAGATCATGTCTAAAATAAAACAGACGAAAGATGTAGAAGGAATAAAGATATTTACTGTAACGGGTGATTTCAATATGGAAACGACTCCGGAACTGCAGAAGATATGTTCGGAAGCTGCGAAAAATAAGGGCACAAGAGCCGTATTGCTTGACTTTACATCAGCGGGAAGCGTGGATACGGCGGCTTTTGCTTGTATGATAAACTTCATAAAAGACCATAAAGAGTCCGGAATAAGAATTGGAATAATCAATTTGGAGAATGAAGGAAAGAATTTCATGGAAATCCTTAAGCTCGAGAAAGCTATACAGGTTTTTCGTGACGAAGAAGAAGCTATTTTAGAGTTCAAAAAACCTAACCTCGTATAAAATAGGATTTTGTTGAAAGAACGGTCAAAATCTAGTAAAATGTCACAGGTTGCAACGGTGCAGCTATAAGTCAAATTGATCATAATGAAGTGATAGTGACTAAAATAACTAACTACTATACACAAAAACATGTAAGCAAGTCCGTAGAAGTGCGGGGTTGTTTTTTTTGTGCCATAATTAAGGAGGAACGATGCCAAAACGTGAAGACATTAAAAAAATACTTATTATAGGATCAGGACCCATTATTATAGGACAGGCATGCG
Organism: Candidatus Aadella gelida; assembly: GCA_030765205.1. GTDB lineage: Bacteria > Omnitrophota > Gorgyraeia > Tantalellales > Tantalellaceae > Aadella > Aadella gelida. Next base: position 12,626 of record JAVCDB010000021.1, on the reverse strand, counting down.
AATTTGATTATTCGGGTACCCAGGCCTGTAAGGCATTAAAAGAGGGCGGATACGAAGTGGTTCTAGTGAATTCTAACCCGGCTACGATAATGACCGATCCAGGGATGGCCGACCGGACCTATATAGAACCCCTTACGGAAGAAAGTCTGGAAATTATCATAGAAAAAGAAAGACCAGATGCTCTTCTTCCTAATCTGGGAGGACAGACAGCACTTAATCTCTCATCAACTCTTCACAAATCCGGAGTTCTTAAAAAGTACGGGGTGCAAATAATAGGTGTTCAACCTGATGCTATCGAACGCGGAGAGGACCGTATAGCTTTTAAGGCAACGATGAATAAAATAGGTGTTGAGATGGCTAACTCCGAACCTAGTCATTCTGTAGAAGAGGCAGAAAAAATAGCAGAGAATTTGGGATATCCCGTTGTTTTAAGACCGGCTTATACCATGGGAGGAACAGGAGGAGGAATAGCATATAATGTGGAAGATCTCAGGACTATAGTTACCCGAGGTTTAGCGGCAAGTTTGGTACATCAGGTTTTAGTAGAGGAGTCAGTTCTTGGGTGGGAAGAATTGGAACTGGAAGTGGTAAGGGATGATAAAGGTCAGAAAATAACGGTTTGTTTTATAGAAAATGTTGATGCTATGGGCGTACATACCGGGGACAGTTTTTGTACGGCACCTATGCTTACTGTTCCTAAAGCTTTACAGGAACGTATGCAGGAACTCTCTTATAGAATAGTAGACGCTATAGGTGTTGTTGGCGGTACCAATGTACAGTTTGCGCATAATCCTGTAGATGACCGTATCGTAGTCATAGAGATAAATCCCAGAACCTCACGTTCATCGGCTCTTGCGTCTAAAGCTACAGGATTCCCTATAGCCCTTATATCCACTAAACTAGCCACAGGTATGACAATGGATGAGATTCCTTACTGGAAAGAGGGAACACTCGATAAGTACAAACCCAGTGGAGATTATGTTGTTATTAAATTTGCTAGATGGGCATTCGAAAAATTTCCTCAAGCAAAAGATCTGCTTGGTACTCAAATGAAGGCTGTAGGAGAAGCTATGAGTATAGCCAAGACTTTTAAGGAATCGTTTCAGAAGTCTATAAGGTCTCTTGAGATAAAAAGGTATGGCCTTGGTCGGGACGAAAAAATAACTTCTCTTTCTGATGAAGGATTAAGACAGGCGTTGGCAGAGCCTTCCAGCAAACGCGTGTTTCTGATATATGAAGCTCTGCAAAGAGGCATTAGTACGGAAGAGCTTCATAAAATTACCTATATAGGAGAATGGTTTCTTAATGAGATCAAGGAACTGGGTGATCTTGAGAAAGAAATGGCGACGCTCAAATGGGATAAACTCCCGAAAGAGATGCTGCGAAAAGCAAAAGAATGGGGATTTGCGGACAGGTATTTAGCAGGTATTTTCAGTATTACCGAAAAAGAGGTCAGAGAGAAAAGAATATCATTGGGAATAACGGCTTCTTATGAAGCAGTACCTGTAAGCGGAGTGGAAAACGCGGCATATTATTACTCAACCTATAAAAAGATACCGGATGAAGTGCCCGTGAGCAGCAGCAAAAAGAAGGTAATGATACTGGGAGGAGGACCTAACAGGATAGGACAGGGTATAGAATTTGATTATACCTGTGTACATGCCGCGTTCGCGTTGCGTGACGAAGGGTATGAGTCTGTTATGGTTAACTGTAATCCGGAAACCGTATCAACGGATTATGATACGTCCGATAAATTGTATTTTGAACCGCTTACAGTAGAAGACGTACTTGCGATTTACGAAAAGGAGAAACCAGAAGGCATAATAGTCCAGTTTGGAGGACAGACACCGCTTAATATAGCCCAGGAACTCAAAGATTGCGGTATAAAGGTTATGGGTACATCACCTGAAAGTATAGATTTTGCGGAGGACAGAGAAAGCTTCAGAGAAAAGATGATAGCACTGGGTATTCCGCAGCCGGAAAGCGGTATAGCCAAGAACCGGGATCAAGCCATGAAGATAGCCGAACAGATAGGGTTCCCTTTAATGGTCAGACCATCCTATGTTCTAGGCGGGCGGGGTATGGAGATCATATATGACGAAATATCTTTGAAAAAGTATGCGATAGAAGCTATTAAGGTCAGTCCTGAACATCCTATGCTTATAGACAGGTTTCTCGAACAGGCGGTTGAGACTGAAGTAGATGCGCTTTGTGACGGAGAAAATACTTTTGTGGCGTCCGTTATGGAACATATAGAACTTGCGGGTGTTCATTCGGGAGATTCAGCTTGTTCTATACCCAGCAGAACTATAAAAAAAGAACATCTTGAGCAAATAGAGCAATATACTGCCTCGGTTGCTAAAGAATTGGGAGTTGTGGGACTTATAAACATACAGTATGCGATCTGTGATGATGTTGTCTATATCCTGGAAGCAAATCCCAGGGCTTCACGGACAGTTCCTATAGTCTCGAAAGTTACAGGGGTTCCGATAGCAAGGATAGCTACACAGATCATGATGGGGAAGAAAATCAGCGATTTCCCTGAACTTAAGAATATGAAAATAGCTTTTACCGGGGTAAAAGAAGCTGTTTTTCCGTTTAATATGTTTCCCGAAGTTGATCCGCTTTTGGGACCTGAAATGAGAGCTACGGGGGAAGTTATGGGTACTTCAATTTCTTTCGGGCGCGCGTTTTATAAAGCTCAGGAAGCCGCAGGCGCTAAATTGCCGATAGAAGGTAATGTTCTCTTGACGATTTCGGATAAAGACAAAGGTCCGGTACTCTCAATAGCGAAAAATATCAAGAGTTTGGGTTTTAATATTTTCGCTACGAAAGGAACCAGTAAGTTCTTAAATGATAACAAGATAGACAATACCGAGATCAAAAAGTTGCATGAAGGCAGGCCGAATATCGAGGACGCGATAAAGAACAAGGAAATTCATCTGATAATCAATACACCTGTCGGAAAAGACAGCAAATATGATGATAGTTATATAAGAATGATGGCGATACAGCGAAAAACGCCTTATATAACTTCTATAGCGGCGGCTCAGGCCAGTATCGAGGGGATAGGCGAGGTAATGGGAAATGAGGATATTCCGCCTAAAACCTTGCAGGAATACCACGGAAATATATGACAGGTATATAGGACTTTACGTAAGAAATGAAGGAGAAAAGGCTTAGGTAAAGACCAGGTGAATATTTTTATTGACAAAATCGGATAATAAAAATATACTTTTAGCATCTAAAAATACCCGAAATGTAGGGGGTGGAAAGTTTTTCTACAATAACAATAAAACCATTAATGGAGGCCTGGAAATGATCGAACAAAAAAAGGAAAATTTCGGACCACATTTGATGTTAGATCTCAGGAAGTGTAACGAAAGTAAGCTGAAGGATTTAAGTCTTATTTTTAATGTCTTAAGAGATCTTCCCAATAAAATAGGCATGACCAGGATAACTGAACCGTATGTATTTCCTTATTCGGGGCTAATTCCTGAAGATAGGGGAATAACCGGAACGGTCATAATAGCAGAAAGTCATATTTCCATCCATACATTCCAAGAAAAAGATTATTGTTTTGTCGATGTTTTTTCCTGTAAAGATTTTGATGTAGAGTTTGCCGCCGAATATATCATAAATGCTTTTGAATCAAAGAAGTATGATAAACATATTGTTAACAGAGGCAGAGATTTCGTAAGATATAAACAGATTGCGGACGCGGCAGTTGCTTAAAAGAGCGGATAAATAATGAGAGAACATTGCCGTTTTGCAGAGATAGATGATAGTTTTGCTGAATGGAACGTGGCGAAGATAGCAATTTTGCCTGTTCCATATGATATGACAAGTACATGGATAAAAGGGGCCGATAAGGGCCCCTTTGCTATTTTTGAGGCCTCTCAAGCATTAGAACTGTATGATATAGAGACTGATTCGGAAGTTTATAAGAATGGAATATATACCTGTCCTCCTCTCGATGTAGACCCGGTTCCTGAAAAGATGGTAAAAGAAGTGGAGAACAAGGTTCAAGAACTGTTAGCGTCCGAAAAATTCACTATCCTGGTGGGAGGAGAACATTCGGTAAGCATAGGTTCTGTTAAGGCACATATACTTAAGCATGGGGATATTAGCGTATTGCAACTTGATGCTCATTCGGATTTGAGAGATGAGTATAAAAGTAGCCGTTATAATCATGCCTGTACGGGGGCCCGGATAAAGGAGATGTGCTCTCTTATTCAGGTAGGGGTAAGAAGTCTTGATGCGTGCGAGAAAAGCAGTATAATTCCCGAAAATATGTTCTATGCTAAAGATATAATCGCAAAAGATGATCTCGGGAAAGATGTTTTAAAACGCCTGTCAGATAAGGTTTATGTTACAATAGATCTTGATGTTTTTGACCCTTCTATTATGCCGTCTACAGGAACTCCTGAACCCGGGGGGCTTGACTGGTACTCTGCAATAGGTCTCTTGAAAGAAGTAGCCAAAAATAGAGAGGTTGTCGGGTTTGATGTCGCCGAACTTTGTCCTAATAGCAATAATAAAGCTCCTGATTTTTTAGCGGCTAAATTGATATACAAATTTTTAAGTTACATTTATAAATACCAGGGATGAACTATATGGAAAATTATAGATCCAAAGAGATAGAAAACAAGTGGCAGGTGAAATGGAAAGAAACGGGGCTCTTTAACGTTTGTTCTAAAGAAGTAAAGGACAAATATTACTGTCTTATGATGTTTCCTTACCCTTCAGCGGCACTTCATGTGGGTCATGGACGCAACTATATCCTCGGAGACGTTGTAGCTAGATATAAGATGATGCGCGGGTTTAACGTTCTTTCGCCTATGGGCTGGGATGCGTTTGGTCTTCCGGCCGAGAATGCGGCTATTAAAAATGGAATACATCCCGCCGAATCCACGCGCAACAATATATCTAAGATGAAAGAACAAATGGATTCGTGGGGCGTGGAATATGATTGGAAGAGAGAAGTAACTTCATGTATGCCGGATTATTACAAATGGACACAATGGATATTCCTTAAACTATTTGAAAAAGGATTAGCGTATAAGAAGAAGGCTTTTGTTAACTGGTGTCCGTCTTGCAGTACGGTGCTGGCTAATGAGCAAGTAGTTGATGGGGGATGCGAAAGATGTGATAGCGAAGTAGAACAAAAGGAACTGGAACAATGGTTCTTTCGTATAACCGATTATGCTGAAAAATTGTTAAGTGATATGGATCAGTTAGATGAATGGCCGGAAAAGGTCAAGACAATGCAGCAGAACTGGATAGGACGTTCTTCCGGGGTTGATATAAATTTTCCTATTGATGGATCAGAGAAAAATCTTACATGTTTCACTACTCGGGTTGACACCATATTCGGTTGTACCTATATGGTCCTGTCCGTAGAGCATCCGATGATAGAAGAGCTTGTTCAAAATGTTCCCGAAAGAGATAAAATAATGGAATTCGTTCGCAAGGTAAGAGGCGAATCTAAAATTACGCGAATGAAGACCGGGGAAGAGAAAAAGGGCATATTTACAGGCAGATATGTTGTAAACAGCATAAACGGACGTAAAATACCTTTATGGATCGGCGATTATGTCCTGATGGAATACGGAACAGGAGCCGTAATGGCGGTTCCCGCGCATGATCAAAGAGATTTTGAATTTGCTAAAAAATATTCCTTGCCTATTGAAGTAGTAATAGATGATCCTGCCGGTCATCTTGATGCTGAGAAAATGACTGAGTCATACGAGAAAGAAGGTGTTCTTGTGAATTCAGATAAGTTCGATGGCACGAAGAACTTGTCTGCCATGGAATCTATTACTGACTACATGGAAAAAAATAAAATAGGTACCAGGGCCATACATTATCGGCTCAGAGATTGGCTTATATCCCGCCAGAGGTACTGGGGCGCGCCTATACCCATAATATGCTGTAAGAAATGCGGGAACGTACCTGTTCCGGAGAAAGATCTGCCGGTTATCTTACCGGAAGTTGTAAATTTCCGTCCTGAAGGAGAGTCTCCCCTAAAGAATGTCGACAGTTTTGTTAATGTTAAGTGTCCCTCTTGCGGTGATGATGCCACAAGAGAGATTGATACTATGGATACTTTTGTCGATTCAAGTTGGTATTTTTTAAGATATATTTCTCCGGATAAGGATGACGGTCCTTTTGATAAGGATGACGTGAATAAATGGCTTCCGGTAGACCAATATATAGGAGGGGTGGAACACGCCATATTACATCTTTTGTATTCCAGATTCATTACCAAGGTAATGTATGATATGGGGCAAATAGGTTTTAATGAACCGTTCAAACGGCTTTTTACGCAAGGCATGATAGTTAAAGACGGAGCCAAGATGTCAAAATCGAAAGGAAACGTTGTAAGTCCTGATGCTTTGATAGATAAATTCGGCGCCGATACGGTAAGATTATATACTTTATTTATAGGTCCCCCCGAAAAGGACGCGGAATGGTCCGACAGGGGAGTGGAAGGGGCTTACAGATTTATTAAGAGGATATGGAACCTGATCGGTATGTTGGGTAGTGCACCCGAAGTCGTAACGGACAAAAAGACACAGGATGAGCTTTTAATAAAACTGCATCAAACGATTAAAAAAGTTACAGAAGATATAGACGGTCAGTTCCATTTTAATACGGCAATAAGTGCGGTGATGGAGCTGGTTAATCAGATATATTCAGGTATTGAGAAAAACGGTAAATGTCTTATTGAAAAGAAATGCTTGGAAGAAGTTCTGGATACTATCTCTCTTCTTTTGGCCCCGTTCGTTCCTCATCTTGCCGAAGAGATGAATGAAATGTCCGGTCATAAGGGAAGTATATTCCGGAGACAGTGGCCGGTCTACGATGAGAAGATGCTGGAAACCGATACGGTAACCGTACCTATTCAGATAAACGGAAAAGTGCGTAGCACTATGGAAATGCCCAGAGGATTAGAAAAAGGCAGCATTCAAGAACTTGTTTGTAGTGATCCCAGAATAAAAGAACGCTTGGATGGCAAGAAAGTAAAGAAATGGATTATCCTACCCGACAAACTTGTTAATATAGTTCTGTAAATATAATACTTAAACCATAAGAGGTAATGTGTCAGGATCCTTTATAAGATTTGTTCTGGTTATTTTATTTTTTCAAACATTCTGTCAGTCCGGTGTAGGACTTCCGGGTTCACCGGTATTGACAGGGGCTGAAAATGTGGTGAAGTCTATGAAGATAGAGATTATAAAAAAAGTCGCATTACCTAAAGGTTATCACGAGGGATTGACATTGGATGATGGCAAACTCATGGTTTGTAACGGTCGCGGTATCGGGACGTGGGTAATAGACATTGAAAACGAAAAGATGGAATATGAACTGGAACCGTTTGGATCCTTTACGGAAAGCCTGAAGCGTGACGGTAAGGGCGACTTTTGGATCACAGATTGGGACGAAAAGAAATTATATAGGGTTAGCATTGAGGGAAGAAAAATATCTTCTGATTTCAATGTTTCGCTGTCCCCCGCACATCCTGCCGGAATGGTGTTTGCCGAAGAGAAATTACATGTTATTACCTGGACTAGGGGAATTGGCGGAACTAAATATCATATCTTACGATTTAATGAAAACGGAGAGCTGCTTGATAAAAGAAATCTTAAGGGGATATCCGAACCCTCTCAATTAACTTGGGACGGACACTTTTTGTGGATAACAAGCTGGTATAATCAGAAAGTTTTCAAAGTTGATGTTGACGCGCTTAAGATATTGGGATATTTCAAGTCTCCAGCCAAGAAAACCACGGGCATAGAGTGGAATGGAAAGGATTTCTGGATTACGGGAACTTATGATGATCTATACTTAGTTAGAGTAACAGAATAGAGATAGATAAGAGAGGTGTTCCTTATCAAATACGGGACACCTCTTTTTTTAGCATATCATTTCGTTAAAAATCAATTAAAAGTTGACAAAAGACAAAATGAGGATATAATGAAGATCTGGGGGTTTTCGGGATGAATGGAAGAAAATATGAACAGATCTTTTTGGGGATACTTATATTTGTCCTTTTAATCGGTGCGGGCTTTCTTTATTGCAGGAACTCCTCTCAATTTAAGAATATTACAGTAGAAAGAGATGAGCCGGGGACTATTCAGGAAATCCTGAAGGAGATTAACGATAAAAGGCGTGTTAATGTGAACAAGGCTGAGGTGGGTGAGTTAACGGATATTTCGGGAATAGGTAAGGTTCTTGCCCGGCGTATATTCGATTACAGAAAGACTTACGGGAATATAAATAACGAAGATGAAATGCTTGAGATAAAGGGAATAGGAAAGAAGAAACTGGATGAGATCAGAAGTCGCGTATCATTTTAAGTGCGGTGCTCATGAAAAGACCCATATTGCTTCTAATAATGTGTTTTTTTATCGGAATTTTAATTGCCGATATGTTTCCCTCATTGCTGCCCCCGGGGAGGGCGGTGCATGTAATTTTTTTGTCCGCTTTTTTGATAATCTTTTCATTGATAGCTCTAAAAAGAAAAAAGATCTTTTATGTTGTTCTATGTATTGCATTTCTGATGCTAGGCTACATCCGGTATCTTTCGACTGTCGCCCCGCTGGATAACGATATTTCGCATCTTGCCGGTAATATGTCCGGAAAAACAAGTGTTCAGGGAATAGTTGCGAGAGAACCGGAATGGGCAGAAAATGATTATTCCAGATATATTGTTTTTGATCTAAAGGCCTATCGGGCACTATGTGATGGAGAGGAAAAGGAAGTGACGGGAAAAGTTCGTATTCTTGCCTCAAAACCGAAATATATCCCGAATATAGGCGATGAATTAGTTATTACCGGTAAATTATATCTGCCGACAAAAAAGACAAACCCTTCGGGGTTTGATTATAGAAGATATCTTGGACATAAGAATATCCGCTCCATAATGTCCGCTGACACACTTGATATTAATTCAAGGACAGGCCGGAACAATAAGTTGTCTTTTTTGGTGAAACAAAAAATATACGATTTAAGAAGATGTTCTGAAAAGGTATTGGATAAATATCTATCGCCGGGAACTGCCGGCATAGTGAAGTCAGTTGTTTTAGGGGTAAGAAGCGATGTCCCGGTACGGTTAAAAGAGTCTCTTAAAAGAACGGGAACTATGCATATTCTTGCGGTCAGCGGGCTTCACGTAGGGATCTTATCTGTGATCTTCATTGTGATATTAAAGTTATTGGGGCTTCCCAAAAAAGTGACATATATCGGTACTATGGTTCTTATAGCCTTTTTTGCGGTTTTTTCCGGAGGGCGGGCGTCTACTGTGAGAGCCGCTATAATGTGTTCGTTCGTTATGGCAGGAATATTGTCAGGCAGGAGAACGGATATTTTGCATTCGATAGTTATCTCGGCCTTCATTATATTATTCTGGGGTCCCGGACAACTATTTCAGCCGGGTTTTATACTTTCCTATATCGCGGTGCTGTCCATTGTCTATGTGACACCGTCGATGGGCATTGTAGTAAATAAAGGAAATCATTCATATTTTTCGGGTATAAGAGCATATATAACCGAAGGGTTCCTGATATCTTTTGCCGTACTTGTAGGAATGCTACCCGTAATAGCCGCATATTTTAGAATTATACCATTGCTTTCGCCTATTGCTAATATGGTAGCTGTTCCTGCACTTTTCGTGACGATAATATTGGGAGGAATGCTTCTAATTACGGGACAGATAAGTTTTCTTGCAGGCATTACTGTCTTTTTATCACGCATTCTGGAACAAGTCATTATGGGCCTGATGAAAACCCTAGGCATTATAGAAAGGATGCCGGGTTCATTTGTTAAGGTCGCGTCTCCGAATCTTATCTCTATCTGTATTTTTTATATTGTCATAACAGCCGTACTATTTTTTCGCCGCAAAAAAACAGGTATCGTGACTATGGTAATGATAGTTTTATGTGCTCTGAACGTATTTATATGGAACGAAGTTCTAAGATTTCCTTCAAAGAAGACATGTGTCACATTTTTTGATTCAGGAAAGTCTGATGCTACATTAATAGAATTTAAGGATGGAGGGACAATGCTGATTGATTGCGGACGGGGAGACGGTGAAAATATCATAGAACCGTATTTAAGAGATAGAGGCATAAGAAAAATTGACTGTATTGTTATCTCGCATTTTCATGATGATCATTTTGGAGGAGTTCCTTATTTGATATCGAATTTTAATGTAGGCACGATAATCGAAAGTGATGTCGCGGAAAGTAATGACAAGTTCTATCTCAATGACGAGAATAGATGTATGCTTCTGGATAAAAATATCAAAAGGATCAAAGTGTCCAGGGGAGATGCAATTAAAGGGTTTGAGGATGCTGACATTAAGGTTCTTCATCCTGAAAGAGGGGGGCAGTATGATAATATAAACAATTCTTCTGTTGTAATGAAAATTATGATTAAAGATGGAGATAGCCTCCTTTTTTGCGGAGATATCGAAAAAAAGGCAATTAATGAAATATTGTCATGTGGACTCGCTCTCAAGGCAGATATCGTGAAGGCGCCGCATCACGGGTCTTTTTCCGATGAAGATACCGCTTTGTATAGCGAATTTTACGATAGAATAGCCTGCCGCGACATTGTGATCACGAATAAATGCGATGAAATAGGCAAAATAAGGGCAAAGAAAATATATGCTGATCCAGCCTATATAACGGGTGAAGACGGGGCAAAAATCATAAAATAGTTAGGGTTTCAAATAGGTAGAATATTATATCTTGAATGAGACCCCGTATATGATAGAATGAGAGTGCAGAAATAACTTTTTCGTAATATAACATATAATAAGGATTAAATCATGATAAGAAAAAAGAGAAAAAACACTATAGGTTTGATTTCAAAAGCGGTTGTTTTATTGATGCTTTTCATCTGGACCGTTGGTACGGTACCCGTATTTGCGGTTCCTACATATACTACCTATGCGTCAGGATTGATGGAAACTAAAACAATGGACGATGGGACCGTTTATGAGTATTCGAACGAAGATTATCTAGGCGATGGGTATGGCCTTTTAACCAAAGAGACCAGACTGAATGATACCTACAAGACTTTTAGCGCATATTATGCAGGGACAAGACAGTTCAGATTTGTTAATGAATACGACAAAGATGGTAACCTTTCAGTTATATATGAGTATGACGCTTCGGGTAACTTTATAGGGAAGACTGAAAAGGACACGATATATGTCTTTTATCCCGTAAGCGGACGTATGGCCTCAAAAACCCTTGACGGTACACTTTTTGATTATACCGATGAAGATTATATGTCCGAAGGATATGGCCTTTTAACGAAAGAGACCAGACCGGACAAAACATACAAAACTTTTACAGATTATTATGCGCTTACAAGGCAGTACAGATACGTAAAAGAGTATGACGCTTCGGGTGATATAGTAGTTACTTATGAGTATGACTCCTCAGGAAATCCTATAGGGCAGGAAGAAGCAGATGGGACCATATACACATTTACATTTTATTCAAGTGGCTTAATGGAAACAAAGACCCTCCCAGACGAAACAATTTACGATTATAGTAATGAAAACTGGAATAGCCAAGGGTATGGTGTACTTACAAAGGAGACCAGACCGGACGACACATACAAAACATTTTCTGATTACTTTGTTGTGACGGACCAAGCGCAGTATATAAGTGAGTATGATGCTGCAGGTACTATTCTTGTTACCTATGAGTATGATTCGGCCGGAACTGTAGTCGACCAGAAGAACTTTGACGATACAGTATACACATATTATGCTTCCGGACTTATGGAAACAAAAACGCTTGCTGATGAAACAAAATATGAGTATACAGATGAGAACCATCTAACTGAGGGGTATGGTCTATTAACCAAAGAGACGAGACCAAACGGGACATCAAAAATATTTAGTAATTATTTTTCAGATACACGTCAACCCCAGTACACTAACGAAGTGGATATAAGCGGTAATTTTGTGGCCAAATACGAGTATGATTCGGTAGGTAACCTTATAAGTACTACAGAAGCGAATGGTACGGTCTATACCTACTATGCTAGCAACCGAATAAGTAGCTCGAGTATTCCTGAGGGAACTTTTACAAAAGGAATGAATCTGCCATGGATGTCTTATGGGAATGATGTTGGGTCACAAAATTCCTGGTATGGGTTCAGCACGGGGAACAATAAACAGGTTCTTATTGACTCCTTGAACGGATACGGATCCGATGTCGTAAGGGTATTTTTATTCACGGATATTAGAGATGTAGTGGATTTCTCCGGACCGACACTGGCATTCTATGATGAAGCTAAACTCTATGCGGACATGGACGCGCTTATAGAATCCGCTGCGGTAACGGATACTAAAATAATACCGACACTGTTTGATTATTGGATAGCATACGGGTCAGGTTCAGGAGATACAGGTCATCCTGAAGTTATTAAAGATTCGGAGAAACAAAGCGAGCTTATGGCTTTGATCGGAACCTTTGTTGATCACTATAAAGGTTGTGACGAAATACTAATGTGGGACGCTATGAACGAACCTTATTACGGCACAAGTGCCTCGGAATGGGGGAATCAAGATGATCCGGAAAGCCCGACAATGTCTACTG